>NZ_JAINFC010000268.1 GCF_020740835.1 Streptomyces sp. UNOC14_S4
CCCCACCACTGAATCCCTCCGCGTAAGACCCGCTGAACCGCCGGCTCCCCCACGGCCGCGGTCCCGGCCACGGAAAGGCGCCGCACCATGTACTCGCCCGACTCGCCGGACTCACCGGACTCGCCCGCCCGCGCGGCGCTCGGAGCCCAGCTCGCCGCCCTCACCACCGAGGCGTTCCGCCCCGAGCTCGCGGACATCGACCGGCTGCCGACCCTCGACATCGCGACGATCATGAACGGTGAGGACGCCGGTGTCGCGGGCGCCGTCGCCGCCCGGCTCCCCGAACTGGCCGCCGCGATCGACGCGACCGCGGCCCGCATGGCGCGCGGCGGCAGACTCGTCTACGCGGGCGCCGGCACGGCCGGACGGCTCGGCGTGCTCGACGCCAGCGAGTGCCCGCCGACCTTCAACACCGAACCCGGCCAGGTCGTCGGCCTGATCGCGGGCGGCACGCCCGCCCTGGTCACGGCGGTGGAGGGCGCGGAGGACAGCGCCGAGCTCGCCGCCGGGGACCTCGCGGCCCTCGGTGTCGGCCCGGACGACACCGTCGTCGGAGTCTCGGCCTCCGGCCGCACCCCGTACGCCCTCGGCGCCGTGACCCACGCGCGGGTCGCGGGCGCGCTCACCATCGGCCTCTCCTGCAACGCGGGTTCGCCGCTGGGCGCCGCCGCCGACCACGCCATCGAGGTCGTCGTGGGCCCGGAACTGCTCACCGGCTCCACCCGGCTGAAGGCGGGCACGGCGCAGAAGCTCGTCCTCAACATGCTCTCGACCATCACCATGATCCGGCTCGGCAAGACCTACGGGAATCTGATGGTCGACGTCCGCGCCTCCAACGAGAAGCTGCGCGTCCGCTCGCGCCGCATCGTCGCCCTGGCCACCGGGGCCTCCGAGGCGGAGACGGAGGCCGCCCTGGCGGAGACCGGCGGCGAGGTGAAGAACGCCGTCCTCGTCCTCCTCGGCGGCGTCGACGGGCCCACCGCGGCCCGGCTGCTGGAGGCATCCGGCGGCCACCTGCGCGCGGCACTGCACACGGCCACGGGAGGCCGACCGAGCTGACGGCGGCGATCCTGGGGGCATGACCCCACCCGGAACACCACCGCCGGAGGCGTCACCCGCCACGCCGTACGACCACGGCCCCGACCGGCACACCGGCACCGCCGCCGCGCTGCTCCCCCTCCTCGGCGGCGCCGCGAACCTCGCCTCCGTCGCCCACTGCATGACCCGGCTGCGCCTGGAGCTCCACGACCGCGCGCTCGTCCGCGACGCCGAGCTGCGGGCCCTGCCCGGCGTACTGGGCGTGGTCGACGGCGGCACGTCGTACCAGGTCGTGCTCGGGCCGGGCACGGTCGCGCGGGTGGCGCCGGAACTGGAACGGCTACGGTCCGCGGCACCACCGCCGGTCGCCGTCGAAGCGCTCGCCGCCCCGCTCGCCGGGTCCCTGACCGAGTCCCTGACCGAGTCGCTCGCCGATTCCCTCGCCGAGCGGGGGGCGGCCCTCCGGGCGGAGCGGGCCGCGCGCAACGCCACGCCGGGAAGGCTGCTGCTGCGCCGGATCGCCGCCGTGTTCGTACCGCTGATCCCGGCGCTGATCGGCTGCGGCATCGTCGCGGCCCTGGCCGGGCTGCTGGCCAACACCCGCCTGCTGCCGGGGCTCGTGCCCGCGCTGGTGGCCGTGGCCTCGGGCTTCATGGCGCTGATCGCGGTGTTCGTCGGCGTCAACACGGCGAAGGAGTTCGGCGGCACCCCGGTCCTGGGCGGCGCGGTCGCGGCGGTCACGGTGTTCGGGGGCGTCGTCCGGATCGACGTCTTCGGCGAGCGCCTGGTGCCGGGCGAGGGCGGGGTCCTGGGCGCGCTGGCCGCCGCGCTGCTGGCGGTGCGGGTCGAGAAGTGGTGCCGCCACCGCGTACCGGAGGCCCTGGACGTGCTGCTCACCCCGACGCTCACGGTCCTGGTCGCCGGCCTGGTCACGCTGTACGGGCTGATGTCCGTGGCGGGCCGGGCCGCCACGGCGATCGGCCACGGCGCCGACTGGCTGCTGTCGAACGGGGGCGCGGCCGCGGGCTTCCTCCTGGGCGGGCTGTTCCTGCCCCTGGTGCTGCTGGGCCTGCACCAGGCCCTGATCCCGATCCACGCGACGCTGATCCAGCAGCAGGGCTACACGGTGCTGCTGCCCCTCCTGTCGATGGCGGGCGCGGGCCAGGTGGGCGCGGCGCTCGCGGTCCATGTCCGGCTGCGCGACGACGGGTCGGTGCGCAGGACGGTCCGCTCGGCCCTGCCCGCCGGGCTGCTGGGCATCGGCGAACCCCTCATCTACGGCGTCTCGCTGCCGCTGGGCCGCCCGTTCCTCACGGCGTGCGTGGGCGGTGCCTTCGGCGGCGGCTTCGTCGGCCTGCTGGCGCAGTCCGGCCACACGGTGGGCGCCACGGCCATCGGCCCGTCGGGCTGGGCCCTCTTCCCCCTGCTGAACGGCAGCGACGGCCCGGGCCCGGCGGCGGCGCTGTACGGGGCGGGCCTGCTGATCGGCTATCTCGCGGGCTTCCTGGCCACGTACTTCTTCGGTTTCACCGGGCGGACCGCAAGCCGAAAGGGCGGCACCCCCGTGCAGGGAGTGCCGCCCTCGGCGTGCGTTCAGGACGAATGATCCGGTGAGGATCAGAAGTCCATGTCACCGCCCGGCATGCCGCCCGGAGCGGCCGCGGCGGCCTTCTCCGGCTTGTCGGCGATGACGGCCTCGGTGGTCAGGAACAGCGCGGCGATGGACGCGGCGTTCTGCAGCGCGGAACGCGTGACCTTGGCCGGGTCGATGATGCCCTCGGCGATCATGTCGACGTACTCACCGGTCGCGGCGTTCAGACCGTGGCCGACGGCCAGGTTGCGGACCTTCTCCACGACGACGCCGCCCTCGAGACCACCGTTGACGGCGATCTGCTTCAGCGGGGCCTCCAGGGCCAGGCGCACGGCGTTGGCACCGGTGGCCTCGTCACCCTCGAGGTCCAGCTTCTCGAAGACCGCGGAGGCCTGGAGCAGGGCCACGCCACCACCGGCGACGATGCCCTCCTCGACCGCGGCCTTGGCGTTGCGGACGGCGTCCTCGATACGGTGCTTGCGCTCCTTGAGCTCCACCTCGGTGGCGGCACCGGCCTTGATGACGGCCACGCCGCCGGCCAGCTTCGCCAGGCGCTCCTGCAGCTTCTCGCGGTCGTAGTCGGAGTCGCTGTTCTCGATCTCGGCGCGGATCTGGTTGACGCGGCCCTGGACCTGGTCGCTGTCACCGGCACCGTCGACGATGGTCGTCTCGTCCTTGGTGATGACGACCTTGCGGGCGCGGCCGAGCAGGTCGAGACCGGCGTTCTCCAGCTTGAGGCCGACCTCCTCGGAGATGACCGTGCCACCGGTGAGGATGGCGATGTCGCCGAGCATGGCCTTGCGGCGGTCGCCGAAGCCCGGGGCCTTGACGGCGACGGACTTGAAGGTGCCGCGGATCTTGTTGACCACCAGGGTCGACAGGGCCTCGCCCTCGACGTCCTCGGCGATGATCAGCAGCGGCTTGCCGGACTGCATGACCTTCTCGAGGAGCGGCAGCAGGTCCTTGACCGAGCCGATCTTCGAGTTGACGATCAGGATGTACGGGTCCTCGAGGGAGGCCTCCATACGCTCCATGTCGGTGGCGAAGTACGCCGAGATGTAGCCCTTGTCGAAGCGCATACCCTCGGTGAGCTCCAGCTCCAGACCGAAGGTCTGGGACTCCTCGACGGTGATGACGCCTTCCTTGCCGACCTTGTCCATGGCCTCGGCGATCAGCTCGCCGATCTGGGTGTCGGCGGCGGAGATGGAGGCGGTGGAGGCGATCTGCTCCTTGGTCTCGACCTCCTTGGCCTGGTCGAGCAGCGCACCCGAGACGGCCTCGACGGCCTTCTCGATACCGCGCTTCAGGGCCATCGGGTTGGCACCCGCGGCCACGTTGCGCAGACCCTCGCGGACCAGCGCCTGGGCGAGGACGGTCGCGGTCGTCGTGCCGTCACCGGCGACGTCGTCCGTCTTCTTCGCGACCTCCTTGACCAGCTCGGCGCCGATCTTCTCGTACGGGTCCTCGAGCTCGATCTCCTTGGCGATGGAGACACCATCGTTGGTGATCGTGGGGGCGCCCCACTTCTTCTCGAGGACGACGTTCCGGCCCTTGGGGCCGAGGGTGACCTTGACGGCGTCGGCGAGCTGGTTCATCCCGCGCTCGAGACCGCGCCGTGCCTCCTCGTCGAACGCGATGATCTTGGCCATGTGAAGTGGTCCTCCCAGGACTGGGGTGGATTGCTCCGGACCGCGCTGGCGCCCGCGACGGACGGCCCGCGGGCCCGGCGGTTCCTTGCCCCGCCCGACTCGCCGACCTCACCGACGGTCCAAATCTGTCACTCTCACTCGGAGAGTGCTAACGCCAATGATTAGCACTCGACCCCTGCGAGTGCAAGCGGTATGGACGGGATCCATGCTCGCGTGGCACCGGGGGGCCTCCCGGCGGCGACCGAGGGCGCAAGCGACCCCCAGGGGCGCACGCCCGGCGATCGATCGCGGCGATCGATCGCGGACACACGAAGGACCCGCACCCGGTGATGCGGGTACGGGTCCTTCGGCGAGCTGGAGTGAATCGGTGGTCGATGCGCCAAGGTCAGCCGCTGATCTTGACCATGTCCGCCTGGGGCCCCTTCTGGCCCTGCGAGATCTCGAACTCCACGCGCTGCCCCTCTTCGAGGGTGCGGTAACCGTCCATCTGGATCGCGCTGTAGTGGACGAATACATCCGCACCACCGTCGACCGCGATGAAGCCGTACCCCTTCTCCGCGTTGAACCACTTGACGGTGCCCTGAGCCATGCCTAACTCCCCTATTACTGGCCCTTGCACAGGACCGCACTTCGCGGACCCGGGTCAGACCTCACCCCCAGGACACTCCCCCGCCATCGGCAGGAGGAATCCCGTTGGTGTGCGCCGGAACGCGTCGACCGCGGCTGAATGTATCTGCACGGATGCCGTCTGCAACAGGTCACTCGGACGAGAATTCCCGGCCGCCCCGATCGCCGAAACATGCCCAACTCCGGTGATTCCAGGGCAAGTCGGGCTGGGCATACCACAATCAACCCGACAATTCGCACACACAGTTCGGGCACAACTTGACGGGTTCTCATATGTGTTCGGCACTGACGCCGGAGGGGGATCGCCCCAACTGTATCGCGCTCAACAGCACGGAATCGCCCCGTCCGCTTCATGGACGGGGCGATTCCGGGGTCGTTCCGCAGGGGTCCTGCGTAAAGTTCAGCCTCCGGCGACGGCGGGAATGATCGAGACGCCGGCCCCGTCGGGGGTGGCGGCGGCGAGCCCGCCCTCGAAGCGGACGTCGTCGTCGTTGACGTACACGTTGACGAACCGCCGCAACTTCCCCTGCTCGTCGAGGACACGGGCGCCGATGCCGGCGTGGTTCCTGTCGAGGTCGGCGATCACCTCGGCGAGCGTCGCCCCCTCGGCGGACACTTCGGCCTGCCCACCGGTGTAGGTACGCAGGATGGTCGGAATACGCACGGTAACGCTCATGGGTTCACCTTCTGTTGTCGAGCGCCCCATAGGGGCGCGGGGAACTGCGCGAGCAGCCACGACGGACCGGCAGCCGCGCACCAAGCACAAGAGGCACCCCACTAGGCGCGGGGTCCAGGGGCGAAGCCCCTGGCGGGGCCCGGGGCGAAGCCCCGGACCAGGCTCAACGCGAAGTACCGAACCCCGCCGCCCGGAAAGCCTGAAGCGTCGGCCTGATCGTCGCCGAAGGCCCCGCCGCCACCGCGTCGAGCGTCTTCAGCCCGTCCCCCGTGTTGAGGACGACCGTCGTCAGCGACGGATCCAGCACCCCCGCCGCGAACAGCTTCCGGGCCACGCCCACCGTCACCCCGCCCGCCGTCTCCGCGAAGATCCCCTCCGTGCGGGCGAGCAGCCGGATCGCGTCCACGATCTCCTCGTCCGTGACGTCCTCGACGGCCCCGCCCGTGCGCCGGGCGATGTCGAGCACGTACGGCCCGTCCGCCGGGTTGCCGATCGCCAGCGACTTCGCGATCGTGTCCGGCTTCACCGGCCGCACCACGTCGTGCCCGTCCTTGAAGGCCCGGGAGACCGGGGAGCAGCCCTCCGCCTGGGCGCCGAAGATCTTGTAGGGCCGGTCCTCGACGAGCCCGAGGGCGATCAGCTCCTTCAGCCCCTTGTCGATCTTCGTGAGCTGGGAGCCCGAGGCGACGGGGACGACCAGCTGGTCGGGCAGCCGCCAGCCCAACTGCTCGCAGATCTCGTACGCGAGGGTCTTGGAGCCCTCGCCGTAGTACGGGCGGAGGTTCACGTTCACGAAGCCCCAGCCCTCCCCCAGCGGGTCGCCGATCAGCTCGCTGCAGAAGCGGTTCACGTCGTCGTAGGTGCCCTCGATGCCGACGAGGTCGCCGCCGTAGACCGCGGCCATCACGACCTTGCCCGCCTCCAGGTCGTGCGGGATGAAGACGCAGGACGCGAAGCCGGCGCGCGCGGCGGCCGCGCCCACGGCCCCCGCGAGGTTGCCGGTGGAGGAGCAGGACAGGGTGGTGAAGCCGAAGGCCCGCGCGGCCTCGACGGCGATGGCGACGACGCGGTCCTTGAAGGAGTGCGTCGGGTTGCCGGAGTCGTCCTTGACGTACAGGCCGCCGGTGACGCCCAGTTCGCGGGCGAGATTGTCGGCCTTGACGAGCCGGGTGAAACCGGGGTCGAGGCCAGGCTTCTCCGCGACGTCGGCGGGCACGGGCAGCAGCGGGGCGTACCGCCAGATGTTCGGCGGACCGGCCTCGATGCGACGACGCAGGCCCTCGGGGTCCCCTTCGGGAAGCTCGTACGCGACCTCCAGCGGGCCGAAGCAGACGGCGCAGGCGAAGAGGGGGCCGAGGGTGGAGCGCTCCCCGCACTCGCGGCACGAGAGGGCGATGGCGGGACCGAGATCGATGGAATCGGCGGAGCCGGGAGGGACGACGGAAGCCGTTGAATCCTGAACAGACTGCACAGCCATGGAGGCGAGGCCCTTTCTCCTCATCTTCCTCGCGGCGGACGTCGCCACGAGACGGATTTGGCACCTTCCCCGCCGGGAGCCTCGCGTCGTATGACCGAGACCGGCTGGAGGGTTGCCGGGGCTTCATCGGGCCGTGTCCCTCTGCCCCTCTGGATGAGCGGTATGGCACTGGGCGCGGCCCAGGCGTTTGTGCACGCGGCGACCCCGACATACGTCGGCGTTCCGCGTTGTTCAGACTGTAACGGAAGGTATGGGCGGCGGAGACAGCCGTCCGAGTCGCGAGATGCGTCACAGGAACCCGGGAACCGAGGAGTCGTTCACGTGCTGGAAGAGGTGGAGCGCTGGCTGGACCGGCGGTCCTGGTCCGTCGGAGACCGTCCGCTCGACCAGCTGCTCACGGCGAAACGGGGCGCGGGCACCACGGTGAGCGTGGTGCTGCCCGCGCTGAACGAGGAGGCCACGGTCGGCGACATCGTGGCCACGATCCGGCGCGAGCTGATGTCCGAGGCCGTGCCGCTGGTGGACGAGCTGGTGGTGCTGGACTCCGGTTCCACGGACCGCACGGCCGAGGTGGCCGCGGCGGCCGGGGCGCGCGTGGTGCACCGGGACTCGGTCCTGCCGCGGCTGCCCGCGCTGCCGGGCAAGGGCGAGGTGCTCTGGCGCTCGCTGCTGGTGACCGGCGGGGACATCGTCTGCTTCATAGACTCCGACCTGCGGGACTTCTCCGCCGACTTCGTGTCGGGCATCGTCGGCCCCCTGCTGACGGACCCCGGCGTGCAGTTCGTGAAGGCGATGTACGACCGCCCGCTGGGCGAGGCCGCCGGGCAGGGCGGCCGCGTCACCGAGCTGGTGGCCCGCCCGCTGCTCAACCTGCACTGGCCGCAGCTGGCCGGCTTCGTCCAGCCCCTCGGCGGCGAATACGCGGCGCGGCGCTCCCTGCTGGAGCGCCTGCCGTTCCCGGTCGGCTACGGCGTGGAGCTGGGCCTGCTCGTGGACGCCCTGCACACGGTGGGCCTCGACGCGCTCGCCCAGGTCGACGTGGGCGTCCGCCTCCACCGCCACCAGGACGGCCGCGCCCTCGGCCGCATGGCCGCGGCCATCTACCGCACGGCCCAGCTCCGCCTGGCCCGCGGCCATCTGATCCGCCCTGTCCTCACCCAGTTCGAACGCACGGCGGATGGCTTCACGCCGCGCACGTACGCGGTGGACACGGAGGAACGCCCCCCGATGGCGGACGTCCCCGAATACACGGAACGCCGCGCGGCGTAGCGCCCTGTAAGGGGCGCGGGGAACTGCGCGACCAGCCACGACGGACCGGCAGACGCACACCGGGCACAAGACGCACCCCAGTAGGCGCAACCGGGGTCCAGGGGGCGGCAGCCCCCAGGTGGGTGGGACGGCCGCACCACCGCCGGGGTGCTGTTCAGGACGAACGTTTGAACGTTCGGCCGTCCGGCAAGGCTCAGCCACATGGCCGCAGAGCACATGCATGCGCACATGCAAGAAGCCCGCATCGTCGTCGCCTCCAACCGCGGCCCGGTGTCGTACAAGCTGACCGACGACGGCCGCCTCACCGCCGGCCGCGGCGGTGGCGGCCTCGTGTCGGGGCTCAGCGCCGTCGGCCGGGACGCGAGCGCCGTCTGGGTGTGCGCGGCGCTCGGCGACGGCGACCGCGAGGCGGTGCGGCGCGCGGGCCGCCGCCTCGACACCGGGGACACCGGCGGCCACCGGGTGCGCATGCTGGACATCGACCAGGACACCTTCGCCGCCGCCTACAACGGCATCGCGAACTCCGTCCTGTGGTTCGTCCACCACCTGCTGTACGAGACGCCGCTCGCCCCCGTCTTCGACGCGGAGTTCCGCCGCCAGTGGGCGGCGTACGAGGCGTACAACGCCGCGTTCGCGGACGCGATCGCCGAGGAGGCGGCACAGGGCGCGGCCGTGCTCGTGCAGGACTACCACCTGGCCCTGGTCCCGGGCCTGCTCCGGAAGAGCCGCCCGGACCTGCGCGTCGGCCACTTCCAGCACACCCCGTGGGCACCGCCGGACTACTACCGGCTGCTCCCGGACGACGTGGCGGAGCAGGTGCTGCGCGGCATGCTCGGCGGCGACCGCGCGGCCTTCCTCACCGAGCGCTGGGCGGACGCGTTCGCCGACTGCTGCGAGCGCGTGCTGGGGGCGGAGGTGGTCCGCGGCGGTACGGGCGGGACGGCCGTGCTGTTCGAGGGGCGGTCGGTACGGCTGGGGGTGCACGGCCTGGGCGCCGACGCGGAGTTCCTGCGCGAGCGCGCGCACCGGCCGGACGTGGAGGAGCGGCTGGCCGCGCTCCGGGAGCAGCTGGGCCCGGACCGCAGGACGATCGTCCGGGTGGACCGCACCGAGCTGTCCAAGAACATCGTGCGCGGCCTGCACGCGTACCGGCGGCTGCTGGAGGAGCACCCCGAGTGGCACGGCAAGGTCGTGCACATCGCCTTCGCGTACCCCTCGCGGCAGGACCTGCGGGTCTACCGCGACTACACGGCCGAGGTGGCCCGGGTCGCCCGGGACATCAACGCGACGTTCGGCACGGCCGACTGGGAGCCGGTGGCCCTGCACGTCAAGGACGACTTCGCCCGCTCCCTCGCGGCGTACCGCCTCGCGGACGTGGCCCTGGTCAACCCCATCCGCGACGGCATGAACCTGGTCGCCAAGGAGGTCCCCGTCGTCTCCGACCACGGCTGCGCGCTCGTCCTGTCGCGGGAGGCGGGGGCGGTGGCGGAGCTGGGGCCCGACGCGCTGGTGGTCAATCCGTACGACGTGGAGGCGACGGCGGCGGCGTTGCACGCCGCGCTTCTCATGCCGCCCGGGGAACGGGCGGCCCGCACCTCGCGCCTGGCGGCGGCCGCGACGGCTCTGCCGCCGGAGCGGTGGTTCCTCGCTCAGCTGGAGGCGCTCTGAGTTCTGTCCGGTACGCCTACCGGGGTGCGTCTTGCGCTGCGCGCGCGGCTGCGGGTCCGGTGGGGGCTGGTCGCGCAGTTCCCCGCGCCCCTGATGAGGTGCGCTAGTCCGTCGCCTTCCGGTTGTGGGCATGCGTTCCGCTAGGGGCGGAACGGGTGGGCACAACCGGACCACCGGCCGCAACCGACCACCAACGGGGGTCCGGGGGCGGAGCCCCCGGTGGGTAGAAG
>NZ_JAINFC010000269.1 GCF_020740835.1 Streptomyces sp. UNOC14_S4
GCCCAGTCGGCCGGGGACGGCACCGGCCGCCCGGTGGACCCGGCCGACTGGGCCGTGCTGGGCGACGGCCTGCCGTCCGTGGACCGGGCCCGCCGGTACGCCGGTCTCGACGCGCTCGCCGCGGACGTGTCCGCGGGCGCCCCCGTGCCGGATGTGGTCCTCGCCACGCCGGCCGCGCAGGCCGCGGCGCGCGGAGCCGATGTCGCGGAGTCCGCCCACGCGGCTCTGCTGGACACGCTCGGCCTGGTCAGGGCGTGGCTGGCGGACGAGCGGTTCGAAGGGGCCCGGCTCGCCGTGGTCACCCGCGGGGCCGTGGCCGCCGGTGCCGAGGACGTCCCCGGCCTGGCACACGCCGGAGTGTGGGGCCTGCTGCGCTCGGCACAGACCGAGAACCCGGGCCGCCTGGTGCTCGTGGACCTCGACGAGGCGGCCACCGAGGCACCGGGCACCCCGCTGGAGACGGCGCTGGGCACGGGCGAGCCGCAGGTCGCGGTGCGCTCCGGCCGCGCCCTGGTGCCGAGGCTGGGCCGTACGGGCCCGGCGGCCGGCGAGGGCGGGACGCCGCGCTGGGACGAGGGCACGGTGCTGATCACCGGTGCCACCGGCGCCCTCGGCGCCGTCCTGGCCCGCCACCTCGTCACGGAGCACGGCGCCCGCCGCCTGCTGCTCCTCAGCCGGCGCGGCGCGGACGCGCCCGGCGCCGGTGAGCTCCGCGCGGAGCTCACCGGGCTGGGGGCCGAGGTCACGCTCGCCGCCTGCGACGTGGTCGACCGCGAGGCCCTGGCCCGGACGCTGGCGCAGGTCCCGGCCGAGCACCCGCTGACGGCCGTGGTCCACACCGCG
The DNA here is from genome assembly GCF_020740835.1 of Streptomyces sp. UNOC14_S4. Classification (GTDB taxonomy): domain Bacteria; phylum Actinomycetota; class Actinomycetes; order Streptomycetales; family Streptomycetaceae; genus Streptomyces. The sequence goes on from NZ_JAINFC010000269.1 coordinate 844, forward strand.
GGCGTCCTGGAGGACGGCGTGCTCACGGGCATGACGGACGATCAGCTGCGGAACGTGCTGCGGCCCAAGATCGACGCGGCGTGGAACCTGCACGAGCTCACGCGCGACGCGGACCTGTCCGCCTTCGTGCTGTACTCGTCGGTGGCGGGCCTGCTCGGCACCGCGGGACAGGCCAACTACGCGGCGGGCAACACCTTCCTCGACGCGCTGGCCGCCCACCGCCACGCCCTCGGCCTCCCCGCCACCTCCCTCGCCTGGGGCCTGTGGCAGGAGAGCAGCACTCTCTCGGGGCACCTGGCCGACGCGGACCTCAAGCGCCTGGCGCGCTCGGGCCTGCTGCCCCTGGCCTCGGACGACGCGATGGCCCTGTTCGACGCGGCTCCCGCCACGGGCGAGCCGGTCCTCGCGGTCACCCGGCTGGCCGTGGCCGCGCTGCGGGACTCCGGCGCGGAGCCCCCGGTGCTGCTGCGCGGCCTGGTGCGCGGCGCTCCGCGGCGGCCGTCGGCCGCCGCGGGCGGCACGGGCGGCACGGGCGGCACCGGGGCCGGGCCGACGCTGGCCGAACAGCTGGCGGCGCTGCCCGCGCCCGAGCAGGAGCAGGTGCTGAACGACCTCGTCCGTACCCATGTGGCCGGCGTACTGGGGCACTCCGACGTCACGTCCGTGGCGGCCGACCGTGCCTTCCAGGAGCTGGGCTTCGACTCGCTGACCGCCGTGGAGCTGCGCAACCGGCTCAACGCGGCGACCGGACTGCGGCTGCCCACCACGCTGGTGTTCGACCACCCCAGCCCCGGCCACCTCGCGGCCCACCTGCGCGGAGAGCTCGTCGACGACACGTCGGCCGCCGGTCCGGCCCTCGCCGGGCTCGACAGCGTGGAGGCCGCGCTCCGGGCGGCGGCCATGGACGGCGACGCGTACGACCGGATCACCGAGCGGCTGCGCGCCCTGCTGGACCTCGCCGCCGCGGCCGGCGGCGGGGCGAGCGGATCCGTGTCCGGCGACACCGGACACGACGACCTCGCGTCGGCGAGCGACGAAGAGCTCTTCGCCCTCGTGGACGAACTCGACTGACCCGCGCCTCGGAACCGCACCCCCATTCCCACCGGCACAGGCCGGGCACGACTCTCTGGAGCTGAACGCACGTGGCTGACGAGAAGGAACTCCGCGAGTACCTCAGGCGGGCCGTCACCGACGCGCGCGAGGCGCGCAAGCGCCTGCGCGAAGTGGAGGAAAAGGCACACGAACCGCTCGCGATCGTCGGCATGGCCTGCCGCTATCCCGGTGGCGTGGCCTCGCCCGAGGACCTGTGGCGGCTGGTCGCCGACGAGGTGGACGCGGTGACGGGCTTCCCCGTCAACCGCGGCTGGGACCTGGACGACCTCTTCGACGCGGACCCCGGGCGCACCGGCAAGAGCTACGTCCGCGAGGGCGGGTTCCTGCACGACGCCGACCTGTTCGAGCCGGAGTTCTTCGGGCTCTCGCCGCGCGAGGCGCTCGCCGCCGACCCGCAGCAGCGGCTCCTGCTGGAGACCGCCTGGGAGGCCATGGAGCGCGCGGGCATCGACCCGCAGGAGCTCCGCGGCAGCCGCACGGGGGTGTTCACGGGCCTCATGTACCAGGACTACGGGTCCCGTCCGCACCTGCCCGCGGAGGGCTTCGAGGGCTACCTGTACAGCGGCAGCGCCGGCAGCATCGCCTCCGGCAGGCTCGCCTACACCTTCGGCCTGGAGGGCCCGGCGGTCGCCGTCGACACCGCGTGCTCGTCGTCGCTGGTGGCCCTGCACCTGGCGGCGAACGCGCTGCGCCGCGGCGAGTGCGACCTGGCCCTGGCCGGCGGCGCCGCGGTGATGTCCACGCCGACCGGCTTCGTCGAGTTCTCCCGGCTGCGCGGGCTCGCCCCGGACGGGCGGTGCAAGCCGTTCGCGGCGGCCGCCGACGGCACCGCCTGGTCGGAGGGCGTCGGCCTGCTGCTGGTGGAGCGGCTGTCGGACGCGCGGAAGAACGGGCACCGGGTGCTCGCGGTGATCCGCGGCTCGGCCGTCAACCAGGACGGCGCCTCCAACGGCCTCACCGCCCCGAGCGGACCGGCGCAGGAGCGCGTCATCCGCCAGGCGCTCGCCTCCGCCGGCCTGTCCGCCGCGGACGTCGACGCGGTCGAGGCCCACGGCACCGGCACCACGCTCGGCGACCCGATCGAGGCGCGCGCCGTCCTCGCCACGTACGGCCAGGGCAGGCCCGAGGGGCAGCCGGTCTTCCTGGGCTCCCTGAAGTCCAACACCGGCCACACCCAGGCGGCCGCGGGCGTCGGCGGCATCATCAAGATGGTGCAGGCGATGCACCACGGCGTGCTGCCCAGAACCCTGCACATCGACGAGCCGACCTCGCACGTCGACTGGGAGTCGGGCGCCGTCGCCCTCCTCACCGAGGCCCGCGCGTGGCCGGAGACGGACAGGCCGCGCCGGGCCGCGGTCTCCGCGTTCGGCATGGGCGGCACCAACGCCCACGTCATCATCGAGCAGCCCGCCGAGGACATCGCGGAGGGCATCGCGGGGGAGAGCATCGCGGGGGCCATCGCGGAAAAGGGCACCGCCCAGGACGCTCCCGCGGACGCCGCGCGGGTGGCCCCGATGGAGCTCGGCGCCGTGCCGTTGGCCCTGTCCGCCAGGACCCCCGCCGGTCTGGCGGCCCAGGCGGAGCGGCTGCTGGCCGCGCTCGGGGACGGGCCGGGCACCGGACTCGCGGACGCCGGACTCGCGGACGTGGGCCTGTCCCTCGCCACCTCGCGCGCCGTCTTCGAGGAGCGCGCCGTCCTCGTCGCCCCCGACCGGGACGCCGCCCTCGCGCAGCTGCGGGCGCTGGCCGCGGACGAGCCGGCGCCGGGCGTGGCGCGCGGCCGCGCCGCCGCGGGGGCGAAGACCGCCTTCCTCTTCCCCGGGCAGGGCTCGCAGTGGACCGGCATGGCCGTCGAACTGCTCGACTCCTCGCCCGTGTTCGCCGCCCGCATGGCCGAGGTCGGCGCCGCCCTGGCCCTGTTCACCGACTGGTCGCTGGAGGACGTGCTGCGCGGCGCCGAGGGCACGCCGCCCGTCGAACGCGTCGACGTCGTCCAGCCCGTCCTGTTCGCCGTGATGGTCTCGCTGGCCGAGCTGTGGCGCGCGCACGGGGTCCGGCCGCAGGCCGTCGTCGGCCACTCGCAGGGCGAGATCGCGGCCGCCTGCGTGGCCGGCATCCTCTCCCTGGAGGACGCCGCCCGCGTGGTGACGCTGCGCAGCCAGGCCATCGGCCGCGGGCTGGCCGGACTGGGCGGCATGGTCTCGGTGTCCCTGCCCGCCGACGAGGTGCGCGAGCGCGTCGCCCCATGGGGCGACCGCATCCAGCTCGCGGCCGTCAACGGCCCCTCCTCGGTGGCCGTCGCGGGCGAGACGGAGGCCCTGACGGAGCTCCTGGCCGCCTGCGAGGCCGACGGCGTCCGGGCGCGGCGCATCAACGTCGACTACGCCTCCCACTCGGCCTACGTGGAGCTCCTGCGGGACGAACTGGCGACGCTGCTGGCTCCCGTGCGGCCCCGCAAGGCGAGCATCCCGTTCTTCTCCACCGTCACCGGCCAGTGGGTCGACGGCACCGAGCTCGACGGCGACTACTGGTACCGCAACCTGCGGCAGACGGTCGAACTGGAGCAGGCCGTGCGGGCCCTCGTGGAGCAGGGGTTCGCCACCTTCGTCGAGGCGAGCCCGCACCCCGTGCTGGCCGTGGGCGTGCAGGAGACCATCGAGGCCACCGGCCGCGACGCCGCCGTACTGGGTTCGCTGCGCCGTGGCGAGGGCGGCCCGGAGCGCTTCTGGCTCTCGCTCGGCGAGGCCTTCACCCGCGGCGTCGCCCTGGACTGGGAGACGGTCTTCACCGGCAGCGGGGCCCGCCGCGTCGACCTGCCGACGTACGCCTTCCAGCGCGAGCGCTACTGGCTCGACCCGTCGGCCGCCCCCGGTGACGCCGCCGGGCTGGGCCTGGTGACCGCCGGTCACCCGCTGCTGGGCGCCGCGCTGGGAGTGGCCGGCCGGGACGCGTACCTCCTCACCGGCCGCCTGTCGCTCCGCACCCACCCCTGGCTGGCCGACCACGCCGTCTCCGGCACCGTGCTCGTACCCGGCACCGGCCTGCTGGAAATGGCACTGCGCGCGGGCGAACAAGCAGGCTGCGACACGGTGGAAGAACTCACCCTCGCCGCCCCGCTCGTACTCCCCGAAAAGGGCGCCGTCCAGCTCCAGCTGTCCGTCGGCGAACCCGACGACTCGGGACGGCGCGCCCTGCACATCTACTCCCGGCCCGACGGCGAGGACGGCGGCGAGCCGTCCTGGACACTGCACGCCGAGGGCACCCTGCGTCCCGCCGCGGAGCCCGCCCCGGACGCCGAGCTGCTGGTGTGGCCGCCGGCCGGGGCCACCGAGGTGGACCTGACAGGCGCCTACGAGCGGGTGGCCGCCGAGGGCTACGCGTACGGCCCGGCCTTCCAGGGGCTGCGCCGCGCCTGGACCCTGGGCGACGACGTCTTCGCCGAAGTCGCCCTCGGCGAGGAACAGCACGCCGACGCCCATCTGTTCACCCTCCATCCCGCCCTCCTCGACGCCGCGCTGCACACCCTGCTGCCCGGCGTGACCGCGGAGGAGCGGCCCGCGCTGCTGCCGTTCGCCTGGGCGGACGTCAGCGTGCACGCCACCGGTGCCACGGTCCTGCGCGTCCGCCTGACCCTCACCGGCCCCGACGCGCAGAGCGCCGTGCTGACGGTGGCCGACGGCACGGGGCAGCCGGTCGCCGGTGTCGGCTCGCTCACCCTGCGGCCTCTGTCGAAGGACGCGCTGGCGGAGGCGGGCAGCACCGCGCGGGACGGCATGTTCCGTGTGGAATGGGCGGAGCGGACCGAACCGGCCACGGGCGGGGGCTCCGACGATCTCGCGCAGTGGGTGCTGCTCGGCGACGCCGCACACGGCCAGGGCCTCGGCGTCGGCCGTACGTACGCCGGTCTGCCCGAGCTGGCCGACGCCGTGGCGGGCGGGGCCGCCGCTCCTCCCGTCGCCGTCCTGCCGCTGCCGGCGGCGGACGCGGGCCCGGACGGGAGCGGCCTGGCCGACGCCACCCGCGCCGCCACGCGCGAGGTCCTGCGGACGGCACGCGACTGGCTCGCGGACGAGCGCTTCGCCGACGCGAAGCTGCTCGTGGTGACCCACGGCGCGGTGGCCGCCGGGGACGGGGACGGCACCGACGTCACCGGCCTCGCGCACGCGGGTGTCTGGGGGCTGCTGCGTTCGGCGGCCACGGAGAACCCGGGGCGGTTCCTGCTCGTCGACCTCGACGGGACGGCCGACGGCACCACGGCGGGCCCGCTGCTGGCCGCCGCCGTGGCCTCCGGCGAGGCCCAGGCCGCCGTGCGCGAGGGCCGGATCCTCGTCCCGCGCCTCTCGCGGGCCCGCCGCTCCCCCGCGGCCGAGGACAACACCGCACCGCGCTGGCACGAGGGCACCGTCCTGATCACCGGTGCCACCGGCACCCTGGGCGCCGCCCTGGCCCGTCACCTCGTCACCGGGCACGGGGCCGCGCGCCTGCTCCTGCTCAGCCGGCGCGGCCCCGGCGCCCCGGGCGCGGCCGGACTCCACGCGGAGCTGACGGAGCTGGGCGCCGAGGTCACGCTCGCCGCCTGCGACACCGCGGACCGCGAGGCCCTGGCCCGGACGCTGGCGCGGGTCCCGGCCGAGCACCCCCTGACGGCCGTGGTCCACACCGCGGGCGTGGTCGACGACGGCCTGCTGTCCGGCCTGACCCCCGACCGCCTCGACGCGGTGCTGCGGCCCAAGGCCGACGCCGCCTGGAACCTGCACGAGCTCACCCGCGACGCGGGCCTGTCCGCCTTCGTACTGTTCTCCTCCCTCGCGGGCCTGCTCGGCACCGCGGGACAGGCCAACTACGCGGCGGGCAACACCTTCCTCGACGCCCTCGCCGCCCACCGCCACGCCCTCGGACTCCCCGCCACCTCCCTCGCCTGGGGCCTGTGGGAGGAGACCAGCGCCAGCACCGGCCACCTGGACGACGTCGACATCAAGCGCATGGCGCGCTCGGGCCTGCTGCCGCTCACCACCCGGGACGGCATGGACCTCTTCGACGCCGCCGTCCGCCGGGACGAGGCCGTCCTGGCCGTCACCCGCCTGGACGCCGCGGCGCTGCGCGGCCGGGACGACGTCCCGCCGCTCCTGCGCGGGCTGGCCCCCGCCGTCCGCCGCCGCGCCGCGGCCGGCACCGGCGACGGCGCCACGCCCGCCCAGCGGTTCGCCGCGCTCGCGCCCGGGGAGCGGGACCGCGTCCTGGCCGAGCTGGTCCGTACCCATGTCGCCGGGGTGCTGGGGCACTCCGCGGACACCGCCGTGGACGGCGAACGCGCCTTCAAGGAGCTGGGCTTCGACTCGCTGACGGCCGTCGAGCTCCGCAACCGGCTGCAGACGGCCACCGGTCTGCGCCTGCCCACCACCCTGGTCTTCGACCACCCCAACACCGGTGCCCTCGCCGCCTACCTGTCGGCACGGATCTCCGACGAACGGCCCGCGGACCGGAGCGCGGCCCCCCTGGCCGCTCCCGCCGCCACGGCCGAGGACCCCGTCGTGATCGTGGGCATGGCCTGCCGCTATCCCGGCGGTGTCACCTCGCCCGAGGACCTGTGGCGGCTGGTCGCCGACGAGGTGGACGCGGTCACCGAGTGGCCGGCCGACCGCGGCTGGGACCTCGACGACCTCTACGACCCGGACCCCGGGCGGTCCGGCACCTCCTACACCCGTAACGGCGGATTCCTGCACGACGCCGACCACTTCGACCCCGGGTTCTTCGGCATGTCCCCGCGCGAGGCCCTGGCCACGGACCCGCAGCAGCGCCTGCTGCTGGAGACCGCGTGGGAGACCCTGGAGAGCGCCGGCATCGCCGCCTCCGCCCTGCGCGGCAGCCGCACCGGCGTGTTCACCGGCGTGATGTACCACGACTACGCCTCCCGCGTGCACATCGTCCCCGAGGACATGGAGGGCTACCTCCTGAGCGGCAACGCCGGCAGCGTCGCGTCGGGCCGCGTCGCGTACACCTTCGGCTTCGAAGGACCCGCGATCAGCGTCGACACGGCCTGCTCGTCGTCGCTGGTGGCCATCCACCAGGCCGCGAACGCCCTGCGCAACGGCGAGTGCGAGCTGGCGCTGGCCGGCGGTGTGACCGTGATGGCGACGCCCATGGGCTTCGTGGAGTTCTCCCGCCAGCGCGGGCTCTCCCCGGACGGCCGCTGCCGCTCCTTCGCCGACGGCGCCGACGGCACCGGCTGGTCCGAGGGCGTCGGCCTGGTGCTCGTGGAGCGGCTGTCGGACGCGCGGAAGAACGGGCACCGGGTGCTCGCGGTCCTGCGCGGCTCGGCCGTCAACCAGGACGGCGCCTCCAACGGCCTCACCGCCCCCAACGGCCCCGCCCAGGAGCGCGTCATCCGCCAGGCACTCGCCAACGCCGGGCTGAACAGCGCCGATGTGGACGCCGTCGAGGCGCACGGCACCGGCACCCGGCTCGGCGACCCCATCGAGGCGCAGGCCCTGCTGGCGACCTACGGACAGGGCCGGCCCACGGACAGCCCCTTGTGGCTGGGCTCGCTGAAGTCCAACCTCGGCCACACCCAGGCCGCCGCGGGCGTCGGCAGCGTCATCAAGATGGTGCAGGCGATGCGGCATGGCGTCCTGCCCAGGACCCTGCACGTCGACGAGCCCACACGGCATGTCGACTGGGAGTCGGGAGCCGTGGAACTGCTCACCGAGGCCCGCGCATGGCCGGAAACGAGCGCGCCCCGCCGGGCCGCCGTCTCCTCCTTCGGCATCAGCGGCACCAACGCGCACATGATTCTCGAACAGGCTCCGGTGGTGGAGGACGGCGGGGATCCTGAGGCGGGTGCGGCGCCTGCGGCGGTGCCCCCGGTGGTGCCCTGGGTGCTGTCGGCGAAGACGCCGGAAGCCCTCGCCGGACAGGCCTCCCGGCTGCTCGCCCTCACCGAGGCCGACCCGGCGCTCAGGCCACTGGACATCGCCTGGTCCCTGGCCACCACCCGTACCGCCCTCGACCACCGCGCCACCATCACCGTCGGCGACGACCGCGAAGAGCTTCTGACGGCGCTCGCCGCGCTGGCCGCCGGGCAGAGCGCTCCCGGTGTCACACGAGGCACCGGGACCCGCGCCGGGCGGACGGCCTTCCTCTTCACGGGGCAGGGCGCGCAGCGCGTGGGCATGGGCGAGGAACTGTACGCGGCCTTCCCCGTGTTCGCCGCGGCCTTCGACGCGGTGTGCGCCGCCCTGGACCCGCACCTGGACCGGCCCCTGCGCGACGTCATCGAATCAGGCGAAGGACTGGACGACACCGCCTGGACCCAGCCCGCCCTCTTCGCCCTCGAAGTAGCACTCTTCCGCCTCGTCGAATCCTGGGGCGTACGCCCCGACTACCTCGCCGGGCACTCCATCGGCGAGATCGCCGCCGCCCACGTAGCGGGAGTCCTCACCCTGGAGGACGCCGCACGCCTGGTGGCCGCACGCGGCCGCCTCATGCAAGCCCTCCCCGCAGGCGGCGTCATGATCGCCGTCCAGGCCACCGAAGAAGAAGTCCTCCCCCACCTCACCGGCCACGAAGCCACCGTCGGCATCGCCGCCGTCAACGCCCCCCACGCCACCGTCATCTCCGGCGAACACCACACCACCACCCGCATCGCCGAACAACTCAAAGCCCAAGGCCACAAAACCAAACACCTCACCGTCTCCCACGCCTTCCACTCCCCCCTCATGCAACCCATGCTGGAAGACTTCCGCACCATCGTCACCACCCTCAACTTCCAGCCACCCCACATCCCCGCCGTCTCCACCGTCACCGGCACCCTCATCACCGACGACTGGACCACACCCGACTACTGGATCAACCAAATACGCCAACCCGTCCGCTTCGCCGACGCCCTCCACACCCTCCACACCACCGGCACCACCACCTACATCGAACTCGGCCCCGACGCCATCCTCACCCCCCTCACCCACGACACCCTCAACACCACAGACACCACAGACACCACAGACGGCGAACGTCTCGTGGTCACGGCCCTGCGACGCGACCAGTCCGAGGCCCGTACCCTCGTCGCCGCCCTGGGTGAACTCCACAACCACGGCGTCCCCGTGAACTGGCAGGCCCACTTCGCCGGAACCGGCGCACGCCACATCCCCCTGCCCACCTACGCCTTCCAGCACGAGCGCTACTGGCTCGACGCCGGCACCCAGCACACCGACGCCACCGACCTCGGCCTCACCCCCACCCAACACC
>NZ_JAINFC010000027.1 GCF_020740835.1 Streptomyces sp. UNOC14_S4
GCGCCCCGGGATCCGGAACGAACCGTTCCGAGGCGCGCAGTTCCTCCGGCGCCCAGGAACTCGACCCCGCCTGGGGGCCGGTGGCCAGGACGACGCTGTCGGCCCGGACGACCGAGCCGTCGGCCAGCCGGAGGTCCGCCCGGGTCCCGTGCCAGGCGCAGTCCGTCACCCGGCTGTGAAGGTGCCGCAGCGTGACGGTACGGGCGAGGGCGGCGGCGTCGGCCAGGGTGTCGGAGAGGTACGCCCCGTACGTCCCGCGGGCGGCGAAGTCGGCGCCGGTCGCCTTGGCGTCCCCGTGCCGGGTGAGCCAGCGCAGGAAGTGGGACGCGTCGTCCGGATGGCAACTCATCTTGTCGGCCGTGACGTTCAGCCGGTGCCGGTCGTCCTGGGTCGCGAACGCGGTGCCGGGCCCGGCCTGCTGCACCGGGTCGATCAGAAGAATCCTTAAGGGCGTACGACGCCGTGCGGCGGTCTCGCACAGATGGATGGCGACGAGCGTACCGGCGGGGCCGGCGCCGACCACCGCGACAGTGTGCTGGTCCTCGTGCACCTGCTCGGGCACTGCTACCTCCAGCGGACGTATTCTCCACCAACTCGATGGACTATATGAAAATGGTTCCTCAGGGGTATGTGCCCGTTCCACGCACGTGATGTGAATCACGAGGGGATCAACCGGGCGCAGAGGGGCAGTTGGCGCCATCGGGGCGCGAAGTCATGAGAGGTTTCGTTCCATGCGCATTTCGGCCAGAACGGATTACGCGGTGCGGGCCATGGCGGAACTGGCCCGCACCGAAGCCGTGCCGACCAAGGCGGAGCACCTCGCCGAAGCGCAGGACATCCCCCTGCGCTTCCTGCTGTCCATTCTGCGGGAACTGCGTCAGCACCGCCTGCTGCACAGTGTCAGGGGTCCCGACGGCGGATATTTCCTGGCCCGCCCCGCGGCGGAGATCACCCTCGCCGATGTGATCCGCGCGGTCGACGGTCCGCTCGCGAACGTACGCGACCTGCAGCTCAGCGGGCTCAACTACCCGGGCGCGGCCGCGGCCCTGCCCGACGTCTGGCGGGCCGTGCGCGTGAGCCTGAGGCAGGTGCTGGAATGCGTGACCCTCGCGGATCTCGCCCAGGGCCAGTTGCCGCCGCTCGTCCGCGGCCGGGCCCAGGAGTACGCCGACGACGTCCGCTACCCCTCCGGGCCCGCGGCCGTCGGCTGACGCGCCACGGGAGGCGCGTCAGGGAATCACCGGAACGGCGTCAGCGGAGCGTCATGAGGAGTAGAGCTCCGGGCGCCGGTCGTTCAGGTACGTGGTCGCGGCGCGGGCGCGCCTGAGCACCGCCGGGTCGACGTCGGCGATCAGCAGCCCCTCGCCCTCCCCGGGCAGCGCCCGCGTGGTGCCGTCCGGCGCCGCGAACGTGGTGTGCCCGCAGAAGCCGATGCCGCCGTGGCTGCCGCTCCAGTTGGCGTACGCGAGGTACAGCTGGCTCTCGAAGGCACGCGTCGGCACCAGGGTGCGGGCCACGAACTCCCAGGGGCGCATCAGTCCGGTGGGCACCAGCAGCACATCGGTGCCCGCCACCCCGTGCGCCCGCACGGCCTCCGGGAACTCGACGTCGTAGCAGACCAGCAGGCCCAGGGTCAGGCCCCGGTACGACGCCTGCACCACCCCCTGCTCGCCGGGGACGAACATGGCGCGTTCGCCCCGCCCGTACAGATGGGCCTTGCGGTAGACGGCGAGGGTGTCGCCCTCCGGGGAGACCAGCCGGGCGGAGTTGTGGAGCCGGTCGCCGTCGGTCTCCGGCCAGCCGTGCACCAGGGCGATCGAGAACTCACGGGCGATGGCGGAGACCTCGGCGCACTGCGGGCCGTCGACCGGACCGGACGCCTCCGCCAGGTTGGCCGGGAGCAGGGGATAACCGCCGATGGACATCTCGGGAGCGACGAGCAGCTCGGCACCCGCCTCGGCCGCCTGTCGTGCCGCCCGGCGCAACTGGTCCAGCGAGTGGGCCAGGCCGGTGGTGCCGCACGCCGCCTGCTGGCAAGCGATCCTCACGGGGGACGTCCTTCCGGAAGTCTGACGCCTTCGGCGTATGGGTGGCGTATGGGTTCCTCACGATAACCCGCACGTCCGGGGCGTGCGAGGGCGGTCGTGGCCCGGTTCTTGAGGGGGCGTGGCCGAAACATAGGGGTACCCCCTGCTTCGGCCATCGTGATAGACATGAAATCTGCCTGGGACACTGATGTTCCTGGTATATCCCGGCAAACGCATGGCAGTTGCTCCTGCCATACGGAACTTGAGGGAAAGAAATTTCGGCACATGGCTGAACTGCGAGAGAATAGCGCCTGGGTGCGCCGGTTCCATCCCTCCCCGGAAAGCAGCGTGCGGCTGGTGTGTCTGCCGCACGCAGGAGGCTCCGCTTCCTTTTATTTCCCGATGTCCCAGGCGCTTTCCCCGGCCGTCGACGTCCTGTGTCTGCAGTACCCCGGACGCCAGGAACGCCGGCAGGAGCCGGGCATCGAGAACATTCCCGACTACGCGGACGCCATCGCCGCCGAGCTGAAGCCCTGGCTCGACGTGCCCACCGCGTTCTTCGGGCACAGCATGGGCGCCATCCTCGCCTACGAGGTGGCACTGCGCCTGGAGCGCGAGGGGGCCGGACCGGTCGCCCTGTTCGCCTCCGGCCGCCGGGCGCCCTCCCGCTACCGCGAGGAGAACGTGCACCGCCGTGACGACGACGGCATCGTGCGCGAGATGCAGCTCCTGAGCGGCACCGACGCCCGCGTCCTCGGCGACGAGGAGATCCTGCGGATGGTGCTGCCCGCGATCCGCAGCGACTACACGGCCATCGAGACCTACCGGTCCGAGCCCGGGGCCGCCGTGCGCGCCCCGATCACCGTGTTCACCGGCGACCGCGACCCCAGGACCAGCCTGGAGGAGGCCGAGGCCTGGCGCGCGCACACCGAGGGTGAATTCGACATCCAGGTGTTCCCCGGTGGTCACTTCTTCTTGGCCAACCATTCGGCGAAGATCATTGAGATCGTCTCCGCGAAGACCTCCGCGGTCGGCTCACAGCGGCACTGACCGGACCACGGATCCGCGTCACTGAATAATGCGCGCGGCCCGGCCGACTGCCGGGCCGCGGGCCGGATTTCCGGGGGACGGACTTCCATTGCCTGTCAAAACATCCGAACGTGACACCCACCTCACCGAGCTGGCCGACATGCTGGGCAGCGCGGAGCAGGGCAGGGGGCGGCTGGCGCTCATCAGCGGCCCGGTCGCCTGCGGGAAGACCGACCTGCTCGACAGGTTCGCGGTGCAGGCACTCGCCCGCGACGCACTGCTCCTGGAGACCACCGGCTCCCGGTCGGAGCGCGAACTGCCCTTCGGCCTGCTGAAGAAGGTCTTCGACAACGCTGCCATGCCACCCGCGGCCCGCGCCGAGGTGACCGCCCTGCTGGACGGGGTGGACGGCGACGAGACCGACGCGGCGGCCCGCCTGCGCGTGATGTCCCGCGTCTCCTCCGTGCTGCTGCGGCTGGCCGAGGAACGCACCCTGGTCGTCACGGTCGACGACGTCCACTGGGGCGACGCGCACTCCCTGCAGTTCCTGCTCCACCTGGCCCGCCGCGTACGGCAGTCCAGAGTGCTCGTGGTGCTCACCGAGTCCACCCGGCTGCGCCAGGAACAGCTGACGTTCCACGTGGAGCTGCTGCGCCAGCCCAACTGCGGCCGCCTGCGGCTGCACATGCTCACCGAGCCGGGCGTCTCCCACGTGCTGACCGAGCACGTTTCCAGCGCCGTCGCCGACCGGCTGGCACCCGAGTGCCACCGCCTCACCGGCGGCAACCCGCTGCTGCTGCGCGCCCTGCTGGAGGACTGGCGGGCCGGTGGCGAGCACGGCGAGTCCCTGCAGCGGCCCGTACCCGGCGAGGCGTACGCCCAGGCCCTGCTCGGCTGCCTGCACCGCGGCACCCCCGATGTGCTGGCCATCGCCCAGGGGGTCGCCGTCCTCGGTGACGCCGGCTGCCCCGTGCTGGTCGGCGAGTTGCTCGGGCTCACCGTCGCCGTCGTCGAGCAGGGCCTGCAGGACCTGCACCAGTGCGCGGTGCTGGAGGGCGGCGCCTTCCGCGGCCCCGCCGCGCGTGCCGCCGTGCTCGACGCCATCCCCGCCCCCGCCCTCGCCGTGCTGCACCGGCGGGCCGCCGAGCTGCGGTACGGCGACGGCGCCGCCGCGCTCGACACCGCCCGGCACCTGGTCGCCGCCCGGCAGGAGCCCGAGCACTGGGCGGTGCCGGTGCTGCGCGAGGCCGCCGAGTACGCGCTGGTCGAGGAGGACCTGGAGTTCGCGCTGCGCTGCCTGGAGCTCGCCCACGCGGCCTGCGGGGACGCCCAGGAGCGCGCGGCCCTGCAGATCCGGCTGGTCAGCATCGCCTGGCGGCTGGGACCCGCGATTGCCGAAACGTATCTTCCCCGGCTCGTCACCGAGCTGGAGGCCGGCCGCGTCGCCCCGCGCGACATGGCGCTGGCCGCCTCGTACCTGGCCTGGTCCGGCCGGCTGGAGCGGGCCGCGGAGGTCGTCGCCCGGGTGGCCGGCGCGGCGGGTGCCCCGGTCGCGCTGGGCGCGATGGGCATGCCGGGCGCCGGACTGCTGGTACCGGGCGTCCTCGGCCTCTCGGGCGGCCTGGACGGGACGGGCGGCGGCGACGCCGTGCTCGGCTCGGGCCTGGCCGCGACCGCCCACTGGCTGACCACGCTCAGCCCACCGCTGCGGGCCCGCATCCCCACCGTCGGCGCCGCCACGGCGGCCGCCACCGGCCCCCGCGACCTGGCGGGCGACGCGCACGCGCAGTCCGCGGCCACCCTGAACACCGCGCTGACCGAAGGCCAGACGCACCAGGCGGTCGTCGAGGCCGAGCGCGTCCTGCAGCGCTACCACCTCTCCGACAGCACCCTGCAGCCGCTGGCCTTCGCCCTGCTGGCCCTCGTCTACGCCGACCGGCTCGACCTCGCCCAGTCCTGGTGCGAACGGCTGCTGGGCGAGTGCGCTACCCGCCGGGTGCCCTCCTGGCAGGCGCTGCTGTCCGCCGTGCGCGCGGAGATCGCGCTGCGCCAGGGCGACCTGCCGGTGGCCGCGCACCAGGCGCGGACCGCGATCGCCCGGATCTCCCCGGCGGGCTGGGGCGTGGCCATCGGGCTGCCGCTGGCCACCCTGATCCAGGCCGAGACCGGCATGGGCCGGCACGAGGAGGCCATGGCGCTCCTGGAACAGCCGGTCCCCGACGGGCTCTTCCACACCCTGCCCGGCCTGCACTACCTGCGCGCCAGGGGCCGCTGCCACCTGGCCACCGGCCGCTTCCACGCCGCCCTCGGCGACTTCATGACCTGCGGCGAGCTGATGTCCGCCTGGCGGGTGGACACCCCCCAGCTGGTGCCGTGGCGGCTGGACGCGGCGGAGGCGTGGCTGGCCCTGGACGAGACCGCGCGGGCCCACGGCCTCGCCGAGGAGCAGTTGCGGCGCAGCCCCGGCAACCGCCGGGTGCGCGGCGCGCTGCTGCTGATCCTCGCCCGCGGGGACGACCTCAAGCGCCGACTGCCCCGGCTCAAGGAGGCCGTCGAGATCCTGGAGGACGGCGGCGACCGGCTCCAGCTCGCGAGCGCGCTGGGCGAACTGGGCATGGGCTACCGCGCGCTCGGCGACTTCAACCGGGCCCGGGTGCTGGTCCGCAAGGCCTGGCACGTCGCCAAGGCGTGCGGGGCGGAGCCGCTGTGCCGCCAGCTGATACCCGGCCACGGCGACGGCTTCGACGTCGTCGCCGCGGACGGGCAGACCGGTGACGGTGACCCGGCGCAGCGCGAGGTCGAGGCGCTCACCGAGGCGGAGGCACGGGTCGCGCTGCTGGCCGCGCACGGGAACACCAACCGGGAGATCGCGTCCAAGCTGTTCGTCACCGTGAGCACGGTGGAGCAGCACCTGACGCGGATCTACCGGAAGCTGAAGGTCAAGCGGAGGCGCGACCTTCCGGCGAAGCTCGCCGACAGCAGCCTGACCGGGGCTTCCTGACGGTACGGCATACACACGGCGGCCCGGCTCTCCCTGCGGTGGGGGAGCCGGGCCGCCGTGTCCGGATCGCGGCAACAGGCTTACAGCAACAGGCTTACAACAGCCCCCGGTCCAGTGCCGTCATGACCGCCGCCGTGCGGTCGGAGACCCCCAGCTTCTTGAAGGAGCGCAGGAGGTGGGTCTTGACGGTGGCCTCGCTGATGAAGAGCCGGGAGCCGATCTCGGCGTTGGTGAGGCCCTGGCTGACGAGGCCGAGCACTTCGCGTTCGCGGCCGGAGAGGGGCGAGGGCTCCACGACCCGGGCGCGGAAGAGCTTGCCCGCGAGGGACGGGGTGAGGACCGTCTCGCCGCGGGCGGCGGTGTGCACGGCGTCGATGAGCTCCTGGCGGGAACTGCCCTTGAGGAGATAGCCCGCCGCGCCCGCCTCGACGGCGCGCAGGATGTCGGCGTCGTCCTCGTAGGTGGTGACGATGACGACCTTGGTGCCGGGGCAGCGGCGCAGGATGTGGCCGGTGGCGGCGACGCCGTCCATGCCGCCCATGCGCAGGTCGAGCAGGACGATGTCGGGCCGCAGGGCCTCGGCCTGGACGATGGCCTCCTCGCCGGAGCCCGCCTGGCCGACGACGGCGATGCCGCCGGCGGACTCCAGCATGGCGCTGAGGCCCTCGCGCACCACCGGGTGGTCGTCGGCCAGCAGGACCTTCACCGGCTCCGTCTCGCTCACTGCGTGCCCTCCTGGCCGACCGTGCCCAGCGGGACGGTCACTTCGATCGTGGTGCCCTGTCCGGGCGCGCTGCTGACGGTCGCCGATCCGTCGATCTCCGCGGCCCGGGCCTGCATGCCGCGCAGCCCGTAGCCCTCCTGGCGGTCGTCCGGGGTGAAACCCTGCCCGTCGTCGCGGACGACGACGCGGACAGTGTCCTCCTCGTAGGCCACCAGCACCTCGACCGTGCGGGCGCGGGTGGCGTGCTTGCGCACGTTGGCGATGGCCTCCTGGACCGAGCGCAGCAGGACGACGCTCACGGCCATCGGCAGCGGCCGCTCGGTGCCCTCGACCGTGCAGCGCGCGTCCAGGCCCGCCTCGGCGACCAGGCCGTCCGTCTGCCGCTGCACGGCCTGCACCCGGGAGCTGCCGCGCAGGGCGGGCGGGGTGAGGGCGGTGACGAAGTCCCGTGCCTCGGCCAGCGACTCCTTGGCCACCCGGCCGGCCAGCGACAGATGGGTGCGGGCCAGGTCGGGGGAGTCGGTCAGCTCCGCCTCGACGGTCTGCACCAGGCTGATGATGCTGGTCAGGCCCTGGGCGATGGTGTCGTGGATCTCCCGCGCCAGCCGCTCGCGCTCGGCGGCGATACCGGCCTCGTGGGAGAGCCGCGCCACCCGCTCGCGGCTGCGCTGGAGGTCCTCGATGAGCTGGCCGCGCTCCTCGCTCTGCGCCACGACCCGCTTGATCCACATCCCGAGCAGCGTGGACAGCGCGATGCTGAGCAGGGCGATGGGCAGCACCTGCAGGACGCTCAGCCCCAGGCTCTCGCCGCGGAACCACACCACCGCCACGCACCACAGATTGGCCGCGACGACCATGGCGATGGCCCGGGGCATCGGCACGCTCATGATGAGCATCGGTACGACGGCGAACATCGCGAAGGCCCCGGAGAGGCTGAACGCGGTGGTGACGGCGAACAGCACCAGCAGGACACCGGCGAAGACCATGTTCCGCCGGTCCCGGGTGTCGCTGACCATCAGCGGCCGGCCGAACCCCGCGTACCAGGGCACCATCAGCGTCAGCGCGCCGATGGCGAGCGCGTGGGCGCCGGAGATGAACAGCAGTGTCGCCGTGACGAAATAGGAGGCCGCGAAGAAGCCGTCCCACAGACCGAACCAGCGGGTTCCGGACTCGGGTCCGTAATACGCGCCGGTCTGGGGCACGTCGCGCTGAGCCTGTGGCACGCCTCGCTGGAAGTGAGTGCGCACGCCACTAGTCCTACCACGTGTGTCCACCGTGTCCACCGGACGGTGGACAGCCGGAACCCACCGGACAGTGGTCACGGCGGTGGGGGCCCCGCGCCTAGCGTGGACACCAGGACGCCGGCGACCTGGCGATCCGCAGCCAAGGGCCCTGTACGGGCGGGAGACAGCGCACATGAGCCACTTGAGTCAGTTCGTCACCGCACTCATAGCGAGTGGCACGATCCTGATCATTATTCTGGCCACCGACATCGGCCGTAAGCGCATCACCACCGCGCGCATGGTGCGCTCGGTGATCGCCGTGGCCGTCATCATCGCCATCTTCGTCCGCGCGTTCCCCACGCAGGGGAACGACGTCTCGCTGCAGCTCGTGGGCATCGGGGTGGGTGTGATCGCAGGCCTCATTGCGGGTACGTTGTTGCCTGCCTATCGTCATGAGTCCGGTGACATCTACACCTACGGCGGGATCGGTTACGCGCTGGTGTGGGTCGTGCTCTCCAGCGGGCGTGTCATCTTCGCCTACGGGGCCGAGCACTGGTTCACCGCCGATCTCATCCGTTTCTCCATCGACTACAAGATCAGTGGACGGGACACCTACTCCAACGCGTTCGTCTTCATGTCGCTGGCCATGGTCCTGACCCGCACCGCCGTACTGCTGACCAAGATGCGCCGGGTGCGTGCCGCCGAAGCCGCGCGGGCGGTCACGCCGGGACGGCAGAACGTCTGATCAGATGGAGAGGTCCCATCAGCCCGGCAACGTGCCTTGAACGAAGAACTTGGGTGAAGCAGCAGTGGAACGCATGGAAGATGTGAGGCTCCGGCCGCCCCGGCACCGGGTGGAGAGCCGCGCGGTCAACTGGTGGCGGCTGCAGGCAGCGCTGTTCGCCGTGCCGCTTCCGCTCACCTTCGGCATCCTGTGGGCCTCCATACCGCCCACCCGCCAGATCTTCATGTGGCTGACGCTGGCCTCCCTGGTGCCCGGCCTGCTCTACATGCTCGTGATGCCGTCCTGGCGCTACCGGGTGCACCGCTGGGAGGTCACCGACGAGGCGGTCTACGCGGCCTCCGGCTGGCTGTGGCAGCAGTGGCGGGTGGTCCCGCTGTCCCGCGTGCAGACCGTGGACACCCTGCGCGGCCCGCTCCAGCAGATCTTCAAGCTCTCCGGGGTCACCGTGACCACCGCGTCCGCCTCCGGAGCGGTGAAGATCAAGGGCATCGACCACGCCATGGCCGACGACCTGGTGGCCCACCTGACCCGGTTCACCCAGGCCACCCCGGAGGACGCGACGTGAGCCGCGAGACCGTCGCCGGGACGGCGGAGCACGCCGCGCGGCCCGAGTGGGGCCGGCTCAACTCCCGGCTGATCCTGGTCAACCTCGCCATCCTGGTCGCGCCGGTCGTGATGTTCCTGGCCGACCTGGCGATCACCGGGGACGCCGGCCTGCAGGCCCTGATCACCCTCGGCTCACTGTTCATCACCTTCCTGGTCGTCAGCGGCATCGGCCTGATGCGGCTGTTCACCACCCGCTACCGGGTCACCGAGCACTCCGTCGAACTGCACTCGGGACTGCTCTTCCGCAGCAGGCGCTCGATCCCGGTCGAGCGCATCCGCAGCGTCGACCTGACCGCCAACCCGGTGCACCGGCTCTTCGGGCTCACGACGCTCAGCATCGCCACCGGCGAGCAGAGCGCCTCCGCGAGCCACCGGCTGGCCCTCGACGGCATCAGCAAGGCGGACGCCGTCGAGCTGCGCCGCCGCCTCATCGAGGCGCGCGACGCCCGGCGCGGCTACGCCGTCCCGGTCGAGGACGACGGCCCGATCAGCGAACTCGACTGGTCCTGGCTGCGCTACGGCCCGCTGAGCGTATGGGGTGTCGGCGGTGTCCTCATCGCCGGCGCCAGCGTCTACCGCACGCTGCACGAGCTGAAGGTCGACCCGCTGAAGTGGGGGTTCGTCAAGGACCTGGAGCACCGCTTCGGTTCGGTCCCGCTGTGGTACGGCATCCTGGCGTCCCTCGTGGTCCTGGTGGTCCTCGGGATCGCCGGGTCCACCGCCACCTTCGTCGAGAGCTGGTCGGGCTACCGGCTGACCCGCGAGGAAGGCGGGATGTTCCGGGTCCGCCGCGGCCTGCTGGTCACGCGCTCGGTCAGCATCGAGGAACGGCGCATGCGCGGTGTCGAGCTGGTCGAGCCGATCCCGCTGCGCTGGGCCAGGGCGGCCAAGCTCAACGCCGTCGCCAGCGGCCTCGGCAGCCTGGACGACAACCGCAAGCGCCGTATGCTCACCCCGCCGGTGCCCCGCGCGGAGGCCCGCCGGGTGGCCGCCGAGGTGCTCGGCACGGACCGCTCGCTCGTCCTGCGGGCCGGGCTGACGCGGCACCCCAGGGCCGCCCTGCGGCGGCGCGTCAACCGGGCACTGATGTGGACGGTGCTGATCACCGCGGTGCCGGTCGGCCTCGGCCTGTGGCTCGGCCCCGGCCTCGTACGGGCCGGGCTGATCGGCGGAGTCGTCCTGCTGCTCGTCCTGCTCGCCTTCGCGGTCGACGCCTACCGCACCCTCGGGCACGGGATGCGCGGCCGCTACCTCCTCACCAGCTCGGGGACGTTCGCGCACCGCACGGTCGCCCTGCGGCAGGAGGGGATCATCGGCTGGAAGATCACGCGGACGCCCTTCCAGCGGCGGGCCGGACTGTTCACCCTCGGCGCCACCACGGCCGCCGGGGAGGGCGTCTACAAGGTCCACGACGTGACCGACGCCCAGGGAATCGCCCTCGCGGAGCAGGCCGTGCCCCAGCTCCTCCTCCCGTTCCTGGAACGGGCACCCCGGTCCGCCGCACGCGGCTGACCGACCCGAAGACCAACTGGCGAATCCCCCGGGAGGTGGAGGGGCGGACCGAAAGGCCGCCCCTCCACCTCTAAATTTTTTACCCCCGGCCCCGGCCAACTCCTTGCCCCTATCGGCTTCCTCGGGCACCCTGGTGAATTACGCATTGCCCTGGAAGCCGTTCCGTGAATAAGGCCCATAGGAAAACTAGGGGTCCGTAGGGGGTTTGAAGGGGTATCTGGGGGACCCGCCCTGTGCAAGGCTGGCGCACAGTCTTGATTTATGTCTGCAGGGTTATGGGGCGCGCGATGATGAGTGAGTCCGAGGATTTCACGCCCGAGAGCACCGGAATGCGGGACGACGGTCCCGGCGCGGTGCCGTCGTGGCGGGCCAGGCTCGCTGACCTGCCCGAGGACGGGCGTGCCGAGGCGATCCTGGAATGGGTCGGCGAACTGGTCACGGCCGCGCAGCGGGACACCGCTCCCGGCCCCTTCGACCCGCACCGCCCCTTCCAGGACCTGGGCTTCGACTCGATCGCCGCGGTCAACCTGCACAGCAGGCTGACCGCCGCCACCGGGCTGCGGCTGCCGGTGACGCTCGCCTTCGACCACCCCACCCCCGCGCGGCTCGCCCATCACGTGCTGGCCGGGCTGGGCTTCGCCGACGCGCCCGGCGCGGCCGCGGAATCCGCCGCTGCCGCCTCCTCCTTCGACGACGGCGAGCCCGTCGTCATCGTCGGAATGAGCTGCCGCTTTCCCGGCGACGTGCGCTCCCCTGAAGAACTCTGGGAAATAGTCGCCGACGGCCGGGACGCCATATCCGAATTCCCCGCGGGCCGCGGCTGGGATATCGCGGGCCTTTACGACCCCGACCCGGAGCGGGCAGGCACCTCCTACACCCGCGAAGGCGGATTCCTGTACGACGCCGCCGACTTCGACCCGGCGTTCTTCGGCATCTCGCCGCGCGAGGCCCTCGCCATGGACCCGCAGCAGCGCCTGCTGCTGGAGACGTCCTGGGAGGCCTTCGAGCGCGCGGGCATCGACCCGGCCACGCTCCGCGGCGGCCGTACCGGCGTGTTCGTCGGCGCCGAGCAGCAGGACTACGGCCCGCGCCTGCACGAGGCCGAAGAGGGCTTCGAGGGCTACCTGGTGACCGGCAACGCCGCCAGCGTCGCCTCCGGCCGCATCGCCTACACCTTCGGCTTCGAAGGCCCCACCGTCACTGTCGACACCGCGTGCTCCTCCTCGCTGGTGGCCCTGCACCTGGCCGTCCAGGCCCTGCGCACCGGCGAGTGCACGATCGCCCTGGCCGGCGGCGCCGCCGTCATGGCCAACCCCGGCTCGTTCATCGCCTTCAGCCGCCAGCGCGGCCTGGCCCCCGACGGCCGCTGCAAGCCGTTCGCCGCCGCCGCCGACGGCACCGCCTGGGGCGAGGGCGTCGGCATGCTCCTCGTCGAGCGCCTCTCCGACGCCCGCAGGAACGGCCACCAGGTCCTCGCGGTCGTCCGCTCCACCGCCATCAACCAGGACGGCGCCAGCAACGGCCTCACGGCCCCCAGCGGCCCCGCCCAGCAGCGCGTCATCCGCCAGGCCCTCGCCAACGCCGGGCTGACGTCCGCCGACGTCGACGCGGTCGAGGCACACGGCACCGGCACCACCCTGGGCGACCCGATCGAGGCCCAGGCCCTGCTCGCCACCTACGGCCAGGACCGGCCCGAGGGACAGCCGCTGTGGCTCGGCTCGCTCAAGTCCAACATCGGCCACACCCAGGCCGCCGCCGGTGTCGGCGGCATCATCAAGATGGTCATGGCGATGCGGCACGAGACGCTGCCGCGCACCCTGCACGTCGACGCGCCCACCCCGCACGTCGACTGGTCGGCCGGTGACGTCGAGCTGCTGACCGAGGCCCGCGACTGGCCGCGGACCGAGGAGCGGGTCCGCCGTGCCGGTGTCTCCTCGTTCGGCATGAGCGGCACCAACGCCCACGCCATCATCGAACAGCCGCCGTCGGAGCCCGCCGAGGCCACCGAGGCCACCGACGAGCCCACGGGACACGTCCCCGCCGAGGCCGCAGAGGCCGCTGAGGAGCCCGCGGAGCGCCGCCCCGGCGCTCTGCCCTGGACACTGTCGGCCAAGACCGGGGCCGCGCTGCGCGAGCAGGCCGAGCGGCTCCACGCGCGCCTGGAGGCCGACCCGGAGCTCGCCCTCACCGACATCGGCCACTCCCTGGCCACCACCCGCGCCGTCTTCGAGCACCGCGCCGTGCTCGTCGCCGACGACCGTACGGGCTTCCAGGACGCGCTGCGCGCCCTCGCGGCCGGCGGCCACTCCCCGGCCGTGGTCCAGGGCACCCCGGCCGCCGGAAAGTTGGCGTTCCTGTTCACCGGACAGGGCAGCCAGCGGCTCGGCATGGGCCGCGAGCTCTACGAGACGTACCCCGTCTTCGCCGACGCCCTGGACGACGCCGCCTGGCACCTGGAGGAGCAGCTCGAACTCCCGCTGCTGGACGTCCTCTTCGCCGAGCCCGGCACCGCCGACGCCGACCTGCTCGACCGCACCGACTACACCCAGCCCGCGCTGTTCGCCGTCGAGGTCGCCCTCTACCGCCTGCTGGAGTCGTGGGGAGTGCGCCCCGACCTGCTCGCCGGCCACTCCATCGGCGAGCTGGCGGCCGCCCACGTCGCCGGGGTGCTGTCGCTGGAGGACGCCTGCGCGCTCGTGGCCGCCCGCGGCCGCCTGATGGCGGAACTGCCCGCCGGTGGCGCGATGGTGGCCGTCCAGGCGTCCGAGGAGGAGGTGCTGCCGCTGCTGGACGACCGCGACCGCGACCGCGTCGGCATCGCCGCCGTCAACGGGCCCGCCTCCGTGGTCGTCTCCGGCGACGAGGACGCGGTGAACGGGATCGCCGCCGCCCTCCGCGAGCAGGGCCGCAAGACCAAGGCGCTCACGGTCAGCCACGCCTTCCACTCGCCGCTCATGGACGGCATGCTCGACGAATTCCGGCGCGTGGCCCAGGCGCTGGAGTACGCGCCGCCGCGCATCCCCGTCGTCTCCACCGTCACCGGCCGGCCCGCCACGGCGGAGGAGCTGTGCTCGCCCGAGTACTGGGTGCGGCACGTACGCGACGCGGTGCGCTTCCTGGACGGCGTGCGCGCCCTCGCCGAGCGCGGCGCCACCACCTTCCTGGAGCTGGGCCCCGACGCCGTGCTCACGGCCATGGCCCAGGACTGCCTGCCCGACGCCGCCGACACGGCGTACGCCACCGTGCTGCGCGCCTCCCGCCCGGAGACCGAGACCCTGACGCTGGCCGTGGCCCGCGCGTACGTCCGCGGCAAGAAGGCCGACTGGAACGCCGCGTACGCCGGCACCGGTGCCCGCCGCGTCGACCTGCCCACCTACGCCTTCCAGCGCCAGTCGTACTGGATGGCCTCCCCGGCGGTCGGGACCGAGGCCGTGTCGCACGGTGTCGTCGACGAGCACTTCTGGGACGTGGTGGAGCGCGGCGACCTGAGCGCGCTCGCCGCCGAGCTCGACGTCGACCCCGAGCTGTCGCTGAGCGCCGCGCTGCCCGCCCTGTCCTCCTGGCGGCGGCAGCGCGCCGAGCGCGCCACGGTCGCGGGCTGGCGCTACCGCGCCCTCTGGAAGCCGCTGACCGACCGCTCCACCAACTCGGGCACGCTGAACGGCTCCTGGCTCGTCGTCACCCCGGAAGACGGAGGCCACGGCGAACTGGCCGACGGCATCGTCCGGATGCTCGCCGGGCGGGGCGCCCAGGCCACCCTGGTCGAGCAGCGCGACGAGGACGACCGCGCGAGCGTGGCCGAACGGCTGCGTACGGCGGCCGGGGACGGCCCGGTGGCGGGCGTGCTGCTGCTGCCGGGCGTCGGTGTGGAACAGTCCGGCGGTGAGGCCGGGCTGCTGCGTACGGTCGTGCTGGCACAGGCGGCGGGCGACGCGGGCGTCGAGGCGCCGCTGTGGGTGCTGACCCGCGGCGCGGTGTCCGTCGGCCGGTCGGACGCGCCGGTGGACCCGGCGGCGGCCCTGGTGTGGGGCCTGGGCCGGGTGGCGGCCCTGGAGCTCCCCGAGCGGTGGGGCGGCCTGGTCGACCTGCCGGAGACGCTGGACGACCGCGTACTGGCCCGGCTGGCCGGAGTGCTGGGCGGCACCGGTACGGGCGTCGGCACGACGGGCGCCGAGGATCAGGTCGCGATCCGCGCGTCGGGCGTGTTCGGGCGTCGGCTGGCACGGGCCGCCGTTCCTGCCACTGTTCCCGCCACGACCGGTGACGACTGGACGCCGGGCACCGGCTCGGTGCTGGTCACGGGCGGTACGGGCGCGCTGGGCGCGCACGTGGCCCGCTGGCTGGCCGCGCGGGGCGCCGAGCACCTGGTGCTCGTGAGCCGCCGCGGTACGGATGCGCCCGGTGCGGCGGAACTGCGTGACGAGCTGACCGCGGGCGGCGTGCGGGTCACCGTCGCCGCGTGCGACGTGGCCGACCGCGACGCGCTGTCCGAGCTGCTGGCGGGCCTGCCCGCCGAACTGCCGCTGACGGCCGTGGTGCACGCGGCCGGTGTGCTGGACGACGGCGTGCTGGACGCGCTGGACGCCGAGCGGGTGGCACGGGTGCTGCGCGCGAAGACCGTCCCGGCGTGGAATCTGCACGAGCTGACGCGGGATCTGGACTTGTCGGCGTTCGTGCTCTTCTCCTCGATCGCCGGTTCGGTGGGCGCGGCGGGCCAGGGTAACTACGCGGCTGCCAACGCCTACTTGGACGCGCTGGCGGAGCGTCGCCGGGCAGAGGGTCTGCCTGCGACGTCCGTCGCGTGGGGTCCGTGGGCCGAGGGCGGTATGGCTTCCGACGGGGCGCTGGAGCAGCGCATGCGCCGCGAGGGCATGCCCCCGATGGCACCCGAGCCCGCGATCGCCGCACTGCAGCAGGCCCTCGACCTGGACGAGACCACGCTCACGGTCGCGGACATCGACTGGGAGCGCTTCACCCGGACCCTCACCGCGGTCCGGCCCAGCCCGCTCCTCACGGACCTGGCCGAAGCCGACCGCGGCCCGGCCGGTGCCGGTGCCACGGGCGGCGCCCGTGTCGTCACCGACGCCGATGTGACGTCCCCCCTGGGCGAGCGGCTGACCGGTCTCTCCCCGGCCGAGCAGGACCGGGCGCTCCTGAACCTGGTGCGTACGCAGGTCGCCGAGGTGCTGGGGCACAGTGGCGCCGACGCGGTCGAGGCCGGCCGCGCGTTCAAGGAGCTGGGTTTCGACTCGCTCGCCGCGGTCGAGCTGCGCAACCGTCTGAACGCGGCGACGGGTCTGCGGCTCTCCTCGACGTTGGTCTACGACTACCCGGCGTCGGACGCGCTCGCCGCCTACCTGCGTACCGAGTTGCTGGGCAATCTCGACTCGGTGTCGGGTGCCGCCGCGGTGGCGCCGTCGGTTGCGGTGGATGACGATCCGATCGCGATCGTGGCGATGAGTTGCCGTTTCCCGGGTGGGGTGCGTTCGCCCGAGGGGTTGTGGGCGTTGCTGACGTCTGGTCAGGATGCGGTGGGGGAGTTCCCGGCGGATCGTGGCTGGGACTTGGAGTCGCTGTTCCATCCGGACCCGGATCATGCGGGGACGACGTACACGCGTGAGGGTGGTTTCGTCTACGACGTCGCGGATTTCGACGCGGCGTTCTTCGGGATCTCGCCGCGTGAGGCGCTGGCGATGGACCCGCAGCAGCGGTTGCTGCTGGAGACGTCGTGGGAGGCGTTCGAGCGCGCCGGGATCGACCCGGTCGCGCTGCGCGGTCAGCAGGTCGGCGTCTTCGCGGGCACCAACGGCCAGGACTACGTCGATCTGGTCTCCACCCCGCCCCAGGGGCTCGAAGGCCACCTGAGCACGGGCAACTTGGCAAGCGTGGTCTCGGGCCGGGTGTCGTACACCTTCGGTCTCGAAGGCCCGGCGGTGACCGTCGACACGGCGTGCTCGTCGTCGCTGGTCGCCCTGCACCTGGCGGTCCAGGCGCTGCGCAACGGTGAGTGCTCGCTGGCCCTGGCCGGTGGTGTGACGGTGATGTCCACCCCCGAAGCGTTCGTCGACTTCAGCCGCCAGCGCGGTCTGGCCACGGACGGCCGTATCAAGGCGTTCGCGGCCGGGGCGGACGGTACGGGCTGGGGTGAGGGTGTCGGCATGCTGCTCGTGGAGCGGCTGTCGGACGCGCGCAAGAACGGTCACCCGGTGCTGGCGGTCGTGCGGGGTTCGGCGATCAACCAGGATGGTGCGAGCAATGGTCTGACGGCGCCGAACGGTCCGTCGCAGCAGCGGGTGATCCGGCAGGCCCTGGCCAGTGCCGGTCTGTCGGCTGCCGAGGTCGACGCGGTCGAGGCGCACGGCACGGGTACCACTCTGGGTGACCCGATCGAGGCGCAGGCGCTGCTGGCCACGTACGGCCAGGAGCGGGACGCGGACCAGCCGCTGTGGCTCGGATCGGTGAAGTCGAACATTGGCCACACGCAGGCCGCCGCCGGTGTCGCGGGCATCATCAAGATGGTGCTCGCCATACGGCACGGTGTGCTGCCGCGCACGCTGCACGTGGACGCGCCGACGCCGCACGTGGACTGGTCGGCGGGCGCGGTCTCGCTGCTGACCGAGTCGGTGGAGTGGCCGGAGACCGGCCGTCCGCGCCGCGCGGGTGTGTCGTCCTTCGGCCTCAGTGGCACCAACGCCCACACGATCATCGAGCAGGCCCCGGCTGACGAGGAGTCGGTCGAGACGGCGTCGGTCGAGGGGCTTCCGGGTGCGGAGCACGCGGCGCCGCTGTGGACGCTGTCCGCCAAGGGCACCGGCGCTCTGCGCTCCCAGGCCGCCCGACTGGCCGACCACCTCCGAGCCGATCCCGAGCTGGATGCCGCAGACCTCGCCTTCTCCCTCGCCACCGGCCGTGCCGCGCTGGAGGACCGCGCGGTGGTGACGGCGGGTGACCGGGATGAACTGCTTGCCGGGCTGGAGGCGTTGGCGCGTGGTGCGTCGGTGGCGGGTCTGGTTCAGGGGTCGGTCGTCGAGGGCAAGGTGGCGTTCCTGTTCACGGGGCAGGGGAGCCAGCGGCTTGGGATGGGGCGTGAGCTGTATGACGCGTTCCCGGTGTTCGCGGATGCCCTGGACGCGGTCTGCGCGCACTTCGACGCGCATCTTGAGCGTCCGTTGAAGGACGTGGTGTTCGGCGAGGACGCCGGGCTGCTGGACCAGACCGGTTTCACGCAGCCCGCGCTGTTCGCGATCGAGGTGGCGCTGTTCCGTCTCGTCGAGGCGTGGGGTATCGCGCCGGACTTCCTCTCCGGTCATTCGATCGGTGAGCTGGCTGCTGCGCATGTGGCTGGTGTGCTGTCGCTGGCGGATGCTTCGAAGCTGGTGGCGGCTCGTGGTCGTCTGATGCAGGCGCTTCCGGCCGGTGGCGCGATGATCGCGGTGCAGGCGTCGGAGGACGAAGTCCTGCCGCTGCTGACCGACGGCGTCAGCATCGCCGCTCTCAACGGCCCGCAGTCGGTGGTGATTGCCGGTGACGAGGACGCGGCCGTGGCGATCGCGGCCGGTTTTGAGGTGCAGGGTCGTAAGACGAAGCGTCTGACGGTCTCTCATGCGTTCCACTCGCCGCGTATGGACGGCATGTTGGAGGACTTCCGTGCGGTGGCGGAGACGCTGTCGTACGAGGCCCCGCGTATCCCGATCGTCTCGAACCTCACGGGTGCTCTGGTCTCCGCGGAGGAGATCACTACGGCTGACTTCTGGGTCCGTCACGTCCGTGAAGCCGTGCGTTTCGTGGACGGTGTGCGCACCCTGGAGGCCGAGGGCGTCACCACGTTCGTCGAGCTGGGTCCGGACGGCGTGCTCACCGCCATGGCGCAGGACTGCGTCACCGGCGCCGAGGCCGCGTTCGTGGCCGGCCTGCGCAAGGGCCGCCCGGAGACGGAAGCGCTGGCCCTCTTCGTCGCCCGACTGTACGTGCAGGGTGTGACGCCGGACTGGGCCGCGTACTACGCGGGCACCGGCGCCCGTCGCGTCGACCTGCCGACGTACGCCTTCCAGCGCGAGCGCTTCTGGCTCTCGGAAGAGCCCGCTGCGGCTGTTCCCGAGGCCGTGTCGCGCGGTGTCGTCGACGAGCGTTTCTGGGACGTGGTGGAGCGCGGCGACCTGTCCGCTCTCGTGGCCGAACTCGACGTCGACCCCGATCTGTCGCTGGCCGACGTCCTGCCCGTCCTGTCCTCGTGGCGGCGACAGCAGCAGGACCGCGCGGTGGCGGACAGCTGGCGCTACCGGGCCCGCTGGAAGCCGGTGACCGAGCGGCTCACCGGTGTGCTGTCCGGCGTGTGGCTGGTTGTCGCCCCGGAGGGGGAGACCCTGTGGGCCGATGCGGTGGAGCGGGTGCTGTCCGATTCCGGTGCCGAGGCCCGGGTGATCGAGCTGGGCGCCGATGGTGACCGTGCTTCTGTGGCCGGGCGGTTGCTCGCCGAGGTCGGTGACGGACCGGTGGCGGGCGTGTTCTCGCTGCTGGCCGTCGGGGATGCGCGTACGGGGCTGCTGGGCAACGTCGCTCTGGTGCAGGCGCTGGGTGATGCCGGTGTCGATGCGCGGGTGTGGCTGGGCACGCGTGGTGCGGTGTCGGTAGGCCGTTCCGACGGTCTGGTCGATCCCGCGCAGGCGATGTCCTGGGGTCTGGGCCGGGTGGTGGCTCTGGAGCTTCCCGAGCGCTGGGGTGGTCTGGTCGATCTGCCGGAGATGGCGGACGGGCGGGCTTTGGCGCGGCTGGTCGGGTTGCTGTCCGGCCGGGCCGAGGATGAGGCGGCTGTTCGTGCGTCGGGTGTGTTCGGGCGTCGGCTGGTGTGGGCTTCCGCTCCTGCCACGACCGGCGACAGCTGGACGCCGGGCAGTGGCTCGGTCCTGGTGACAGGCGGTACGGGAGCACTCGGCGCCCATGTCGCCCGTTGGCTGGTGGGCAAGGGTGCCGAGCACTTGGTGCTGACGAGCCGTCGTGGTCTGGACGCGCCGGGTGCGGCCGAACTGTGTGACGAGCTCACCGCGTTGGGTGCTCGGGTCACGGTCGCCGCGTGCGACGTGGCCGACCGCGACGCGCTGTCCGAGCTGCTGGCGGGGCTTCCTGCCGAACTGCCGCTGACCGCTGTCGTCCACGCGGCCGGTGTGCTCGATGATGGCGTGCTGGACGCGCTCACCCCCGAGCGCTTCGCCACCGTCCTCCGCGCGAAGGTGGATGCGGCTGTCGCTCTGGACGAGCTGACGCGGGATCTGGACCTGTCGGCGTTCGTCCTCTTCTCCTCGATCGCCGGTTCGGTGGGCGCGGCGGGGCAGGGCAACTACGCGGCTGCCAACGCCTACTTGGACGCGCTCGCCGAGCGGCGTCGGGCCGAGGGGCTGCCCGCGACGTCGGTCGCGTGGGGTCCGTGGGCCGAGGGCGGTATGGCCGCCGACGAGGCGCTGGAGCAGCGCATGCGCCGCGACGGTGTCCCGCCGATGGCGCCCGAGTCGGCGATCGCCGCGCTCCAGCGCGTGCTGGACCTGGACGAGACCGCGGTCACGGTCGCGGACATCGACTGGGAGCGCTTCGCCCCCGGCTTCACCACTGTCCGGCCGAGCACGCTGCTGGCCGAGCTGACCCCCGCCCGTACGGAGCCCACCACCGCCGGGACTCCTCGTACGGCCGCCACCGGCGGCGGCACCCTGGCCGAGCGGCTGGCCGGACAGGCCGAGGTGGAGCGCGAGCAGGCTCTGCTGGAGCTGGTGCGTACGCAGGTCGCCGAGGTGCTGGGGCACAGTGGCGCCGACGCGGTCGAGGCCGGCCGCGCGTTCAAGGAGCTGGGTTTCGACTCGCTGACCGCGGTCGAGCTGCGCAACCGTCTGAACGCGGCGACGGGGCTGCGGCTCTCCTCGACACTGGTCTACGACTACCCGACCGCAGTCGCGCTCGCCGGTCACCTGCGCGCGGAGCTGTTGGGCGATCTCGACTCGGCGTCGGGCGCTGTCCCGGCCGTCCCGTCGGTTGCGGTGGATGACGATCCGATCGCTATCGTGGCGATGAGTTGCCGTTTCCCGGGTGGGGTGCGTTCGCCCGAGGGGTTGTGGGCGTTGCTGACGGCTGGTCAGGATGCGGTGGGGGAGTTCCCGGCGGATCGTGGCTGGGACTTGGAGTCGCTGTTCCATCCGGATCCGGATCATGCGGGGACGACGTACACGCGTGAGGGTGGTTTCGTCTACGACGTCGCGGATTTCGATGCGGCGTTCTTCGGGATCTCGCCGCGTGAGGCGCTGGCGATGGATCCGCAGCAGCGGCTGCTGCTGGAGACGTCGTGGGAGGCGTTCGAGCGGGCCGGGATCGACCCGGTCGCGCTGCGCGGTCAGCAGGTCGGCGTCTTCGCGGGCACCAACGGCCAGGACTACCTGTCGCTTCTGATGAAGGCGCCCGAGGGGCTTGAGGGCCACCTGGGTACGGGCAACGCCGCCAGCGTCGTCTCCGGTCGGCTCTCCTACACCTTCGGTCTCGAAGGCCCGGCGGTCACGGTCGACACGGCGTGCTCGTCGTCGCTGGTCGCCCTGCACCTGGCGATTCAGGCGCTGCGACAGGGCGAGTGCTCGCTGGCACTGGCCGGTGGCGTGACGGTGATGTCCACCCCCGAGAACTTCATCGACTTCAGCCGCCAGCGCGGCCTGGCCGCCGATGGCCGTATCAAGGCGTTCGCGGCCGGGGCGGACGGTACGGGCTGGGGCGAAGGCGTCGGCATGCTGCTCGTGGAGCGGCTGTCGGATGCTCAGCGCAACGGTCACCCGGTGCTGGCGGTCGTCCGTGGCTCGGCGGTCAACCAGGACGGTGCGAGCAATGGTCTGACGGCGCCGAACGGTCCGTCGCAGCAGCGGGTCATCCGTCAGGCCCTGGCCAGTGCCGGCCTGTCGGCCGCCGAGGTCGACGCGGTCGAGGCGCACGGCACGGGCACCACTCTGGGCGACCCGATCGAGGCGCAGGCGCTGCTGGCCACGTACGGCCAGGAGCGCGACAGCGGCCAGCCGCTGTACCTGGGCTCCATCAAGTCCAACATCGGTCACACGCAGGCCGCGGCGGGCGTCGCGGGTGTCATCAAGATGGTCATGGCGATGCGCCACGGCGTGCTGCCCATGACCCTGCACGTGGACGCGCCGACCCCGCACGTCGACTGGTCGGCCGGAGAGATCGCGCTGCTGACCGAAACCGTCGACTGGCCGGAGACCGGCCGTCCGCGTCGTGCGGGTGTGTCGGCCTTCGGTATCAGTGGTACCAACGCGCACACGATCATCGAGCAGGCGCCCGTCGCCGAGGGCGACGCTCCGGAGGCGGCGACGTCGGCCGCCCCGCCGCAGCTCGTCCTGTCCGCCAAGAGCGCCGAGGCACTGGCCGAACAGGCTGCCCAGGTCCGCTCGTTCATCGAGGAGCAGCCCGAGACGCAGCTGCTCGACCTCGCCCACTCGCTGGCCACCGGCCGTGCCGCGCTGGAGCGGCGCGCGGTGGTGACGGCGGGGGGCCGGGATGAACTGCTTGCCGGTCTTGAGGCGTTGGCGCGTGGTGCGTCGGCGGTGGGTCTGGTTGAGGGTTCGGTCGTCGAGGGCAAGGTGGCGTTCCTGTTCACGGGGCAGGGCAGCCAGCGGCTTGGGATGGGGCGTGAGCTGTATGGCGCGTTCCCGGTGTTCGCGGATGCCTTGGACGCGGTCTGTGCGCACTTCGACGCGCATCTTGAGCGTCCGCTGAAGGATGTGGTGTTCGGCGAGGACGCGGCGGAGCTGGACCAGACCGGCTTTACGCAGCCCGCCCTCTTCGCGGTTGAGGTCGCCCTGTTCCGTCTCGTCGAGGCGTGGGGCGTCAAGGCTGACTTCCTCTCCGGTCACTCGATCGGTGAGCTTGCTGCCGCGCACGTCGCCGGTGTGCTGTCGCTGGAGGACGCGTGCACGCTGGTGGCGGCTCGTGGCCGCCTGATGCAGGCCCTGCCGACCGGTGGCGCCATGATCGCCGTCCAGGCGTCGGAGGACGAGGTTCTTCCGCTGCTGGCCGACGGCGTGAGCATCGCCGCTCTCAACGGTCCGCAGTCCGTGGTGATCGCCGGTGACGAGGACGCGGCCGTCGAGATCGCCGCGACGTTCGAGCAGCAGGGCCGCAAGACCAAGCGCCTGACGGTGAGTCACGCCTTCCACTCGCCCCGTATGGACGCGATGCTGGACGACTTCCGCGCTGTCGCCGAGACGCTGTCGTACGAGGCCCCCCGCGTCCCGATCGTCTCCAACCTCACCGGCTCCCTCGTCTCCGCCGAGGAGATCACCGACCCCGACTTCTGGGTCCGGCACGTCCGCGAGGCCGTCCGCTTCCTCGACGGCGTCCGCGCCCTCGAAGAGCACGGCGTCACCACCTTCGTCGAGCTCGGCCCCGACGGCGTGCTCACCGCCATGGCGCAGGACTCCGTCACCGGCGACGACCCGGCGTTCGTCTCCGCGCTCCGCAAGGGCCGTCCCGAGGCGGAAGCGCTGGCGCAGGCCGTCGCCCGGCTGCACGTCCGTGGTGTGACGCCGGACTGGGCCGCGTACTACGCGTCCACCGGCGCCCGCCGGATCGAACCGGCCCTGCTGCCGACGTATCCCTTCCAGGGACAGCGTTACTGGCCCGCCGCCACCCTCACGGCCGGGGACCCCGAGGCGATCGGGCTGGGCGGAACGGACCACCCGCTGCTGGGCGCGGCGGTGCCGCTGGCGGACGCCGACGGCTTCCTGTTCACCGCGCTGCTGGCCACCCGTACGCACCCGTGGCTGGCCGATCACGCCGTCATGGACACCGTGCTGCTGCCAGGCACCGCCTTCGTCGAACTGGCGCTGCACGCCGGTGCCCAGGTCGGCTGCGAGCGGCTGGACGAGCTGACGCTGGAGTCGCCGCTGGTCCTGCCGGAGCGGGTCGCGGTGCAGCTCCAGCTCGTCGTGGGCGGCCCGGACGAGTCCGGCCGCCGCTCCTTCAGCCTGCACTCGCGCCGCCAGGACGCGCTCGCGACCGAGCCGTGGACCCGGCACGCCACCGGTGTGCTGGCTACGCCCGCCGCCGCGACCGCGCCCGCCGACCTCGCCGTGTGGCCGCCGCAGGGCGCCTCCGCGATCTCCGTCGACGGCCTCTACGAGGAACTGGCCGGGGCGGGTCTCGGCTACGGGCCGGTGTTCCAGGGGCTCACGAGCGCCTGGCGGCTCGGCGCCGACCTCTTCGCCGAGGTCGTGCTGCCGACGGCCGAGGAGACCCCGGGCGTCCGGGGCGCGGAGGCGGACCGGTTCGGTCTGCACCCCGCACTGCTCGACGCCGCCCTGCACGTCATCGGGCTGGACAGCCCGGACCGCGAGGCCGCGCTGGCCGAAGGCGCGCTGCTGCCCTTCGCGTGGAACGGCGTACAGCTGCTGGCCGCCGGCGCGGGTACCCTCCGGGTGCGGCTGACCGAGCAGTCGGAGAACTCCGTGGCGCTGCTCGTGGCCGACGCCACCGGAGCGCCGGTCGCCACGGTCGAGTCGGTGGCGCTCCGCGCCGCCTCCGCCGAGCAGGTGCGCGCCGCCCGGAGCGGCCTGCACGAGTCGCTGTTCCGGCTCGACTGGTCCGCTGTCCCCGTGCCCGCGGTGGGCACCGCGACGGGCGACTGGGCCGTACTGGGCGCCGACACCGCCGAACTGGACGAGCTCAAGGCCGCGTTCGGGGCCGGAATCCGGCTGAACGCGTACCACGATCTGCCGGTGATGCTCACGGCCCTCGACGCCGGCGCCCCCGTACCGCACACCGTCCTCATCAGCGGCGGCGAGGCCGCCGCGGCCGGTGCCGCCGCCGTGCACGCCGCCACCCTGGGCACGCTCGACCTGCTGCGTTCCTGGCTGGGCGACGAGCGGCTGGCCGAGTCGCGGCTCGTGCTGCTGACGCGCGAGGCGGTGGAGACGAAGGCCGGAGCGGGCCTCGTCGACCTGCCGCGGGCCGCGGCGCGCGGGCTGTTCCGCTCCGCGCAGTCGGAGAACCCCGGCCGGCTGACGCTGCTCGACATGGACGGGCGGCCGTCCTCGTACCGCAACCTGCTCGCCGCGCTCGCCGTGGACGAGCCGGAGCTGGCGCTGCGTGACGGCGCGGCCCTGGCGCCGCGGCTGGCCCGGGTGCCGGTCGCGGACGAGGGCGAAGGGGTCCACGGGGCACCGGAGTTCGCGCCCGACGGCACCGTCCTGATCACCGGTGCCGGTGGCCAGCTGGGCGGTCTCTTCGCCCGGCACCTGGTGGCCGAGCACGGCGTACGGAACCTGCTGCTGGTGAGCCGCCGGGGTGCCGAGGCACCCGGCGCGGCGGAGCTGACGGCCGAACTCGCCGAAGCCGGCGCGTCGGTGACGTGGGCCTCGTGCGACGTCGCCGACCGCGACGCGCTCGCGGCGGTCCTCGCGGCAGTGCCGACGGAGCACCCGCTGACCGGCGTGGTGCACACCGCCGGTGTGCTGGACGACGGCGTCATCGGCTCGCTGACGCCGGAGCGCGTCGCGGGCGTGCTGCGCCCCAAGGTCGACGCGGCGCTCAACCTCCACGACCTGACCCGCGACCTGGACCTGGCCGCCTTCGTGCTGTTCTCCGGCGCGGCCGCCGCGTTCGGCGCCCCGGGACAGGCCGGCTACGCGGCCGCCAACGCCTTCCTGGAGGCCCTGGCCCAGCACAGGACCGCCCAGGGCCTGCCGGCGACCGCGCTGGCCTGGGGCCTGTGGGGCGGCCACGGCATGGCCGGGAAGCTGGAGAGCACCGACCTGCGGCGCATCGCCCGCGGCGGCGTCGCCCCGCTGGCCGAGGCGGAAGGGCTCGCGCTCTTCGACGCCGCCCGCGCGGACGGCGGCACCGTGCTCTTCCCGATGCGGCTCGACCACGCGGGCCTGCGCGCCGAGGCCAACGACACCGGCTCCGTACCGGCGCTGCTGCGCGGACTGGTACGGGTGCCGGTACGGCGCGCTGCCGTCGCGGCCGCGGCCGCCGACGGCTCCTCGCTGGCCCAGCGGCTGCGCGCGCTGCCGACGGCCGTCGAACAGGACGCCGCGCTGCTGGAGCTGGTGAGCGGCCGGGTGGCGGCTGTGCTCGGCTACGCGGGCCCGGAGGCCGTCGACGCCACGCGTGCCTTCAAGGAGCTGGGCTTCGACTCGCTCACCGCCGTCGAGCTGCGCAACGACCTCAAGACCGTCACCGGGCTGCGCCTTCCCGCGACCCTCGTCTTCGACTACCCGACGCCCGTCGCCCTCGCCGGGCACCTGCGGGACGAACTGCTGGACACCGCGTCGGCGGCCGCCGTCACCGCGCCCGTCGTCACGTCGGCGGCCCTCGTGCCGACCGACGACGACCCGATCGTGATCGTCGGCATGGGGTGCCGCTTCCCCGGCGGGGTGCGCACCCCCGAGGAGCTGTGGCGGCTCGTCGCCACCGGCGGCGACGGCATCTCGGGCATGCCCACCGACCGCGGCTGGGACCTGGACGCGCTCTACCACCCGGACCCCGACCACGCGGGCACGTCGTACACCCGTGAGGGCGGCTTCCTGCACGACGTCGCCGACTTCGACGCGGCGTTCTTCGGCATCTCGCCGCGTGAGGCCCTTGCCATGGACCCGCAGCAGCGCCTGCTGCTGGAGACGTCGTGGGAGGCGTTCGAGCGGGCGGGCATCGACCCGGCCACCCTGCGTGGCAGCAAGACCGGTGTCTTCGCGGGCGTCATGTACCACGACTACGTCACCGGCATGGACGGCATACCGGACGGCGTCGAGGGATACATCGGCACCGGCAACGCGGGCAGTATCGCCTCCGGCCGCGTGGCGTACACCTTCGGCCTCGAAGGCCCGGCGGTCACCATCGACACGGCGTGCTCGTCGTCGCTGGTCGCCCTGCACTGGGCGATCCAGGCGCTGCGCAACGGCGAGTGCTCGCTGGCCCTGGCCGGTGGTGTGGCGGTGATGGCGACCCCGGAGACCTTCATCGACTTCAGCCGCCAGCGCGGCCTGTCGACCGACGGCCGCTGCAAGTCCTTCGCGGGCGCGGCGGACGGTACGGGCTGGTCCGAGGGCGCGGGCATGCTGCTCGTCGAGCGGCTGTCGGACGCGCGCCGCAACGGCCACCCGGTGCTGGCGGTCGTGCGCGGCTCGGCGGTCAACCAGGACGGCGCGAGCAACGGCCTGACGGCTCCGAACGGACCCGCGCAGCAGCGCGTGATCCGCGCGGCGCTGGCCGGAGCCGGTCTGACGGCGGCCGACGTGGACCTGGTCGAGGCGCACGGTACGGGTACGACGCTGGGCGACCCGATCGAGGCCCAGGCGCTGCTGGCCACGTACGGCCGGGAGAAGTCGGCGGACCAGCCGCTGTGGCTGGGGTCGATCAAGTCCAACATCGGACACACGCAGGCCGCCGCCGGTGTCGCCGGGATCATCAAGGTGGTCATGGCGATGCGGCACGGCGTGCTCCCGCGGACCCTGCACGTCGACGAGCCCTCGCCGAAGATCGACTGGGAGGCGGGCGCGGTCTCGCTGCTCACCGAGTCGGTGGAGTGGCCGGAGACGGGCCGTCCGCGTCGTGCGGGCGTGTCGTCCTTCGGTATCAGCGGCACCAACGCGCACACCATCATCGAGCAGGCCCCCGCCGAGGAACCGGCCGCGGACACGGCCGATGTCCCGCTTGTCCCGCTGCCGGTCGTGCCGTGGCCGCTCTCGGCCACCGGCCAGGGCGCCCTGCGCGACCAGGCCAGGCGCCTCCGCGACCAGCTGCTGTCCGGCGAGGACGGCATGGGCAGCGAGGACGGCACGGACGGCGAGGGCTTCGACGCGGTCGGCGTCGGTCACTCGCTGGCGACGGGCCGATCGGTCTTCGAAGAGCGCGCGGTGCTCGTCGCCCAGGACCGCGAGGGCTTCCTCCGGGGCCTGGAGGCGCTGGCGCGCGGTGAGTCGGCGGCGGGCGTTGTCGAGGGCTCGGTGGCCGGTGGTAGGACGGCGTTCCTGTTCACGGGTCAGGGGAGCCAGCGGCTGGGGATGGGCCGTGAGTTGTATGACGCGTTCCCGGTGTTCGCGGAGGCGTTCGATGCGGTGTGCGATGTGCTGGACGGGCATCTGGAGCGTCCGCTGAAGGCGGTTGTCTTCGGTGAGGATGCCGAGCTGCTGGACCAGACCGGTTTCACGCAGCCTGCGCTGTTCGCCGTCGAGGTGGCGCTGTTCCGTCTCGTCGAGGCGTGGGGCTTCAAGGCGGACTTCCTGTCGGGTCACTCGATTGGTGAGCTTGCTGCGGCGCATGTGGCCGGGGTGCTTTCCCTCGCTGATGCTTCGAAGTTGGTGGCGGCTCGTGGTCGTCTGATGCAGGAGCTTCCGGCCGGTGGCGCGATGATTGCCGTCCAGGCGTCGGAGGACGAGGTTCTGCCGCTGCTGACGGAGGGCGTCAGCATCGCGGCTCTCAACGGTCCGCAGTCGGTGGTGATTGCTGGTGATGAGGACGCGGCTGTTGCGATTGCCGCCGGTTTTGAGGCGCAGGGTCGTAAGACCAAGCGTCTGACGGTCTCTCACGCGTTCCACTCGCCGCGTATGGACGCGATGCTGGACGACTTCCGTGCGGTGGCCGAGGGCCTGTCGTACGAAGCTCCGCGTATCCCGATCGTCTCGAACCTGACGGGTGCTCTGGTCTCCGCGGAGGAGATCACTTCGGCCGACTTCTGGGTCCGTCACGTCCGCGAGGCCGTGCGCTTCCTCGACGGCATCCGCGCTCTCGAAGAGCACGGCGTCACCACCTTCGTCGAGCTCGGCCCCGACGGTGTCCTGACCGCCATGGCGCAGGACTGCGTCACCGGCGACGACCCGGCCTTCGTCTCCGCCCTCCGCAAGGGCCGCCCGGAAGCCGAGACGGCGGTTGGCGCGCTCGCGCGGCTGTTCGTTCGGGGCACGGCCCCGGACTGGGCGGCGTTCTTCGCCGGTACGGGCGCGCGCCGCGTGGACCTGCCGACGTACGCCTTCCAGCGGCAGCGCTACTGGCTGGACATGCGGCCCGCTGCTGCCGCCTCTGCCGCCTCTGCCTCGACGGACGGCACGGACCACTTCTGGGAGGCCGTGGAGCGCGAGGATCTCGCCTCGCTCGTCTCCACCCTGGGGGTGGAGGCCGAGGCCGAGGGCGCGTTGGAGGCGCTGCTTCCGGCGCTGTCCTCGTGGCGGCACCAGCAGGCCGAGCGGTCGACCGTGGACGGCTGGCGCTACCGGGCGTCCTGGAAGCCGGTGGCCGTCCCCGCGGCCGGTGTGCTGTCCGGCGTGTGGCTGGTTGTCGCCCCGGAAGGGGAGACCCTGTGGGCCGACGCCGTCGCACGGGTCTTCTCCGAGTCCGGTGCCGACGCCCGAGTGGTCCGGCCGGTTGCCGGGTGCGATCGCGTGGGCCTCGCCGAGCGGTTGCTCGCCGAGGTCGGTGACGGATCGGTGGCGGGTGTGTTCTCGCTGCTGGCCGTCGGGGATGCGCGTACGGGGCTGCTGAGCAACGTCGCCCTGGTGCAGGCACTCGGCGACGCCGAGGTCGATGCGCCGGTGTGGCTGGCTACGCGTGGTGCGGTGTCGGTGGGCCGTTCCGACGGTCTGGTCGATCCCGCGCAGGCGATGTCCTGGGGTCTGGGCCGGGTGGTGGCTCTGGAGCTTCCTGAG
>NZ_JAINFC010000270.1 GCF_020740835.1 Streptomyces sp. UNOC14_S4
ACGTCGGCGGGCACGTCGATGGTGGCGCAGGAGCTGTCCCGCAGTTCGGGCGGCACCTCCACGTCGAGGGTGATGTCGGGGGCAAGGACGTCGTCGGTGGGGGTGAGGAGTTGGCGGACGGTCCGTGTCGCGGTGTGTCCCTGGGACTTGGGGTCGTCGGGCAGTTCGCCTTCGGTGAAGAGCAGCAGGGCCAGCCAGGGCAGTTGCGGCTCGGCCGCGTCGAGGGCACGCTCCCAGGGGAGGATCATCCGGTTGAGGGTGATGTGCGGCAGGACGTACTCGAAGGCGCCGCTCGCCGCGGGCGCCGGGTGGAGGGCGTGGACGAAGGAGCCGTCGAGGGTGAACTGCGGTGCGCGGATCTCGGCGTTCTGGTGGACGGACGGCAGGTTGTCCGTGCCGACCTTGCCGCCGGAGACGGTGTGGCCGAGGGAGATCTCGTAGAGGCCGGCGGGCGCGGCCGGGATGTGGTTGTCGTGGAAGTGGATGTCGAACCGGGGATCGTCCCCGTACACAACGGGCTGTGTCATGTGGCGTCCCTCGCGCGGCGTCAGATCGTCAGGGGTTCGGCGGTGAAGGTGCCCGCCGCGGCGAGGGCGGCGAAGCCGTCCAGGCGGTCGTGGGAGGGCGGTGCCACGCCCAGCGCGGCGAGTTCGGCGTGGAGCGCGTCCCGGGCGGGCACGGCCGTGGTGGCGATGCCCGTGGCGACCGCGCCGATGCTGGTGGGTTCCTGGCCGGGCTGCCAGGCCAGGGGCCGCGGTCCGGTGGGCGCGTCGCCTGGGGTGATGGGCAGGGCGTCGCTGGGGGCGAGTTCCTCGAAACCGAGCGCGATGTCGGTCATCTCGCCGGGCGAGGGCCCGTCCTTGGGTCCGGGCACGGTGACGGTGAGGCCGATGACCTGGCCCGGTACGGTGGGCCGGTCGCTGTCGGGCTCGCCGGTGCCCCACAGTGCCTGCGGCACGCTGGTGGTGACGGTTTCGACCGTCCAGCCGCGCTGGACGGGGTCGAAGCCGGGGTCGTCGCCCAGAAGGACCGTCAGCGCGTGTTCGGAGGCCAGCCCGGTGTCGCCCATGGGCCGGATGTCGAGGGGCTTGCCGCCGGGGACGGTCGTCTCCCCGATGGTCATCTTGGAGGCCGGGACGGGTGTCGTGGTGGAGAAGGAGAAGCCGTCGGCCGAGACGACCCAGCGGTCGTCGCCGCTGTCGAGGCGGTGCGCGCGGACGGTCTCGTCCTCGGGCAGGATGCCGGTGAGCGGGGTGATCCGCAGCATCTCGGCGCGGGCGGGCAGCTGTTCCTGGACGTCGCTCCAGCCCGCCTCCTTGGCCCGGGTGTCGCGGCTCGCCCCGAACGACACGTCGAAGTCGATGCACCACAGGTGGACGGTGGCGATGCCGCCGACGGGCGGGCCCCACAGGTCGATGTCGACGCCGACCTCGCCGCGGACGGTGAACAGCCACAGGTCGACGGCGAAGCCGATGCGGACCCCGGCGGTGAACTGGAAGTAGAACGGCTTCCACTGGATGAGGGCGTCGAGCCGGGCCGTCAGCCAGGCCTCGACGATGCCGGCGTGGAAGGACACTTCCAGCCTGCCGCCCGCCATGACGGCCGCCGGGGTCAGCGCGGCGTACGCCTCGCCCCGGATGGTGACGACGCTGGAGATGCCCCACGTGTAGCCGAGGCGGGGCACGTCGGGGTACCAGTCGGGCCGGTCGAAGCCGGGGGCGTAGCCGCCGAGGCAGAAGACGAAGTCGCCCTCGTGGGACCCGCCGAACCAGGTGCGGTAGGCGAGCCCGCCGGTCAGCCGGCACTCGGGGTCCAGGACGTACGAGGCCGGGGTGAGCTCGGCGGCGAGGGCGAGCATGCTGTCGCGGGAGGTGTACAGCGCCTGCATGGCGAGCTGGACGCGGGCGATGGCGGGGTCGGACGGGCGGCCCGTGGGGAACGAGGCGGTGGCCAGGCCGAGGACGGCGATCGTGAAGTCGCTCCCGAACTCGACCAGGGCCAGGGCCTTGGCGTCGACGAACTGGAAGACGGTGAAGTCGAGTCCGACCGCGCACCAGATCTGCCCCTGCGCGGGGGTCAGCCAGGGCGGCCTGTCCCCCGATCCGTCGAGAAGGTCGTCGAGGACTTCGAGCGGGGGCCGGTCCGAGCCGCTGCCGAGCTCGGCGACGAACGGGAAGAGAGGTGTCTCGGCCGGGGCGGGCACCCGTACCGAGCTGTTGTAGCCGAAGCCCGCCGCGATGCCGCGCACCTGGAAGGGCGGCGGGCCCAGTCCGTTGCGCCCGGCCAGCACGCCGTAGAGGAAGAGCGACGGATAGCCGCCCTCGGCGCGGGCGTAGGCGCCCATCACCTTGACGCTCACCACCTTGACCTCGATGACGGCCATCCCGGCGAAGAGCAGGTCGTAGGGTGATTGCGCTTCCTTGACGAGGAACGCGCCGCCGATACGGACGGGGGGACGGTCGAAGGTGAGCCCGAGCCCTTCGAGGGTGGGCCGGAAGTCCCACTCGCCGTCGGCGATCCTGATGGCGAACCCCAGCTTGGACGCGCTCAGTTCGATGCCGCCCGCGTCGAAGGTGGCATCGATGGTGACGCGGGCCGTGCCGTCGGCGTACGAGAGCCCGATCTCGGCGATCCTGAGCGGGCCGAAGACCGCGTCGAGCGGGATGGACGCCTGGGCGGGCACGTCCTCCTCGTCGTCCTGCCGGTACGGCAGCGGGGGCGGGCCGGGCTGGGGCTTGCGCCGCAGCGGGTAGACGAGGCCGTAGGTCTTCTCCGTGAACGCGGTGGTGGCGGTGACGGCCAGCGATGCCCCGGCGGTGAGGCTGCGGGTGGGCAGGCCGAGGTCGACGCCAGCGTCGCTCATAAGGTCGTTGAGCGCCTTGACCTTGCGGACCTTCATGGCGGCCGAGAGGTGGAAGGCCTGGAGTCCGGCGAAGACCAGGTCGTCCTCGATGGGGGCGTTCTCCCCGATCGACGGCAGGTCGGTCAGCCCCGCCTCGAACCTCCCCTGCAGCAGGACGGCACGCAGCCGCGCCCCCGGCGTCCCCGTCCCGGCCTTCTGCGGCAGGGAGGCGAAGGCGAGTTCGACGTACTCGGTGGCGGCCGAGAACACGAACGCCCTCTTGCGCTTCTCGTAGGCGAACCCGGCCCTCTTGAGCACGGGCACGAGGGCGGGCGGCAGGTCGGCGGGGGCGGTGCCGAGCGCGTGGGCGATGTCGTCCCAGGACAGGCCGTCCTCGGACTCCCAGGTGCCGATGAGGGAGCCGCCCTGGTAGGAAGCGGCGAACTCCATCGTCTTGGGCCCGCCGTCCGCGCCGGTGAAGACGAGTACGAGGGTGGCGGTGAATCCCTGGACGGACGCTTCGAGTTGGAGGTGCGGCGCGAAGTCGTCGCCGTCCTCGCCGGAGTCCTCCTCGGTGGCCGGCAGCGTGAAGTCGAGCTTCACGCCGGTGACGGTCTGGAGCGCGTCGATCGTGAACGAGACGACCACGGGGCACGGCCCGTCGACCACGGTGAACGACAGCGTGCCCGCCACCGTGACCTCGCCGGGGTTGGGAACCGCTCCGACGACGGTGATGTCCGCCGACGTCAGCCACGTCTCCAGCAGCGGGCCGACGCCGGGGATGTCGCTGATCAGATCCCCTGGCAGGACGAAGTCCCCACCGGGTTCGGGGAAGAGGTCGAGCAGGTCCTTGAGCGAGAGCGCCATGGGTTCTCCCCGGCCTTGGAGGAACGGCTTCCGTCACCGGCTGGAAGCATGGCAGGCCAGGGGGGTGCGCTGGGGCGAGTTCGTGGTAACTATCCTGTAGTAGTGGGCATTTCAGGCCATCGAGGGATCGATCCGGACAGGCTCATTCCTTATGGCCGGGGCCTTGCGATGGGGGTTGGTGCGGGCGCGGCCCCTGCGATGCGCCGAGGCTTTCCAGCGGGCCTGCGCCGGCCGTGGGCGAAAAGGCGTGGCCCCACCGGCTACAGGGTTGGCTGACAATGTCAGGAGCCGTCGGCGCAAGGCGGGCACGAGTCGGGAAGGGGTCGGCCGGAGCGGCCGATATCTCATCGGGCACGGTGTGGCCGTGGAAAGCCCTGATGCCTCCCGTCGAGCTCGCGGTAACGCTGGTGCGGGGCCGGGGGAAGAGTGGCGGCGGGAGCGCGTCCAGCAAGGGGTAGCGATGGCG
The DNA here is from genome assembly GCF_020740835.1 of Streptomyces sp. UNOC14_S4. GTDB lineage: Bacteria > Actinomycetota > Actinomycetes > Streptomycetales > Streptomycetaceae > Streptomyces. Next base: position 4,176 of record NZ_JAINFC010000270.1, read on the forward strand.
TATCTCATGGCGCATGCGCAGTCCGCGGCCGGAAAGGGTGAGGTGTTCCTGACCCACTCCGATGGCGGCGACGTCGGCGTGCGCACCGCCGTCGCCCGCGACATTGACGAATCCGACCAGCCGGCCATCTCTACGCGCCGCGATCCAGGTCAGGCTTCGGGACAGCACCGGCGCGAAGGGGGTCGGCCTATGAGCCGGCCACGACGCGCTGAACAGCTCGTTGGGCTCGGCATCCGTCAGGGCTGGAGCACTAGACGGCGACGAAGCGGCGGTTGCCGTCGGCGGCGAGGATGCGGCCGAAGCGCATGCCGGGGAAGTGCGCGGCGACCAGCAGGTCCTCGGTGTCGGCGGCCTCGTCGGCGATGCGGTTGCGTACCGCGGACGCGGCTGCCGGGTCGACGTCCCAGATCACCTGCCAGTCGCGCTCGCTGAACTGGACCACCGAGTGGACTACGTCGCCCAGCAGCAGCGCACGGCGCCCGCCGGAGGAGAGCACGTACACGGTGGTGCCGGGGGTGTGGCCGGGAAGGTGGAGGGCGTCGATGCCGGGTGCGAGGGTGAAGTCGGCGTCGAACAGCTCCAGTCGGCCTTCGAGCGGGGTGAGCTTGGCGACGGCTTCGGGAGTCGCGGCCTGCCCGGTGACGAAGTGCTGCCAGTCGGCGCGGTGAGCGCGGTAGGTGGCGCGGGGGAAGACCGGCCGTCCCTCGACCGCGGCCCAACCGACGTGGTCGAAGTGGAGATGCGTGAAGACCACATCGGTCACGTCCTCGGGCGCGACCCCCTGGGCGGCGAGCGAGTCCAGCAGCGCGCCCCCGCGGTAACGGCCGTCGTCGAACGGCCCGACCCCGGCGTCCACCAGGACGGTCCTCTGCCCGCTGCGCACCAGGAAGCCGCCGAGCGGCAGGTTCAGGGTGCCGTCCGGCTCCCGGTGGTGGTCGTGGCAGGCCCACGGGTCGTCCGCGCCGGGGCGGGTGAGGATCTCGGCGGCGGTCTCGGTGCCCACCCCGTCCATGACCGCCAGGACCTCGATGTCGCCGATCTTCACGTACAACCCCTCCCGTAACTGTCCGTCATGAGCCCGTGCCGGAACCGGCGTCCGCTCACGGGTCGTCGGCTGCAACCGCCCCCGGCGGCCGGGCATTCCCACGGGGGACCACCACGAGCACCGCCGGGCCCGCGCGTCCCGCATGCGGCCAACCTGCCAGACCACACCCGACCGTGTGCCGACAGGCCAGCCCTCCCCCTCCCCCTTGTCCGCGCCCCATCAAAACCAAAGCAAGATCATAAAAACACCTTCGAAACACAGACGCCGGGGCGCAGCGGCGCCTTCGAAACCACCAGACCCAATGACAGGCTCCGGCACAGACCACTCAGACCAGCAGCCTGCACCGGGAGCGGTCCGCACCACAGGAAGGAAGCCTTCTCCATCCATCACAGCGGGCCATCGAACCGGGCGACTGCCGGACGAGGCAATGGCGGCACCTGGGCCGTGCCGCGTCTCTGCGCGGCGAAGCCCACGCTCGCGCAGCACTCGTAAGACCCCGCCGACCACCCAGGTCCGGGAGCACCTCGGTGGTCCACGCGTCGTCCAGGCCCTGCTCGTCCCCGGCCGCCCACGCCTCGACACCCCGGTCCCAGCGGCGTACGTTCATCGACCATCCCGCCTGCCGATCCGGCGACCTCCGGGCTCACCGGACGGCGGCAGCGGAGTCCCGGAAGGAACGGCCGCCGATCAGGACAAGCCGTTCGCATCGGCGCGGGCTCCGCTGCCGGGCGGGTGGGCCGCCGCGGTCAGGCTGCCGGGCGGACGGCGTGGCTGCGGCCGGAGCCGGCGCGGCGGACATCCCGGACGGCCAGGGCGATCATGACGGCGGGAACGAGAACGTCATTGGCCAGGATGCCGCCCGTGTTCCCGGCGGCGTGGTCGCCGTTGGCGAACCACTGGTAGACGTGGCCGATCGCGGCTCCCCACAGGAACGCGGCGGCCGCCAGCCCACTGGTGAGGCGCTCGCGGGGCGACGCGGACGCGCCACGGAAGCCCAGCACGGCGAGGCCGAGGTTGGCGAAGGCGATCTCGAACTGGAACGGCGAGCGGGCGAAGCCGATGGCGTCGGCCATGCCCTTCGGGGCTGCCAGGAACGAGAGCGTGATCCACAGGCTTCCGACGCCGAGGGCACCGACGGCCCACCAGCGCTGCCAGATCTCCGCCGCCGGCCGGCCCGGGCTGCGGTGGCGGCAGCTCAGCAGCGCTCCGAGGGCGGGCACCAGCATGAAGAGAAGCGGAAACGTGGTCTGAACGGCGTAAGGGACGTTGTCCATGGACTTGAGTGTTGCACGGTTAATATTAACGACGCAAGAGTCCGGTAGGCTGGTCGCATGGACGAAGGACTGGCAGAGCTCCTGCACCGCGTGGTCATGCTGATGGGCGAGGCGGCCCGGCGCCGCTCCGGCCCGAACCAGCGCCTCTCCCACAGCCAACTGCGGCTACTGGGCACCCTTGAGGAGATCCAGCCCGCCACCCAGCACCAGCTCGCCGAGGCCCTGGCCCTGTCCGACCCCGCCATCAGCCGTGCCCTGCGCCCACTGGAGGCGGAGGGGTACGTGACGATCAGCGTCGACCCCGCCCACCGGCGCCGGCGCCTGGTCGCCCTCACCCCGACGGGCCAGGCCACCTTCCTGGCCGAGGGCAAGCCTCTGGAAGAAGAGCTCCGCACCGCCCTCCTGAAGGCCGGCTTCCCCTACGACCGCTACCTCGCGGACACCCACCGGCTCGCCGCGCTGCTGACCCCCGCGGAGCCACGGCGCGGAGCCACAGCCCGGCAACCGAACGGCACACCGGAACCGGATCAGGCGGGGCCGGCGCGAGCGAGGAGAAGTTGAATCCCAGTCACCTGTCCCGACACCCCCGACGTCACCGGCGTCCCCGAGGGCCTCGCCGAGAGGCCAAGCAGGGCCCGGCGAAGGAGATATACGACGCCCGGCGCACTGCGTACCTGTTCCCCGACGGCGTCCTGATCTTTCTTCCGGGCGTCGTGGCGCACGGCCCGTGCCAGCGCGCCACTCGGTAGCGGAGGCAGACGGCCTTCGAGGTGAAGGCGCGCGTCTCGACGAGTTCGAGATTCACCCTGCGCTCGCACCGGGGGAAGAACGGGATGCCGCCGCCGACCAGCACGGGGTGGGCCCTGGCTTCCGCCAGGCCGCCGGTAGCCAGGCGTGCCAGTAACGGCCGTTGGACTCGTCGAGCAGCGCTGTCCCGTAGTCGGTGTCGACCACTGAGACGTCGGCGTGCAGAGTGAAGGTCATGCCGGTCCTCCAGTGGAGGCGGTGTCCGGGGACGTGGCTCGACTGCGGCGGGAGCGGAGCCAGACCTCGCAGCCGAGGGTGGGATCCAGGTCGCGCAAGTAGCGGGGATCCGGGTGGAGGCCGAGCAGCCGTGCGCGGAGGGCGGAGGCGTCGATCAGGCCGGCGCGGGCGAGCAGAGGGTCGTCGAACAGCTCCAGCAGGGAGGCGCGGTTCCGGCGAAGGCCGGTGTGGAACTCAGCGCTGTACTCCCCCTTGGTGGACCGTCCCAGGATCGCGGCGGGCACGATGCCGTGCATCGCGGCGGCCAGGACCGGCTTGTAACGGCCGGGCGCGAAGCGTTCAGGTACGCGGACTGCCAGCGCCGCCTCGATCACGCCGTCGTCGAGGTAGGGGGCGGCGTACTCGAGCCCGAGGGGGGTCGTGAACTGGTTCAGCTGGTGGATGCCACGCCCGCCGGCGAGGACGCAGGCCAAGGCCGTGTGCTGGCCATGCTGCCGGGCCAGCGGCCGGGCGCCCGAGGAGGCGGCCTCGCACAGACGGTCCCGTACGACCCGCACCGCGTCCGGAGTCGCCTACGACGGCATTCGGAGGCCCACGCCCCAGGCGACGGAGAAGGCCGCGAGTTCCCTCCGGGCCAGGGGTGGGGCACTGGTCAGCCCATCGGCCTGAGCAGCGAGCCACTGGGCGTACGTCCTGCGGTCGGCCAGGCCGCGGACGGCCGGCCACAGTCGGGTACGGCGGAACGCGCACTGACGGTGGAGGCGGGCCAGAGCGGCGAGGGGCCGGCTGCGGACGTAGTCGTAGAGGTGGGAGGAAAAAGCAGTGAAGAGTTCGTCCCCGCCACCGCCCGTCATGTGCAGTCGCGAGCCGCGGTCCGTCATCAGGTGAGTCATGGCCGCCAAGCGTGCGGTGTCGCGCACCCAGGCCCCCGGTTCCGCTGTGGGAACAGTCGTGTCGGCAAGGCCGGTGTACCACGGCGGGATCTCCGTCCTGCCGACGGCGACATGGTCGGCGCCGGGGAGCCACGAGGCGGCCTGTGCGCCCCAGGCGGGGTCGTCGTTGCCGGGATCCTGGCTCTCCCAGCGGAAAGTGATCAGCTGGGCGCCGTCGCGCGCGGCGAGGAAGCACAGGCTGGTGGAGTCCATGCCGCCGGACAAATCGGAGCTGATGGTGCCGCCGCCCGCAGCGCAGGAACGGACTGCGGTCTCCAGCGCCCGCCGTACACCAGGCACTCCGTCGGCGAGCGTCAGCACCGGCTCGGGAGACTGCCACCATCGGCACGTACGAGCCCGCCCGTCGGGGTCGATCAGCAGGGCGTCGTGGGGCCGTAGGGCCTGCACGCCTCCCCACACACAGGCGTCGTCCAGCGGGTGAAGGGGCGGCGAGGACAGCAGGTGCAGGGCCAGTTGCTGTTCGTCGATGCCGGCCCCGGTCAGCGATGCGAGCGTATCGGCCCGGTCGGCGGCGACGGTGGTATCGCCCACGCGTGCGTAGAAGACGCGCCGCGCACCCGAGGCACTGCCTCTGACGCGCACCCGGCGGCCGAGGGAGACGACCGCATGGAAACTGCCCGGCAGCCCCTGCACGGCCCGTTCCGCATCGTCGATGTCGTGGGCCAGTCCCAGCCTCGCCGTCAACGCCCTGGCGGTGACCGGGCAGCGCCCGATGACTGCCATGCGGGCCGCGCCGGTCCTGGCCACCTTCACATGCCCCTCCGGCCAGTTGCCCAGCAGCCATGACCGTCCGGAGGCGTGCTCGATCGCGTTGGCGGCCAGGGGCCGCAGCGCCCGCGCGGCGGTGAGGCCGGCTTCGCCGTCGGGAAGGACGGCGAACCACGCCTCACCGGTCATGGCGCCCGACCGCCGTCTACAGAGGGAACCACTGGAACGGCGGCGGGCCGCCGTCAAGCTCGTTGGAGGTGGAAGCACCTCGCGTCAGCTCTCCGAATTCCCCGACTTCAACCAGCTCAGGCGGCTCGTAAATCTCCTGCTGTTCCATGACGATCCCTTCTTCCGTAACCTTCCCTCAGTGCGTATGTGTGCCGCGTTCTGGAGATTCCCTGACGTCAACCAGCCAATCCGATCAGTCGAATTGTCCACCCGGGAGGGTGAATCGACAGATAATCCTCCCGACTTGTTGCACGCCCCGGCATTGCTTCCCCTCAAATCCGGGGCGAGCGACAATATCGGCCGCGGCATACCCGCACCCGCGCCCTGGAATTGGTGTTACAGACCCCACCGAACCTCTTTCATCCCGGCCCTTGAAGAGTGAAACGCGCAGGTCGGCTGGGAAGACGCGGAAGAGCCCCTCGTCGTTGGCGCGGTGATTCCACGGGGCGTCGGAGGCGGCGGTCTGGCAGTACGTGGACGAGACACTTGAGATCCTTGCGGCCCGGGCACCCGGCCTCCGCCGCACTCGTCGGCGGGTGCGGTCTCGACCACCGGCCCGTGCCAGGAGACCCACAGAGGCTGATCCGCAACTGGGCCCGCGCAGCGTCACGGGAGGAGGTCCAGGCACTGACGCGGGCGTACGCGGACGGGCTCGCCGACGGGGTGGCGGAGGCCGTGGCAGGCGGAGCCGACCTGCTGCTCACCGCCTTCGGCCCGGCACCGCTCAGCCGGACGGCCGGCGAAGCGTTCGGCATCCCCGTCATCGGCACCTACCTCGCACCGTCGTTCGCCACCAGAGAGTTCCCCC
>NZ_JAINFC010000271.1 GCF_020740835.1 Streptomyces sp. UNOC14_S4
GGTCGACAGGGCGGGCGGCAAGGAGAAGCTCGTGGTGAGCCCGCTGCACTCGCGCCAGGTCTGGCGCTCGCCCGACGGCCTCAGGAGTTTCGTCTACGAGCCGGACCACAAGTTCATGGACAAGAACGGCGAGGACCTCGACCTCGACCCCTCCCGTGAGGCCGTCGACCGGGGCTCCTACAACAGCGTCAAGGCGCTTCCCACCGATACCGATGCCCTCCTCGCCCACCTCTACGGGTCGGGCAGGATGGGCGACCCCCAGGCCGACTGGACGGCGTTCGGGGAAGTGGGCCGACTGCTGGAGGAGCAGATCGCGACGCCGGAAATCAGCGCCGCGCTGTTCAAGGCGGCTGCCAGGATTCCCGGCGTCGCCCTCGTGGACAGGGCCGCCGACGCGACCGGCCGGGCCGGCATCGCCATCACCCACACCGGCCCGGTCAGCCGCCAGGAATGGATCTTCGACAGGGACACGTACCAGTACCTCGGCCAGCGCGAAGTGCTGGTGAAGCCGTATCGGGGCCTCGAACCCGGTGCGATCACCTCTGAGACCGTGGTCGTCAAGCGGGCCGTGGTCGACGCGAAGAAGGAACTTCCCGACGGCGGGACGCTCTGATCGGTTCTCCTGGCCGAGAGGTGGGCATTCTTGCGGACTTTGTGGAACTGATGAGCGGCGCAATGTTCTCGAACGCCGCTGGACAGTGCCGACGGCGACGAATTCCTCCTGGCCATCGAGGCGCAAGGGCGCCGCGATCAGGTCAAGGCGGTCAGCTGGGCGTACTGCGTCTCGGCGTGTTCGGTGAATCGGGCCGGTCGTCCAAGCGGAAGACGGAGAGGCTGGACGGGCACGCCGATCGGTACGGATAACTGTGGACCAGCTCTCTGTCCGTACCGGTCTTGATGCGGTCCTTCACGGATTTCGGCCACAGCATCTCTTCGTCAACTCCCAGCCCTGTGCAGGCGTCTTGGCGGTTCTTGCCGACAAGGAGTCGAAGCGGAACCGGCATGACGCACCCCGGGGGCGCCCCGGCGTCACGCGCTCCCGGCCGTGCGCCCGCCGGGTGATCCGCGGCCTCACCCCTCCGTCGTCCGCAGGAACTGCGCCACCGCCCCCGCCATCGCCCCCCGCGCAGGGGTCAGGTACTTCCTGGGGTCCACCGTCGACGGGTGGGCCTCCAGGAAGGCGCGGACCGCGCCGGTGAAGGCCGCGTTCAGGGCCGTGCCGACATTGATCTTGGTCATGCCCGAGGTGACCGCGTGGCGGAGTTCCGTGTCGGGGACGCCGGACGAGCCGTGGAGGACGAGGGGGACCGGGAGCGTGCCGCGCAACGCCGCGATCAGGGTGTGGTCGAGGGACGCCGTGCGTTCGGACATGGCGTGGGAGCTGCCGACCGCCACGGCCAGCGCGTCGACGCCCGTGTCCATGACGTAGGCGGCGGCCTCGGCGGGGTCGGTGCGGACGCCGGGCGTGTGGGCGTCGCCCGGCTTGCCGCCCACGCGGCCCAGTTCCGCCTCGACCCACAGGCCCCGCTCGTGGCCCCAACGCACCGCCTCCGCCGTGGCCTTGACGTTCTCCGCGTACGGCAGGCGCGACGCGTCGTACATCACCGAGGTGAAGCCGTGCAGCGGTGCCTCGCGCAGCAGGGTGTCCGACTCCACGTGGTCCAGGTGGAGGGACAGACGTGTCGTCGAGGCCGCCGCGACCGCCGCCGTCGCGGCGGCGATCGGGGCCAGGCGGCCGCCGTGGAACTTCACGGCGTTCTCGGAGACCTGGAGGATCGCGGGCAGGCCCGCGGCCTCCGCGCCCTCGGCGATCGCCTCGGCGTGCTCGACCGTGATGACGTTGAAGGCGACGACCGCCCGTGCGGCGGCCCGCGCCTCGGTGACGAGTTCTCCGGTGGTGACGAGCGGCATGTGACCCACCCTCCTGAATTCCGTGAGCTGTTGGCGCTTGGCGCTTGCACTTACGCTTCCGTGACCTTCACCTGCGGCAACAGGTCCTCGTACGTCGGCCGGTCGAACTCGCCCGCGGCCGGGGCCCGTACCGTCGCCGCCGCGAGGGCCACCGCGCGGGCGAGGCGTTCGGGCCAGGGGAGGCCCTCCAGCCGGCCGGCCAGGAGGGCGGCTGCCGCCGTGTCGCCCGCGCCGGTCGGGTTGCCGGTCAGCGGTTTCGGCGCCGCCGCGCGCCAGGTGCCCTCGGGGGTCACGGCGAGCATGCCGTCCGGGCCCAGGGTCGTGGCCACCGTGCCCGCGCCCCGGCGGCGGGCGTCGAGCGAGGCGCGCAGGGGCTCCGTGGAGCCGGTGAGGGCGGACAGCTCCTCGATGTTGGGCGTCACCAGGTCGGGGCGGGCGGCGATGCCGCGCCGCAGGGGTTCGCCGCTGGTGTCGAGGAGTACGGGCACGCCCAGCGCCCGCGCCTGCCGGACGAGGTGCGCGTACGCGCCGACCGGCACGCCCGGCGGCAGGCTGCCGCACAGGGCGACGGCCTCCGCCTCGCGCAGAAGGCGCGCGTAGGTGTCGGTGAAGGCCGCCCACTCCTCGGCCGTGACGTCCGGGCCCGGTTCGTTGAGTTGGGTGGTGCCGCCGCCCGCGCCGTCGACGACGGCCACCGTGCGGCGCGTGGCGCCGAGGACGGGGACGAAGGCTTCGGAGAGGTCGGCGGCCCCGTTCCCGGGGGCGCTTTCGGCGAGCAGGCGGCGCACGGTCTCTCCCGTCACGCCCCCGGCGAAGCCCGTGACGACCGTGGGGTGCCCGAGCGCGGCCAGGACCCGGGCCACGTTGAGGCCCTTGCCGCCGGGGCGTTCCATGACGTCCGAGACGCGGTGCGAGGAGTTCGGGTGCAGACGCGGAACGCGGTAGGTCAGATCGAGTGCGGTGTTGAGCGTGACCGTGAGGATCATCGGCGGCTCTCTCCCATGACCGGGGACGGCGTTGTCGGCGGCGCTGGTGGTGCGGTGCTGGTGGTGCTGTTCCGTGCGGTGCCGCGCGGTGCCGTGCTGCGCTGTGCTGTGCGTATTACCCAAGTCGGTACGGCGGTGTTTCGGCGGTGTGACGGCGGCCGCGCGAGCGATCATGCCAAAGCAGCGGCGGCGCGCCCAGACCTCGGGCGGCGCCGCCGCTGCGTGAGCACTCGTCAAGAGCGCGGAGAACTACCGTACTTCGGGCTTAACCACCCATTCGCCCTGGCGCATCACGCCGACGAGCTCGTACGCGGAGTCGAGGACGACGAGGTCGGCGTCCTTGCCCGGCTCCAGCGAGCCGACGCGGTCGGCGACGCCCAGCAGCCGCGCCGGGTTCACGGACAGGGCCCGTACGGCGTCCTCGACCGGCAGCCGGTCGATCGTCACCGCGCGCTTGAACGCCGTGTCCAGCGTCAGCGTCGAGCCCGCGATCGAGCCCGCCGTCGGACCGTCGGCGATGCGCGCGACGCCGTCCTTGACCTCGACCCGCATCGGGCCGAGCGGGTACATGCCGTCGCTCATGCCCGCCGCGCCCATCGCGTCCGTGATGAACGCGACGCGGTCCGCGCCCGCGCTGCGGAAGGCGAGCTCCAGCACGGCGGGGTGCAGGTGCGTGCCGTCGTTGATCAGCTCGACGGTGACCCGCTCGTCCTCCAGCAGCGCCGCGATCGGGCCGGGCGCGCGGTGCAGCAGCGTGGGCATCGCGTTGTAGAGGTGCGTGGCCACGGTCGCGCCCGCGTCGATGGCCTCCAGCGTGGCCTCGTACGTGGAGTCGGTGTGCCCGACCGCCGCGATCACGCCCGCGTCGGCGAGCAGCCGGACCGAGTCCAGGCCGCCGGGCAGCTCGGGCGCCAGGGTCATCATCCGGGCCGCGCCGCGCGCGGCGTCGACCAGCTTGCGCACGTCCGCCGGGTCCGGGTTCCGCAGCAGCTCCGGCTGGTGCGCGCCGCAGCGGTGCGGGGAGATGAACGGCCCTTCGAAGTGGATGCCCGCCAGCTCGCCCTGCTCGGTCAGCTCCGCGAGGACGGCCGCCTGCCGCGCCAGGTCGTCGAGGTCGCCGGTGACGGTCGAGGCGACCATCGTGGTCGTGCCGTGCGCGCGGTGCGTGGCGACGGCGCGGAGCGCCTCCTCGGGGTCGCCCGCGGAGAAGGACGCGCCACCGCCGCCGTGGACGTGCATGTCCACGAAACCGGGGACGATCCAGTGGCCGGTGAGGTCGAGGGCGTCCGGGGTGGCGGGCGTGGTGGCCTGCCCCGCCTCCGTGATCCGGCGGTCTTCGACCGTCACCCGGCCGTTCTCGACCACACCGGTCGGCAGCACCACGCGGGCACCGGCGAGAACCGTTCGTTCGACCATCAGGCGGTTACCTCCGTGGTGTTGTTTTCGGTGTCGGTGTCGGTGTCGGTGTCGGTGGGGGTGGTGGCGGTGGCGGTGGCGAGCAGGTCCCAGGCGAGGAGGCCCGCGCCCAGGCAGCCCGCGGTGTCGCCGAGTGCCGCGGGGACGATCCGGGGGAGCTTCTGGAAGGTGATCCGTTCCGCGACGGCGGCGCGGAGCGGTGCGAACAGGGTGTCGCCCGCCTCGGCCAGGCCGCCCCCGATGATCAGCGTATGCGGGTCGAGCAGGGTGAGCCCGATGACGAGGCCGTCCGCGAGCGCGTCGACCGCCTCCTGCCAGACCGCGCGGGCGAGCGCGTCGCCGGACGCGACGGCCTTCGCGCAGTCCGCGGCGTCCGCGTCCGCGTCGCCGGTGGCCCGGGCCCAGGCGGCGCTCACGGCCGCGGCGGAGGCCAGCGTCTCCAGGCAGCCGCGCCCGCCGCAGCCGCAGACCGGGGCGTCGGGGCCGGTGCGTACGGAGATGTGGCCGATCTCGCCCGCGTAGCCGTGGGCGCCCTGCTCGATGCGCCCGTCGATGCCGATCGCGCCCGCGATGCCGGTGCCCAGCGGCACGAAGAGGAAGCGGTCCGCGCCCCGGCCCGCGCCGATGCGGCCTTCCGCGAGGCCGCCGGTGCGGACGTCGTGGCCGAGGGCCACGGGCGTGCCGCCGCCCAGGCGCTCGCCGAGGAGGGCGCGCAGCGGTACGTCGCGCCAGCCGAGGTTGGCGGCGTAGACGGCGGTGCCGGTCGTGGCGTCCACGATGCCGGGTACGGCGACGCCGGCCGCCGCGGCGGGCTCCCCGAAGAGGCGGCGCCCTGTCTCCTGGAGCTCCGCCGCGAAGTCCAGGATCCCCGCGACCACCGCTTCCGGGCCGCGGTCCCGGCCGGTGGGGCGGCGGGCCTCGTGGAGGAGGACGTGGTCGGGGGCGGGGCCGATCAGGGCGGCCTTGATGGCGGTGCCGCCCACGTCGAGGGCGATGACGTGTTTCACGTCGTTCAGTTTCGCCGGTGGGGGACGAAAGGTCTAGTCCACTCTGAGGTGCCCGGAAGAGTGGGATCACCCTCCGGGGCTCCGCCCCGGACCCCGGCGCCTATCGGGGTGCGGCTTGCGCCCGGCGCGCGGCCGCGGGTCCGGTGGGGGCTGGTCGCGCAGTTCCCCGCGCCCCTAGGGGGGCTTCGCCCCCTAGGAGAGGACGACGCTGCGCGTCAGGCCCCGGGGGCGGTCCGGGTTCTGGTCCTTGGACTCGGCTACCGCGACAGCGAGCCGCTGGGCGCGGATCAGGTCGGCCATGGGGTCGAGGCGCGAGCCGTCGGCGAGGAGCGTGCCGCCCGCGCGGATGACGTCGGCGGCGAGGCCTGCCGGGGACGGGCCGAGGATCCAGGCCACGCGGCCGGGGGCGGTGATGGACACGGGGCCGTGGCGGTACTCCATGGCGGGGTACGCCTCCGTCCATGCCCCCGCCGCCTCGCGCATTTTCAGCGCCGCCTCCTGCGCCAGCCCGTACGCCCAGCCCGCGCCCAGGAACGTCCACTGTCCGGCGGCGAGCACGGCCGGGGGCAGCGGCTCGGCGACCGCCGACTCCGCGTGGGCCGCCGCTTCGGCGACCGGGCGCACCCCGGCCGGGAGGGGGCCGCGGGCCTCCAGGCCCGCGCGGAGGAAGGCCAGGGCCGTGGTCGCGAAGCGGGTCTGGACGACGGACTCCTCGTCCGCCCAGTCCAGCGCCGCGACCGTCTCCGCCACGGTCCGTACGGGGGTCGCCGGGGCGGCGGTGAGGGCCAGCGTCCGCGTACGGTCGCGGAGCGCCGCCAGCAGGTCCAGGACCTCGGTCGTGGTGCCGGAGCGGGTGATCGCCACGACCCGGTCGTAGGCGCGGGCGCGCGGGAACTCCGAGGCCGGGAAGGCGTCCGTCTCGCCCTGTCCGGCGGCCTCGCGCAGTGCCGCGTACGCCTGGGCCATGAACCACGACGTGCCGCACCCGGTCACCGCGACGCGTTCGCCCGGCTCGGGCAGGCCGTCCGCCTCGGCCCCGGCCCCGGCGGCGCGCCGCCAGCAGTCGGGCTGGGTGTCGATCTCTGCTGCCGTACGGGAACGAGAGGGCTGCTGCATGCGCGTAAAGCTCCTTGTTCACGGTTTTCACGGAAAAACGAGCGGTGCGGTGGGCGCCGGACACGTGGATAGCAGCCCCGCGGTGAGCCTGGGAAGAGGGGGACGGGAGAGGAAGAGCGATACCGAAGCGAAACCGGAGTCGGCTGGACCGTATGGTTACGAGCGGGAGAGACTCACGGTCTCCAGCGACGGACACCAACCACGAAGGTGGGAAGCAGTAGTGCAGCGGCGGCGGTTCTTGGGTCTGACGGCGGCGGGTGCCGCCACTGCGGCATTGGCGCCCACGCTGACGGCGTGCGGGAGCAGCGGGCCCGGTGGCTCCAAGAAGCTGAAGCTGATCGCCGCGGACTACGGCGACAACTCCGCCAACAGCTCCAAGAAGTACTGGGACAACCTGGTCCGCGCCTTCCAGGAGAAGCACAGCAAGATCAAGGTCGACGTCGAGGTCTACAGCTGGACCGAGGTCGACAAGAAGGTCGCCGACCTGGTCAAGGCGGGCAAGGCCCCCGACATGGCCCAGATCGGCGCGTACGCCGACTTCGCCGCCGCGGGCAAGCTCTACAGCGCCGACCAGCTGCTCACCATCCCCACCCAGGCCGACTTCATCACCTCGATCGAGAAGGCGGGCGAGGTGCAGCGGGTGCAGTACGGCATGCCGTGGGTCTCCAGCACCCGCATGCTCTTCTGCAACAAGAAGCTCTTCGCCAAGGCCGGTATCGCCACGCCGCCCGAGAGCTGGGACGACCTCCAGGCCGCCGCGCTCAAGCTCAAGGCGGCGGACGTGAAGATACCCTTCGGCCTCCCCCTCGGCCCGGAGGAGGCGCCGGCCGAGACCATGCTGTGGTTCCTCAGCGCGGGCGGCGGCTACACCGACGCCAACGGCGCGTACACCATCGCCCGCAGGGAGAACGTCGACGCCCTGCTGTGGCTGAAGGACCAACTGGTCGGCAAGGGCCTCGTCGGCCCCGGCAACCCCGCCCGCACCAACCGCCAGGAGGTCTTCGACGCCTTCTGCCGCGGCGAGGTCGGCATGCTCAACGGCCACCCCACGCTGATGCAGCAGGCGAGGGAGAAGGGCGTCGAGTTCATCACCGCGCCGCTGCCCGGCGTCAAGGGCAAGGCCAAGTCGACCATGGGCGTCGCCGACTGGATGATGGCCTTCAAGCAGAACGGCAACCGCGACCAGATCGGCACCTTCCTCGACTTCGTCTACAGCACCAAGAACGTGCTGGAGTTCACCGGCCAGTACGACCTGCTGCCGGTCACCTCGTCCGCCTCCCGGAAGATGGCCGGCGACAGCAGCCGCCAGAACCTGCTGCCCTTCCTCCAGCAGCTGGAGAACGCCGAGTTCTACCCCGCCGACAAGACCTCCTGGGCGGCGGTCAGCAAGGCGATCAAGGAGAAGATCGGCTCCACCGTGCTCCAGGGCGGCGACCCGGGCAGCGTCCTCGGCGAGATCGAGCGCGAGGCGACCGCCACGGAGAACGCGGGCCGCACCAGCTAGGTTGAGCGACGTGAGTCTGTCTGAGCTTTCCGAGCGCGATCGTTCGGTGCTGGCCTTCGAGCGGCGCTCGTGGGCCGGGGCCGGGGCGAAGGAACGCGCGATCCGGGAGGAGCTGGGGCTGACGCCCACGCGGTACTACCAGCTGCTCAACGCGCTGCTGGACGACGAGGCAGCGCTGGCGTTCGACCCGGTGACGGTGAATCGCCTGCGGCGCGTACGGGAGGCGCGGCGGGGTCGCCGCTGATCTTTGACCGGTGTGGGTGCGGCTCGGTTGCCGGGTGCGCCTACTGGGGTGCCTCTTGCGCTGCGCGCGCGGCCACCTGTTGTGTCGTGGCTGGTCGCGCAGTTCCCCGCGCCCCTGACGGGGCACGGCCCCGTGGGGGTCCGGGGGCGAAGCCCCCGGAGAAAAACTCTTCTTCCCACAGCAACCCCAGCGGCGCCGCAGACGAGGGGTAGGGTCGCCCCATGGGTATGGAACCCCGCACCGACGCAGGGCGGCGAGGGCTTGCCGCTCTGACGGCCGCGCCGGAAGACGCTGTTGTCGCGCTGGACTTCGACGGGACGCTCGCGCCCATCGTCGCCGACCCGGAGAAGGCCCGCGCCCACCCGGGCGCCGTGCCCGCGCTGGCCCGGCTCGCGCCACGGGTCCGCTCCGTCGCGGTGATCACCGGCCGCCCCGCGGGGGTCGCCGTGCGGTACGGCGGCTTCGCCGGGGTCACCGGGCTCGAACACCTCGTCGTCCTCGGGCTCTACGGCGCCGAGCGCTGGGACGCCGTGACCGGCACCGTGCACGCCCCCGCCCCGCACCCCGGGGTCGCGGCCGTCCAGGCGGCGCTGCCGGGGGAGCTGGACCGGGCCGGTTCCTGGTCCGGCACCTGGGTCGAGGACAAGGGCCGCGCCATTGCCGTGCACACCCGGCGCGCAACCGACCCGCAGGCCGCGTACGACGCCCTGCGCGCCCCCCTGGAGGCGCTCGCCGAGCGCCACGGGCTGATCGTCGAGCCCGGCAGACTCGTCCTGGAGCTGCGCCCGCCGGGCGTCGACAAGGGGGCCGCGCTCGCCGAGTACGTACGGGAGACGGGCGCGGGCTCCGTCCTCTACGCCGGGGACGACCTCGGTGACCTCGCGGCCTTCTCCGCGGTGGAGAGGCTGCGCGCCGAGGGGCTGCCCGGCCTGCTGGTGTGCAGCGGCAGCGCGGAGGTGACGGAGCTCGCCGAACGGGCCGATCTGGTGGTCGACGGCCCGAGCGGCGTCGTCGCGCTGCTGGCGGACCTCGCGGACCGCCTCAGCGGCCCCGAGGCCGGCTGATCATCGGCTGATCACTCGTCGTCCGGGTCCTTGGCGGCGGCCGACGGGCCGCCCTTCTCGGGGATGCCGAGGTTCTTGAGAGCCGTCGTCCAGTCGTGGGCGATGGCCTCCTGGGCCTTGACGAGGGTCGTCTTGCCGGAGCAGATCGCGGTCTTGAGCTTGGTCTCGACCACGTCCTTGGGGTTGTTCGGCCCGGCGCCCTCCTTGTGCCCGGGGGACGGCGGCTGGACCCACAGGTTGCGCGGGTCGTTGGGGTCGCCGCCGAGCTGGAGGCTGATGAGGTGGTCGTACTCGTAGTCCTTCAGCGAGCCCTTGTAGCCGTACGACTCCGCGTTGGCGGTCTTCTCGCGGCTGGTGATGTTCACCGGCGGCCGGATGCCCTTGGTGTAACCGGAACTGCAGATCGTGGTCTTGAGCGTGTCCTGCGTGACCTTCGGGTTCGTCGCGCCCGGCGTGCACTTGGGGTCGGGCAGCGGCTGCTTGTCCGCCGTGTACTGGTAGTGGCAGGAGCCTGCCGCGGGCTGCTTCTGCACGGTGTACGCGGGCTGCGGGCCCGGCCCGACGGGGATGGCGCCTCCTGACGTGGAGGGCGAGCCGCCTGTGCTCGCGGAGGCGGAGGAGGAGCCGGAAGTGGCAGGGGAGGAGGCGGGGTTCGAGCCCTTGGCGTCGTTCTTGCTGTCGGAGTCGTCGGACGAACAGCCGGCCGTCAGGACGAGAGCGGCGGCTACTGCTGCCGCGCAGGCTGCGGCGCGGCGTGGGGCGATTGGCATGCCGCTATGGTTACCCGTCGGGGTGGGGGTGAAGGCGGGGCGTAGAAGCGTTTTTGCTCACGCCTGGCGCGATTATGGGCGCCGCGCGCGCCCTTCTACCCACCGGGGGCTCCGCCCCCGGT
>NZ_JAINFC010000272.1 GCF_020740835.1 Streptomyces sp. UNOC14_S4
TAGCTGGAGTGCCGCTGCCGGTCCTGCGGCTCGTACGCGCGGGTGTCGGGCAGCCGGGCGGGCGTCGTCCGCTGGAGCCGGAAGTCGAAGGCCGAGGTGAGGTCGCCGCAGATCGCCCGCCGCCAGGGCGAGATGTGGGGCTCGCGGACGCCGAAGCGGCGCTCCATGAAACGGATGATGGAGGTGTGGTCGAAGACCTCCGAGCAGACGAAGCCGCCGGTGCTCCAGGGCGAGACCACGAGCATGGGCACGCGCTGCCCGAGGCCGTAGGGCCCGGCGGCGTAGTGGGCGTTGCCGGGGAAGTGGTCGAGGGCGGTGTCCACGGTGGAGGCGCCCCGGTCCGCGGAGGCGGGCGGGAACGGCGGCAGGACGTGGTCGAAGTAGCCGTCGTTCTCGTCGTAGGTGATGAACAGGGCCGTCCTGCTCCACACCTCGGGGTTCGAGGTCAGCGCGTCCAGGACCTGCGCGATGTACCAGGCGCCGTAGTTCGCAGGCCAGTTGGGGTGCTCGGAGAACGCCTCGGGGGCGGCGATCCAGGAGATCCGCGGCAGCTTCCCGGCCTTCACGTCCGCGCGCAGGACGTCGAAGTAGCCGTCGCCCTTCTTGACGCTGGTGCCGGTGCGCGCCTTCTCGAAGAGCGGGTCGCCGGGTTTGGCGTCGCGGTAGCGGTTGAAGTAGAGGAGCGAGTTGTCGCCGTAGTTGCCGCGGTAGGCGTCGTCCAGCCAGCCCCAGGAGCCCGCCTTGTCCAGGCCGTCACCGGTGTCCTGGTAGACCTTCCAGGAGATCCCGGCCTCTTCCAGCCGCTCCGGGTAGGTCGTCCAGTCGTAACCCGCCTCCTCGTTGCCGAGGACCGGGCCGCCGCCCTTGCCGTCGTTGCCCGCGTGGCCCGTCCACATGTAGTAGCGGTTGGGGTCGGTGGCCCCCATGAAGGAGCAGTGGTAGGCGTCGCACACGGTGAACGCGTCGGCGAGCGCGTAGTGGAAGGGGATGTCCTCCCGCGTCAGGTACGCCATCGTGCCCGTGCCCTTGGCCGGTATCCACCGGTCGTACCTGCCGCCGTTCCACGCCTGATGGCCGCCCGCCCAGTCGTGGTTGAGGCCCGCGATGAACCGCATCCCGAGGTCCTTCGCCGCCGGGCGGTAGGGCAGGACGTCCCTGGTGCCGTCCGACTGGTACCAGACGGACCTGCCGCCGGAGGGCGCGGCCGGGCGGGGGTCGCCGAATCCGCGCACGCCCTTCAGCGAACCGAAGTAGTGGTCGAAGGAACGGTTCTCCTGCATCAGGACGACGATGTGCTCGACATCCTGGATCGTGCCGGAACGGCGCCTGGCCGGAATGGCGGCGGCCCGCTCGATGCTGCTGGACAGGGCCGCGAAACCGGCGGTCGCGCCGGCGATCTGGAGGAAGCGCCGGCGGTTGAGTTCGGACATGAGAGGGAGACCCCTTGGGGTGAGATACGAAAGACGGCGATGCGCTCCAAGAGCAGCGAGCATGGGAGAGGGGAAGGTGTCACCCGGGTGAAGCGGGGCAGTACGCGAGCCGAACGTAGCGGACGGTGCGACGGGAGACCAGGGGCGCGGCGGACCCGCGGCGCGGCGCACGAGTCACGAGCGGAACGTGGGACGTTGCCTGCTCGGCGGCTCGCGGCCCGGCCCGGGCGCCGGGAAAGGCGTCGGGGGCGGTGTCGTCCGTGGGGCGGGGGAGCCGCCCGACGCGTGGGAACGAGTGAACGGATGATCCGAGGGTGAGGTATTGAGGCCTGCTGTCAAGCGGATTATGATGCGCGGGCGCTGAGCAGGATCCCGTGCGTGCAACTGTGCGCGGTACAACCGGACTTGCTCCTCCGGATGTGTGCGTGTCACGGTGATCCGGAACGTCATGCTGTGGGGAAGAAGCGACTGCGGAGGCGGGAGCGATCGTCCTTGCATCCGGCTCCTCCGGTACCGTCCAGTTTTCACATCCCTGATGGGGAGCCGCCTTCGTGGTGCACACCGTGATCGGTGCCAATCCGTTCGGAGAGACCGACGCACGCGTCGTCGCGGCCGTCAGCAGAGCCGGTGGGCTCGGCGTCCTCGACCTCGGCAGCGGCGGCCGTCGTACCCGCGAAGCCCTCGGCCTCGCCCGCCGCTGGACCGGCGGTGACTTCGGCGTACGCGTCCCCGAGGGCTGTGAGCTCCACCCCGACGAGCTGTACGACCGTGACGGCACCGGCCCGCACACCGTCCTCCTGGCCCCCGGCGCCGCATGGCCCGCGGACAGGGACCGGACCCTCACCGTCCTGGCCGAGGCCCGCTCGCGGACCGAGGCCCGCGCCGCGGTACGGGCGGGGGCGGACGGCATCGTCGCGCGCGGCAGCGAGTGCGGAGGCCCGGCCGGTGAGCTGTCCGCCTTCGTGCTGCTGCAACAGCTGCTCGCCGACCCCGAATTGGACGTCCCCGTCTGGGTGTGCGGCGGCATCGGGCCGAACACCGCCGCCGCGGCCGTCCTCGCGGGCGCCGCCGGTGTCGTCCTCGACATACAGCTCGCCCTGCTGGAGGAAGCGGCCACCCCGCCCGCGCTCGCCCGCCTGCTGCGCACGGCGGACGGCACCGGCACCGTCCTCGCCGACGGGCGGCGCCTCCTGGACCGCGCCCGCCCCGGCGTCCCCGCCGAACTGCGCGACCGCCCCGTGCCGTTCGGGCAGGACGCCTTCCTCGCCCGCCGTTTCGTCCGGGACCACCGCACGGTCGGCGCCGCCGTACGGGCCGTACGCGAGGGCATCGACCGGGCGCTCCGGGACCCCGGCGCGGCGGCGGCGCTGCTTCCCGGCTCGGCTCTCAGCCGCTCCTTCGGCACCGAACTCCCCGTCGCCCAGGGGCCGATGACACGGGTCAGCGACCAGGCGCGGTTCGCCGGCGCCGTCGCCGAGGGCGGGGCCCTGCCGTTCGTCGCGCTGGCCCTCGCCGGTCCCGGACAGACCAGGTCCCTCCTGGAGGAGACCGGGGCCGCGCTCGGCGGGCGGCCCTGGGGCGTCGGCATCCTGGGCTTCGCCCCGGACGACGTGCGCGCAGCCCAGCTGGAGGCCGTGCGCGAGCTCCGGCCCACCCACGCCGTCCTCGCCGGTGGCCGCCCCGCGCAGGCCGCCGCGCTGGAGACCCAGGGCATCCGCACCTTCCTGCAGGTCCCGACCCCCGGGCTGCTCGGCCAGTTCCTCGACGCGGGGGCCCGGCGGTTCGTCTTCGAAGGCGCCGAGTGCGGCGGCCACGTCGGCCCCAGCAACTCCTTCCCGCTCTGGGAAGCCCAGATCGCCGTCCTGGAGGACTTCCTGGACGCCCGGCCACGCCACGAGGAGCCGCCGGGGATCGAGGTGCTGTTCGCGGGCGGGGTGCACGACGAGCGCTCGGCCGCGATGGTCGCCGCCCTGTCCGCCGGGCTCACCCGGCGCGGCGCCGCGGTCGGCGTCCTGATGGGCACCGCGTACCTCTTCACCCGCGAGGCGGTGGAGAGCGGAGCGGTCCGGCCGGTCTTCCAGCACACCGTGCTCACCGCCGAGAGCACCGTCCTGCTGGACACCGCGCCGGGCCACGTCACCCGCTGCGTCCCCAGCCCCTTCACCGACACCTACCGCACACACCAGGAGGAACTGCGGCAGCAGGGCGTCCCCAGGCGCGAAGCCTGGGAACGGCTGGAGCGGCTCAACCTCGGACGGCTGCGCATCGCCAGCAAAGGCGTCGAGCGCGTCGACGGCGCGCTCCGCGAGGTGGACGAACAGCGGCAGTTCGACGAGGGCATGTTCATGGCCGGGGAAGTCGCCGTGCTGCGCGACGCCACCACGACCGTCGCCGAACTGCACCGCGACGTGACGGACCGCGCGGCCGCCTTCTACGAACGGCGGGCCGCGGAACTGACCGACAGGACGACCGCCGACACCGCGGCCGTGCCCGTGCCGCCCCCGCTGGACGTCGCGGTCATCGGCATGGCCGCGATGTTCCCCGGAGCCCCCGACCTGGCCGCCTTCTGGGCCCAGGTGCTCGACGGCAGGGACGCGGTGACCGAGGTGCCCGCCGACCGCTGGGACCCCGCCCTCCACTACGGCGAGGACGCGCCCGCGCACGACGTCTCGGCCTCCCGGTGGGGCGGCTTCCTGCCCTCGATCCCCTTCGACCCGCTGCGCTTCGGCATCCCGCCGTCCTCGCTCGGTTCCATCGAACCCGTCCAGCTGCTCGCCCTGGAAGCGGCCCGCAGAGCCCTCGCCGACGCGGGCTACGCGCACCGGGAATTCCCGCGCGCCCGTACCGGCGTGGTCTTCGGCGCCGAGGCGGGCAGCGACATGTCCCACGCGACCACGCTGCGCGCCGCCCTGCCCGCCTACCTGGGCGGACGGCTCCCGGAGGACCTCGCGGAGCAACTGCCCACCCTCACCGAGGACTCCTTCCCCGGCATGCTCGCCAACGTCATCTCCGGGCGGATCGCCAACCGGCTCGACCTCGGCGGCGCCAACTACACCGTGGACGCCGCCTGCGCCTCCTCACTGGCCGCCGTCGACGTGGCCTGCAAGGAGCTGACCACGGGCGCGGCCGACCTCGTGCTGTGCGGCGGCGCCGACCTGCACAACGGCATCAACGACTACGTGCTCTTCTCGTCCGTCCACGCGCTGTCCCCCACCGGCCGCTGCAAGACCTTCGACGCCGGGGCGGACGGCATCGCGCTGGGCGAGGGCGTCGCCTGCGTGGTGCTCAAACGACTGGCCGACGCGCGGCGCGACGGGGACCGGGTCTACGCCGTCATCCAGGGCGTCGGCGCCTCCAGCGACGGACGGTCCCTCGGCCTGACCGCGCCCCGGCCGGAGGGCCAGCGCACCGCACTGGAACGGGCCTACGCGCAGGCCCGGATCTCCCCGGCCCGGGTCGGCCTGGTCGAGGCGCACGGCACCGGGACGGTGGTCGGCGACCGCACCGAACTCGACGTCCTCACCAAGGTGTTCCAGGATTCGGGCGCCGCGCCGGGCCGTTGCGTGATCGGCTCGGTCAAGTCCCAGATCGGCCACACCAAGTGCGCGGCCGGGCTGGCCGGTGTGATCAAGACGGCTCTGGCGCTGTACACCGGGGTGCGCCCGCCGACCCTGCACGTCCGGCGGCCCAACCCGGCCTGGCAGCCGGAGAGCAGCCCGTTCGTCTTCCACCGGCGCTCCCTGCCCTGGGCCGAGCCGTCCGGCGAACGCGTCGGCGGCGTCAGCGCCTTCGGGTTCGGCGGCACCAACTTCCACGTGGTGCTGCGCGGCGGCGACGGCGGGACACCGCCCCGGCGGACGGCCGACGCCTGGCCCGCCGAACTGTTCCTGTTCCGCGGCGACACGGCGATCGAGGACCTGCTGCGGCTGGCGGAGACGAACGCGTCCCAGGGGGTCGGTGTGTCTCATGGGGCCGTCGGGTCTCGGGGGGTCGACGGGACGGCCGCCGTGGACAGTACGGACGTGACCGGCACCGCGGACAGCACGGACGCGACCGGCTGGCATCCGTGGCGGCTCCGCGACCTGGCCCGTACGGCGGCGCGCCGGGCCGCGGACCCGGCCGCGGGACCGGTCACCGCGGCCGTGGTCGCCTCCGGCCTCGCCGAACTGCCCGGCCTGCTGCGCGCCGCGCTGGCAGGCAGCGCCGTGCCCGGCGTCTTCATCGCCGGACCCGCGCCGGTGGACGGCAAACTGGCCTTCCTCTTCCCCGGCCAGGGCAGCCAGCGGCCCGGCATGCTGGCGGACCTGTTCACCGCCTTCCCGGAGACGCACGAGCGGCTGCGCCGCGCCCCGGTCGCCGCGATGTTCCCACCGGCCGCGTTCGACCCGGCCGAGCGGGACGCGCAGCGCGCCCGGATCGCCGACACCCGCCGGGCCCAGCCCGCCCTGGGCGCCGCCTGCCTGGCCGCCCACGACGTCCTGTCGGACCTGGGCATCCGCCCCGACATGGTGGCCGGCCACTCGTACGGGGAACTCGTGGCGCTGTGCGTCGCGGGCACGTTCCCCGCCGAGGCGCTCCCCGAACTGAGCGAACTGCGCGCCGAGGCGATGCTCGGCGCCGCCGGGGACGAACCCGGCACCATGGCCGCCGTCGCGGCGGGAGCGGCCGCCGTGGAAGCCGTGCTGGCCGACACCGGACTCGCCGGACAGGTGGTGGTCGCGGGCCACAACTCGCCCGCGCAGACGACGATTTCGGGGCCGGATCCGGCAGTGCGGCAGGGCGCGGAGGCGCTGAAGAAGGCCGGGTTCGGTGTCCAGCCGCTCGACGTGGCGTGCGCCTTCCACAGCCCGCTGATGGCCGGAGCGGTGGAGACCTTCGCCGAGGTCCTCTCCTCCCGCCCGCTGCGGGCGCCGGAGATCCCGGCGTGGTCCGGGCTGACGGCGACCCGCTATCCGGAGGACACCGCGGAGCTGCGGGCCCGCCTCGCCGGGCAGATCGCCGCACCGGTGCGCTTCACCGAGCAGATCGAGGCGATGTACGAGGCCGGTGCCCGGATCTTCGTCGAGGCGGGCCCGGGCGCCGCGCTCGCCGGACTGGTACGCGCCACCCTCGGCGACCGGCCGCACCTGACCGTCCCCTTCGAACCGCACCCCGAGGCCGGGCTGCGCGGCCACCTGGAGGCGCTGGCGCGGCTGGCGGTCTCCGGCGGCGTCCAGGTCGACGCGGAAGCGCTGTTCGCGGGCCGGGACGCCGTGGTGGCCGAGCCGGGGCGGACGCCCGAGCGCCCCGGCTGGACCGTGAACGGCCACCTGGTCCGTACCGCCGACGGCGCGCCGCTCCCCGGAGGGCTGCGGCCCGCGCGGCGGATCGCGCCGCTGACGGCGGTGCCCGCACCCGACGGCGCGAACGGATCCGACGGCGCGAACGGATCCGGGCGGGTGGACCGGGAGGCCCTGCTCCAGGACTTCCTGCGCGGCAGCCGCGAGCTGATCGCGGCGCAGCGGGACGTCCTGATGACGTACTTCGGCGGGACGGCGACGATTCCGCCGCAGGCCCCCGCGCCGGTGACGGAGACGGCCGTCGTCACGGCGGAGACGGCCGTTGCCGCGGCGAAGGCTCCCGCGACGACGCCTCGTACGGATCGTACGGATCGCACGGAAGCCGACGAGCCCGACCTGCTGCGCACCGTGCTGACGGTCATCAGCGAACGGACCGGCTACCCCGTGGAGATGATCGACCCCCAGCTCGACCTCGAAGCCGATCTGAGCGTGGACTCCATCAAGCGGACGGAGATCGCCGGTGAACTGGCCAAGCGCCTGGGAGTCGCCGGAGCCGGGCCGCGGACCTGGGACGACACGGACCTGGAGAGCCTGACCCGGGCACGGACCGCGGCGTCGATCGTCGCGTGGATGGACGCGCGCACGGGTGGTCCGGAGGCGGCTGCGGAGGACCCCGCCCCACAGACGCACGACGACACCAAGGCCGCGGAACCGGCCGGAGTCGCGCCCCGGCGGTACGTGCTGCGCAGCGTGCCCCTGGACGATGCCCCCGCGCCCGACGGCTCCACCGCCCTGCGGGACGCACACCTCCTCGTGCTCGGCGGAAGCGCCCGCACCGCGCAGGCCCTCGTGGCCCGGCTCCGGGAACACGGGGCGCGCGTCACCCACGCCGACGGCACGTCCGACGCCCCGGCCGGGCCGCTGGACGGAGTGATCCTGCTGGCCGGGCCCGTGCTGCCGGGTGCCTTCCCCCTCCTGAAGGACCTGCTCGGACGCCGACCGCGCCGCCTGCTGTCCGTACGGTGGTCCGAGGACGGCGGCCGGGACGACGGGATGGGCGGCTTCCTCCGCACCGTCGCCCGCGAGTATCCGGACACGGTCGCCCGCCTCGTCACCCTGTCCGGAGGACAGGAAGCCGACAGCACGGCCGCCGCTGCCGCCGTCGTCGGGGAACTCCTCGCGCCGGACCGGACGCCCGTCGTCGAACGTACCGAGGACGGGCGGCGCTTCGGCATCGAGCCGCAGGAGGCCCCGCTGGGCCCGCTGCTCACCGACGACGCCTCCACCGCGGAGCGGGCCGCCGAGGCCCTCGGGCTCGGGCCGGATTCCGTCCTGCTCTTCGCGGGCGGGGCCCGCGGCATCGCCGCGCGGGCCGCCGTCGCCCTCGCGGCGGCCTCCCGCTGCCGGGTCGAACTGCTCGGCCGTACCGTCATGGCCGACACCCCCGAGCCGCCCGGGATCGCGGGCGTCACCGGACGTACCGCGCTCCGGGCCGCGCTCGCCGCCCGCGGCGGTCTCCGCCCCGCGGACATCGACCGCGAGGCGGGCCTCGTCCTGGCCCGCCGGGAGATCGGGGCGACCCTCGCCGGGATCCGCGCGGCCGGCGGCGAAGGCGCGTACCGCTCCCTCGACCTGCGGGACGCGGAAGCCGTCGGACAGGCGGTCAAGGAGATCCACGCCCGCCACGGACGCGTCGACGGCCTCGTGCACGCCGCCGGGGTCATCGAGGACCGGCTCGTCGGCGACAAGGACCCGGCCTCCTTCGCCCGGGTCCACGAGACGAAGGCGGAGAGCGCCCGGACCCTGTTCGCCACCCTGCGCCGACTCCCCGGACCACCCCGCTTCACCGTGCTGTTCGGGTCCGTCGCCGCCGTGCACGGCAACCGGGGCCAGGCCGACTACGCCGCCGCCAACGACGCCCTCGCCGCGCTCGGCAGGCAGTGGCACCGCTCCACCGGCACCCGGACGCTGACCGTCCACTGGGGACCGTGGGCCCCGGACGCCGTGCACGGCGGGATGGTCGGCCCCGAGCTCGCCCGGGAGTACGCCCGGCGCGGCATCGGCCTGATCGACCCGGGCGAGGGGACTCTCGCCCTGCTGCGCGAACTGACCTGGGGCGACGACGACACGTGCGAGGTCGTCTACGCCGCTCCGGGGTGGTGACGGTGGATCACGGGCTTCCCGGGCACCCCGCGCAGGAACCCGTGGCCGTCGTCGGCATGGCGGTCACGCTGCCCGGCGCGGACGGCCTGGACCGGTACTGGCACAACCTCCGCACCGGCGTGGACGCCATCTCCGAGGTGCCACCGGGACGCTGGGACCAGGACGAGTACCGCTCCGGAGCCATCTACTGCCGACGCGGCGGATTCGTCGACGACCAGCTCACCGGCTTCGACCCCGCCGCCTTCGGCATCATGCCGGACTCCGTCCCGGGCACCGAGCCCGACCAGCTGATCGCCCTGCGCACCGCCGCCGCCGCGATCGCCGACGCGGGCGGCCTCACCACGACGGACCCGACGCGGGTCGGAGTCGTCCTGGGCCGCGGCGGCTATCTGACGCCCGGGCTGGCACGGCTCGACCAACGGGTGCGCACCGCGGGCCAGCTGACCCGCACTCTGCGGGAGCTGCTGCCCGAGCTCGGCGAGGAACGCCTGGCCCAGGTCCGTACCGCCTTCGAGGAGGCCCTGGGACCGGACAGCCCCGACGCGGTCGTCGGCCTGGTCCCCAACTTCGCCGCCTCGCGCATCGCCAACCGGCTCGACCTGCGCGGCCCCGCCTACACGGTCGACGCGGCCTGCGCCTCCTCGCTGCTGGCCGTCGACCAGGCGGTGGGGGAACTGGCCGCCGGGCGCTGCGACGCGGTGCTCGCCGGAGGCGTGCACCACTGCCACGACGTGACCCTGTGGTCGGTGTTCGCCCGCCTGGGGGCGCTCTCCCGCACCCAGCGGATCCGCCCCTTCCACCGGGACGCCGACGGCGTGCTGATGGGCGAGGGCACCGCGGTGCTCGTCCTCAAACGGCTCGCCGACGCCGTACGCGACGACGACCGGGTCTACGCGGTGGTCCGAGGCACCGGAGTGGCGGGCGACGGACGGGCCGCCGCCCTGGTGAACCCGGACCCGGACGGCCAGACCCGGGCCGTCCGGCTCGCCTGGCGGGCCGCCGGGGTGGACCCCGCCGCCCCCGGGGCGATCGGCCTGCTCGAAGCACACGGCACGGGAACCCCGAACGGCGACGCGGCGGAGATCACCACCCTGCGCCGCGTGTTCGGCACCGCGCGCGAACCGGACGCGGTGATCGGCTCGGTCAAGTCGATGATCGGCCACACCATGCCCGCGGCGGGCGCGGCGAGCCTGGTCAAGGCCGCACTGGCCCTCCACCACCGGACACTTCTGCCCACCCTGCACTGCGA
>NZ_JAINFC010000273.1 GCF_020740835.1 Streptomyces sp. UNOC14_S4
CCACTGGGGAGCGGACGGCGCCTGCGGCGGCACGGGCGGGGCCACCGGTGCGGCCGGGGCCGCGGGAGCCGTGGGCTGCGCGGGCTCCTCCACGCTCACGCCGAAGTCCGTGGCGATGCCCGCCAGGCCGTTCGCGTAGCCCTGGCCGACCGCACGCACCTTCCAGGCGCCCGCCCGCCGATAGACCTCGACGGTCACCAGCGCCGTCTCCGCGCCCAGCCGCGGCGGGGTGAACGTGGCGATCACGGAGCCGTCGTCCGCGCTGCGCACCGTCGCGGTGGGCTCGATGCCCGCGAACGACGTCCCCGCGGCGTCCGGGCTCGCCGTCACCACGATCTTCTCGATGTCGGCGGGCACCGCGGCGGTGTCCACGGTGATCGCGTCGGGCGTGGAGCCGGACGCGGCGCGGTGGGTCACGCCGGGCCCGGAGGGCTGGTTGTAGAAGACGAAGTCGTCGTCGGAGCGCACCTTGCCGTCGGCGGTGAGCAGCAGGCCCGAGACGTCGAGCCGCACCGGGGCGGTGACGTCCACCGTCACGCGCGCGACGGAGAGCGGGATGTTCGAGCCAGGTGTCATAGCGGTCATGTTCCGGGTAACGAGTGGCCGCGCTTTGCGGTTCCATTACTCGAACGCCGAATTCACGGCCGGAATCCAGCGTTTCGTCAGGGCCGTCAAGGGCCCGTCGCGGCCCGGAACGTGGGCGGGCTGTCCGTGCAGAAGTCCCCGCCCAGCCAGGCGGAGCCCGGCCGCGGGCCCTCGCCCTCGGCGGCGAGCAGGGCGGCGGCGTACGGCTCCGAGTCGTCCCGGGGCTCGTAGCCGAGCGCGCGGGCCCCGGAAAGGTCCCACCGGACGCGGGTGTTGGCGGAGCTGGCGTTGACGACGGTGTGGCCGATCCCCTCGGCGGTCAGCGCCGCGTGCAGCAGCCGGGCGCAGTCGCCGGGGCTCAGCCAGGTGGACAGCATGCGCACGGACCGGGGCGCGCGGAAGCAGGAACCGATGCGCAGGCAGACCGACTCGATGCCGTGGCGGTGCCAGTAGAGGGCGGCGAGGTCCTCGCCGAAGCACTTGGAGAGGCCGTAGTACGTGTCGGGCCGGTGCGGCGCCGCGTCGGGGATCAAGGGCTCGCCCGGGGCCGGGAGGGGCGTGAAACCGGTCGCGTGGTTGCTGGAGGCGAGGACCACGCGCCGTACGCCCTCCTCGCGCGCGGCCTCGTACACGCGGTGGGTGCCCTCGATGTTGGTGCGGAGGATGTCCTCGAAGGGGGCCTCCAGGGGGATCCCCGCCAGGTGCACGACCGCGTCGACGCCGCGCGTCGCGGCGCGCAGGGCCTCGGTGTCGTGGAGGTCGGCGACGACTGCGCCGGGGGCGTCCGGCACGGGACGGCGGTCGAAGGAGCGCAGCTCGTAGCCGTACGCGGGGAGGCCCTCGCGCAGGAACGTGCCGATGGTGCCTGCGGCGCCGGTGAGGAGGATGCGGCTGCGGGTGGGCATGGGAGGTGTTCTCCCCCTCCGCACCCGGGTTCGAAACAGGGTGGTGTTCCTCACGTCGGGCGGACCGGAATATCCGTGCCGTCCCCGTCGCTCCACTCCTCGCAACAAGATCGACAAGCTGATCGACAAGCTGTGGAACGACGAGCTTTGAGGAGCGCACATGCCGGAGCAGGCCATAGCCCAGGGAACCGTGGCCAAGGGCTACGAGGCGGTGCGGGAGGTGTTCGAGGCCACGCTCGCCGAGGAACGCAGCGGACACGCGGCCCAGCTCGCCGCGTACGTCGACGGGCAGCAGGTCGTCGACCTGTGGGGCGGCCCGGAGATCGGCGCCGACTCCCTCACCGGTGTCTTCTCGTCCACCAAGGGCGCGGCCCACCTCGTCGTGGCCATGCTCGTCCAGGACGGCACCCTCGACCTGGACGAGAAGGTGAGCCACTACTGGCCCGAGTTCGCCGCCCACGGCAAGGGTGGCGTCACGCTGCGCGAGCTGCTGGCCCACCGCGCGGGCGTGCCCGGTGTCGACGGCGGCCTCACCCTGGAGGAGCTCGCGGACGACCGGGTGATAGCCGAACGCCTCGCGGCCCAGCGCCCGCACTGGCGCCCCGGCACCGCCTTCGGCTACCACGGCCTGTCCATCGGCGCCCTCACCGGTGAAGTCGTGCGCCGCGTCACGGGCCTGACGATGCAGGAGGTCTACGAGACCCGGGTCCGCGCCCCGCACGGCATCGACTTCTACATGGGCCTGCCCGAGGACCAGGAGCACCGGGTGCTCGACATCCAGCCCATGGACCCGACGCCCGAGCAGAAGCAGCAGCTGCTGGAGGGGGCAGGCGGTCCGGAGAGCCTCGTCGGCGTCACCTTCAACCTCAACCACCCCGTGCCCACCGTGCTGGAGGCCCTGCCCAACCACCGGGTCATCCGCGAGAAGGGCCCCGCCTCCGTCGGCGGCATGGCCTCCGCGCGCGGCCTCGCCAAGCTCTACGCGGCGGCCATCAGTGGCGTCGACGGCAAGGAGCCGCTGCTGACGCCGGACACGGCCGCCGACTTCGCCCAGATCCACTCCGTGGGCTACGACCTGGTCGGGCGCTTCCACAGCGCCATCGGTCTGGGCTTCGCCGCCGTCTCGGACAAGTTCCCGTTCCTGGGCGCGCGGTCCTTCGGGCACAGCGGCGCGGCGGGCTCGATGGCCTTCGCCGACCCGAGCCGCGGCCTCGCCTTCGGCTACAACCGCCGCCGCTACGCCTTCCCCGGCGGCGCCGCCCCGGAGACCGCACGCCTCGCCCAGGTGGTGCACGCGTGCGCGGCCGGGCGCTGACCACGGCACGCCCCGGGAGGGCGCGTCAGCGCACCACGTGACCGCGCAGCACCACGCGCCGGGGCGCGGCCAGGATCCTGACGTCCTCGCGGGGGTCGCTGTCGTAGACGACCAGGTCCGCGGGGGCGCCCTCCTCCAGACCGGGGCGCCCGAGCCAGGCACGGGCGCCCCAGGAGGCGGCGGAGAGCGCCGCCGACGCCGGGAGGCCCGCCTTCACCAGCTCGGCGACCTCCTCCGCGACCAGGCCGTGCGCGAGCGAGCCGCCCGCGTCCGTGCCCACGAAGACCGGGATGCCCGCGTCGTACGCGGCGCCCACCGTCGCGTACCGGCGCTCGTGCAGCCGCCGCATGTGGTCCGCCCAGCGCGGGAACTTCCCCTCGCCGCCCTGCGCGAGCTTCGGGAACGTCGCGATGTTCACCAGGGTCGGCACGATCGCCACCCCTCGCTCGGCGAACAGCGGAATCGTCTCCTCCGTCAGCCCCGTCGCATGCTCGACACAGTCGATGCCCGCCTCCACCAGGGGCGCGAGGGACTCCTCGGCGAAGCAGTGCGCGGTGACCCGCGCGCCCAGCCGGTGCGCCTCCGCGATGGCCGCCTCGACCGCGCCGCGCGGCCAGCAGGACGACAGGTCGCCCGACTCCCGGTCGATCCAGTCGCCGACGAGCTTGACCCAGCCGTCGCCGCGCCGCGCCTCGCGCGCCACATACGCGACGAGGTCCTCCGGCTCGATCTCGTGCGCGTAGTTGCGGATGTAGCGCCTGGTCCGGGCGATGTGACGGCCCGCCCGGACGATGCGCGGCAGGTCCTCGCGGTCGTCGATCCACCGCGTGTCCGACGGGGACCCCGCGTCGCGCAGCAGCAGCGCGCCCGCGTCGCGGTCCGTCAGGGCCTGTTTCTCACTGGTCGACGCGTCGACCGGCCCGTGGGCGTCGAGCCCCACGTGGCAGTGGGCGTCCACGAGGCCGGGGAGCGCCCAGCCGTCGACCGTGGTGACGTCGCGGGCGCCGGCTGGACGTTCGTAGGTGATCCTGCCGTCCACGACCCACAACTCGTCGCGGACGTCGGTGTCGGTGACGAGGATGCGGCCTTTGATGTGCAGTGCGTTGCCCTTGGTCATGGGCGAACCCTATGGGGTTCGCTTTTTGGCTCCGCCGGTGTGTGTGCGGCTTCCTGTTGTGTGTGGGGGTGCGCCTACCGGGGGGCGTCTTGCGCGCCGCGTGCGGCTGCGGGTCCGGTGGGGGTTTGTCGCGCAGTTCCCCGCGCCCCTTACGGGGCGCCGGTCACTTCCGGGCGATCACCATCGACTCCGCGCCCGCCAGTGGTCGTACCCTGCTGTCGGCGAAGCCTGCCTCCGCCAGCCACTCGCGGCAGTCGGAGCCCGTGTAGTCGAAGCCTCCCGTGGTTTCGATCAGTATGTTGAGGCTCATCAGCAGCGCGGGCGCGTTCGCGTGGCGGGCGTCGTCGACGAGGGTCTCGTAGACGATGACAACGCCGCCCGCGGGCAGCGCCTCGTACGCCTTGCGCAGCAGCATCCGCTTGGCGGGCAGGTCCCAGTCGTGCAGGATGTGGCCGAAGACCAGCACGTCGGCGTGCGGGAGCGGGTCGGTGAAGAAGTCGCCGCCGCGGAACTCCAGCCGGTCCGCGAGGCCGAAGCGTTCGGCGCGTCTCTCGAAGTGGGGGCGTACGGGCTCCAGGTCGAAGCCGATGCCCCGCAGGTGCGGGTGGCGCAGCAGCAGGTGGCCGAGCGTGCCGCCTTCCGCGCAGCCGATGTCGGCGACGACGCGGTGCGCCGACCAGTCGACGGTGTCGGCCAGCGCGTGGGCTGAGCGCATCGACAGGCCCGTTATGGCGCGCAGGAATTCGGCCAGCCGCTCCGGGTCCTGGTAGAGGACGCCGAAGAAGTCCTCGCCGCCGTCCTTGAGTTCGTTCTGCGGCTCGCCCGTGCGCAGCCCGTCGGCGAGGGTGTCCCAGAAGCGGTAGAGCCGGGCGTCCGCCATCTCCAGGAAGCCGCCCAGGTAGCCCGCCCGCTCGCGGTCCAGGTGGCGGGCGGCGGCGGGCGTGTTGGCGTAGCCCCGTTCGTCACGGTCGAGCAGGCCGAGGGCCACCAGCGCGTCGAAGAAGTCACGCGCGGCCCGCGGGTGCAGGCCGAGCCGGGAGCGCAGCTCCTCGTACGGGAGCGGAGCCGCGGCCAGCTCGGTGAACAGCCCGAGCCGGACCGCCGTGAGCAGGACCTTCGACGCCTGGAAGCCCAGCGCGATCTGCATGATCCTGTCGAGGGCGGCGTGGTGGCCGGCGGGGCCCTGCTCGGTGCGCTCGATTCCCATGGGGCTCCTCGGTGACGGAAGCGGCGACTGCCCACATGGGGCCCTCCCGTCCTACCCACTCACCCGCGCCCCGGCACCTCCAGCGCCCGGTCGGCATCCGCGGCCGAGACTTCCCGGAAATGCCTGGCCTTGAGGGTGATGTCACCGTGTGGGTTGTCTTACCCAGGAATGAGAAGAGGATCCGTCGCACGGTGGAGAGGGTCCACCGCTGAGGCTGACGCGCCCAATGCCCCGTTCTCGCAATGCTGTTCGCATGAACCGCACGACAGTTTCAAGGAATAGGATCACCGTGTTTGCGCAGCTCAGCACAGTCAGGGACGACCACGCCACTGTCCGCCGCGGGGGGCGTGCAGTGGTGGGGGACGGCCGGGCGGCCGTCTCGCGTACGCTCCGGGCGGTGTCGGGGGACGACGACCACGCGACCTTGGTGCCCGCCGGGCCCCCGTCCTCCGTCCGTCACCGCTCCTCCCGCCGCGTGCGGGACATCCAGGCGGCGACGGCCGCGCCCGAGACGTTGTGCCACACCGAGAACACGGCCGCGGGCAGCGCGGCCGCCGGACTGAAGTGCGCGGTGGCGAGGGACGCCGCGAGCCCCGAGTTCTGCATGCCGACCTCGAAGGACATGGCGCGGCGCGCCGGCGTACCGAGCCCGGCCAGCCGCGCCGCCGCGTAACCGAGGGCCAGGCCGAGGGCGTTGTGCAGGACGACCGCGAGGAACACCAGCCCTGCCGCGTCCTTGAGCCTGGCCGCACTGCCCGACACCACGATGAGCACGAGCACCGCGACCGTCAGCGCCGACAGCCACGGCAGGACGCGCAGCACCCGGTTGACATACTTCCCGAAGAGCCAGCGCACGAGCGCCCCGCCGACGACCGGCACGAGCACCGTCTTGAGGATGTCCGTGACCATCGCCCCCGCGTCCACGTGCAGGTAGCGGTCGGCGAGCAGCAGCGTCAGCGGCGGGGTCACCAGCGGGGCCACCAGGGTGGAGACGGTCGCGACCGAGACGGACAGCGCGACGTCGCCCCGGGCGAGGTAGGTGACCACGTTGGACGCCGTGCCGCTCGGCGCGCACCCGACCAGGATCACCCCCGCGGCCAGTTGCGGGGGCAGGTCCAGGGCGTTGGCCACCAGCCAGCCGAGCCCCGGCATGATCACGTAGTGGGCGACGAGACCGAGCCCCACCGCCCAGGGCCGCCGGGCCACGGCCCGGAAGTCCGGTGCCGTCAGCGTGAGCCCCATCGTGAACATCACCACGCCGAGCAACTGCGGCACCGCCGGTGCCCAGCCGGTGAAGTGCGAGGGGGCCGCGAGCCCAACCCCGCCCGCCGCGAGCACCAGCAGCGGGAAGACGGTGACGGCCAGCCGGGCCGTCCGCACGTCCGTGGCGGAGTCGGCGGGGTCGGCGGCCGCGGCGGCGGCCGGCTTCGGGGAGGTCCGCTCGGTCGACATACCGCGGACCTTAGTGATCTGTTGATCTGCCGAACAGGGGTTACGTGAGGGACGAGAGTCACCTCACGCACCGAGTGAATCGAATACGGCAGCGAAACCTACTCGTTGG
This sequence comes from Streptomyces sp. UNOC14_S4, assembly GCF_020740835.1. Classification (GTDB taxonomy): domain Bacteria; phylum Actinomycetota; class Actinomycetes; order Streptomycetales; family Streptomycetaceae; genus Streptomyces. Next base: position 6,691 of record NZ_JAINFC010000273.1, read on the forward strand.
AGTGAAGTCCCCTCGGAGGGGCGCCCGTTCACCCTCCCGGGGGCAACGATGACGGGGTCCCGCCGTCGGCGCGCGCTGTCCCCCATAGACGCGTCGGCGGCATCACACCTCTTGTGGGGGTTCCACACACGTGTACAGCACCACCAGGCCTTCCTTCGGCATGCCCGCACGCCGTATGCCCGTACGCCGTCTCGCCGCCGTCGTGGCGACGGCCGCCGCGACCGCGACCGCCGTGGCGGGCCCCGCGCATGCCACCGGAGGCATCACGGGCACCACGGGCGGGACGGGCGGCGAGGGCAAGGCCGGAGCGGTCGTCCTGCGCACCGGACTCGACGTCGCCCTGCTGAACAACACCGTCCGCGTCCCGCTCCGCTCCTCGCTCAACGAGGTGCACGCGCCCGCGGACGGGGCCTCGGCGGACAGGACCGCGCTGACCCTCGCCCTCGACGGCGTCGAGGGCGGCAAGCCGGTGGACGTCCTGCGCGCCGACGCCGCCACCGCCCGCGCCACGGCCGACCGCACCAGAGCGGAGGGCTACACCAACCTCGTGCACGCCCGGGTGCACGTCCCCGGCCTGCCGCTGCTCTCCCTCGTCGACGTCCAGCAGGTGACGTCCAAGGCCGTCTGCGCGGCGGGCGAGAAGCCCACCGCCACGTCGAACCTGCTCGGCAGCGTCACCGTGCTCGGCAGGAAGACCACGCTCACCACCGGCGGCACGACGAAGGTCGACGTGCCGGGTGTGGGAGAAGTGCGGCTGGACCTCTCCAGGACCACCACCACGTCCCGGACGGCCGCCGCCAGCGCCCTGTCCCTGCGCGTGGCCGTCAACCCGCTGAAGCTGAACGTCGCCGCGGTCTCGGGCGAGGTCACTCTCGCCGAGGCGACGTGCGAGACACCTGCGGCGGGCGACGCGCACGGTGCGGAGCCCCAGCGGAAGACCGCACAGCAGACGACCGCACGGACACCGGAGAAGAACCTGGCCGAGACGGGCGGCAGCTCCGCAACGCCGTACGTCGTGGGGGCCGCGGCAGTACTCGTGGCCACGGGCGGCGGGGCGCTCGTCATGGCCCGCCGCCGGGCAGCGAACCGTAAGTAGTTCCCCTGAACGCTGGACGGGCAGGCCGAATCCAGCCCGTCCGGCGTTTGAGGACAAGCGGCGAAGCCGCTCGGGGGGTCCGGGGCGCAGCCCCGGTTCAAGAGGCAATGGCGAGAACCCCTACAGGTCGGCCAGCGCCAGCGTCAGCGCCTCCGCGAAGCGGTCCGTCGTCGCCCGGTCGCGCACCGCCAGTCGCAGGTACTCCGGGCCCAGGCCCGGGAACGTGTCGCCCCGCCGCACCGCGAACCCCAGCCCCCGCAGCCGCGACCGCACCGCCACCGCGTTCGGCATACGGACGAGGACGAACGGCCCCGCGGCGGGCCCGAACACCTCGATGCCCTCGAACGCGGAGAGCGCCGCCAGCAGGTGCGCCCGGTCCGAGGCCAGATGGTGCGCCGCGTGCGCGGCCTCCGCGAGCGCCGGGGGAGCGCTGCACACCTCCGCCGCCGCGAGCGCCGGGGACGACACCGGCCACAGCGGCTGCGCCCGCTCCAGCCGGGCCGTCGCGCCGGGCGAGGCGAGGATGTAGCCGATGCGCAGCCCCGCCAGACCCCACGTCTTGGTGAGGCTGCGCAGCACCACGAGACCCGGCAGGTCCGTACGGGACGCGAGGGACTCGCGCTCGCCCGGTACCGCGTCCATGAACGCCTCGTCCACGACCAGGGTCCGCCCCGGGCGGGCGAGCTGGGCCAGCGTCTGCGCCGGGTGCAGCACGGACGTCGGGTTGGTGGGGTTGCCGACGACGACCAGGTCCGCGTCGCCCGGCACCGCGCGCGGGTCCAGGCGGAAGCCGTCCTCCGGGTCGAGCAGCACCCGCTCCACCTCGTGCCCGGCCGCCCGCAGTGCCGCCTCCGGCTCCGTGAACTGCGGGTGGACCACCACCGGCCGTCGCACCGGCAGGGCCCGCGCCAGCAGCACGAACGCCTCCGCGGCGCCCGCGGTCAGCAGCACCCGCTCCTCCGGCAGCCCGTGCCGCTCGGCCACGGCCCGCCGCGCCGCCCGCCCGTCGGGGTAGGCGGCGAGCCCGTCCAGGGAACCCGCGACGTGCTCCCGCAGCCACTCCGGAGGCGTACCCGAGCGCACATTGACCGCGAGGTCGGTCAACTCCGCGCCGCCGCCCCGCACTTCGACGTCACCGTGATGGCGCAGATCGGGTTCGCTGGGTGTGTTCATGGCCGCGGGCCGCCTTCTCTTCTTCGTCCGTTCGACAGGGCTGGTGCGGGCAGCCCGCAGCAGAACACCGTAACGACGCCCCGCGCGCCGCCCTCACCCGGGTCCGCGTGCGACGGCGCAGGTCACCCGGGCCGTCTTCCGTTTCGCCACCACCAGCACGCCGTCCGGGCCCGCCGCCAGCAGCGCCGCCGCCTCGGCCACCCCGGGCGCGCCCACGGCGGCGAGCGCGGCATCCGAGGGGTTCGGCACCGCCACCGAGGCGAGCTCGTCCGGGCCGTACGCCAGGAGCGGCACCCCCAGCCGGGCGGCCGCCGCCAGCAGACCCGGCTCCCGGGCCTTGGCCCCGGCGGTCGCCAGCGCGACGGGCACGGCCCCGCCGAGCACCTCCCCGACCAGCGCCAGCACCTCGTCCGCCGCCACGCCCCGGCGGGCGCCGACGCCGACGTACAGGTAAGCAGGAGAGGCGGGGCACAAGGGAAGCAGCGCAGCGGTGAGGAGGGCGGAGCCGTGCCGGTCGTCGTCGCCCTGGGGGCGTTCCTGATGACGCTGCTCGGCGGCTGGACCGCCCACCGGGTCACCGACCGCAAGCACCTCGTCCTCGGGCTCGCGGGCGGCCTGATGCTCGGCGTCGTCGGTCTCGACCTGCTCCCGGAGGCGCTGGCGGCCGCCGGGCGGGAGGTCTTCGGGGTACCGGCCGCGCTGCTCTGCTTCGTCCTCGGCTTCCTCGCCGCCCACCTCGTCGAACGGCTCCTCGCCGTCCGCCGGGTCGGCCACCGGCCCGCCGACGGCACCCGCGCCCCGCAGGTGGGCCTCACGGCGGCCGCGGCGCTCGTCGGGCACAGCGCCATGGACGGCGTCGCGATCGGCGCGGCCTTCCAGGTGGACACCGGCATGGCCGCCGCCGTGGCCATCGCGGTCATCGCGCACGACTTCGCCGACGGCTTCAACACGTACACGATCACCGACCTGTACGGGAACCGGCGCCGCCGCGCCTTCCTGATGCTCGCCGCCGACGCGCTCGCCCCCGTGGCGGGCGCCGCGTCGACCCTGCTGTTCACCCTTCCGGCGCAGTTCCTCGGCGCTTACCTCGGGTTCTTCGGCGGGGTCCTGCTCTACCTGGCGACCTCCGACATCCTCCCCGAGGCC
>NZ_JAINFC010000274.1 GCF_020740835.1 Streptomyces sp. UNOC14_S4
GCAGGCCTGGGGGTGGCGCCAGGGCGGGGAGTCCCCGACCTGAAGGCCGCTCTCGCCTGCTTGAGCCAGTGGTGGATACGATGACGCATGTCGACGCTCCTTCTCAGCGTTGGCCACCCCCGGGCCGGTACCACGGCTGCGGGGGTTCATTGCGTTCCGGCGCCCCAACCCGTTGCTGCTGTCGGGTCGGCACGTGGGCAATGAGTCGTGGACGGTGCGTAGTTGGCCAGAAGCAGAGTGGCGCACGCGACTCTCCACTGGCAAGCGAGACAGCCATATTGGCAAGTTCGCCAACCGTGTGGGTGACGTCTTCTGTGCGAGCATGCAGATGCGCCAAACGGACCTGAACAGCGGCAGCGAGAGAAGGGGGCGCGTGATGGCAGTGCCAACCGTGCGCCGTCGGCGACTTGGAGCGGAGTTGCGACGCCTGCGCGAAGAGTCCGGACTTACCTTGGACGAAGTCGAGTCCCGGACAGGGCTCAGCACCTCAAAGGTGTCCCGGCTGGAGAGCGCAACGCGTGGTGCACGACCCGACGACGTCGACCGACTGCTCGACATCTACGGCCTCCAGGGCAGCGATGTCCGAGAGGGCCTGCTCAAGTTGGCCCGCCACGGCGGCCAGCGCGGGTGGTGGCAGACCTACGACCTCTCGCCGGTCTACTCGGACCTGATCAGCCTGGAGTCGGACGCCTCGTCGGTTCGCACGTATGAGCCCCTGGTGATCCCAGGGCTCTTCCAGACCTCTGCCTACGCCCGCGCGGTGATCACCGCCCACAGCATGACCACTTCCCCCGAGGGGGTGGATGCTCTCGTTGAGGTACGAGTGGCGCGGCAGTCCGTACTGACGAAGCCTGAACCGCTCCGACTTCGAGCGATCATCCACGAAGCCGCATTGTTGGCCAGCGTTCCGGGAACGGGGGTCATGAGGGACCAGCTACAACGACTACTTGATGTCGCCATGTATCCACACGTGACCATTCAGGTTCTACCGCTGGACGCCGCATTGCATCCGGGGGTTACCGGCGGCTTCACCGCTCTCGGTTTTGAACAACCAGGCTTGGACGTCGTCCTGTTGGAAAACCTGGAAAGCAGTCTCTACGTCGAGGAGCCCGCGAACGTGGCGCGATACATGGAAGCGTTCGAGAGGCTGACAGCAACAGCTCTTCCCTTCGAAAGATCACTCTCACTCATCGCCCAACTGAAGGAACGGAAAAGTGAGTAGAGACATTCGCAAGCCTTCGACCGCGGGCCCAGCATGGCGTAAGGCCACCTACAGCGCAAGCAATAGCAACTGTGTGGAACTTGGCGCACTGAGCGGCAGCATAGCGTGCCAGGACTCGAAAGACCCGCACGGACCATACATACGCCTCACCACGAGAACATGGACTGAATTCATATCAGGCATAAAGGCAGGCGTTCTACCCGGCTGAAGCTTAGCGATACCCCGGTAGCCCCGACCCTCACACTCGACCTCACCACTGTCGACCTCGAGGAAGTCGCCGGAGCGGATCTCTTGACCTCTATAAAGGTGCCCAGCGCCTATCCGGCGGGGCTGCCGTCGACCACTGCCGCCAAAACGCCAGGGAGGCTCTGCCGAAGACCCGGCAGAGCCTCCCCTCTTTGAGCGCAATCGGAGTCACTCACTCCGCGATGGCGATAACGTCTCCTCTTACCGCGCCCGTCGGGACTACGCCATCGAAGCTGTACGAGTCATCGCAGAAGATGACTTGCTCCTCGGCCGGCACTAGCCTCCGATACCAGAAAACGAAGTCGGCAACGATTTCGATGGGCCCCTCCAGATAGATTCCATGCCCGTCCGAGTGAGCATACCCCTCTAGCTCACCCAATGCCGAGCGGTGACTCCACTCCACATCGCGAGTCTCAGAACCTACAACTCCGGGAGAAGCCAGCTTCACCTGGGCTTGCGGCCAGTCGCCGGCAATTGCTCGCGCCAGAACCTCTCGGTCCAGACGCCATGTATCACTCTCAAAGACAGCGAGGTACGTCACTGGCCTGCCCCTCTCTCAACCACCGAGCCCGGGATGCCATGCTGCTACATCAGCCCTTGGAAGTATGGCACTGCACCAGGATGATTGGTGATCACACGTAGCCCCGTCAAGGGATTCGAAGGATCATTGATCACGGCAGCATATCTCCTGAACCCGTCGCCAGCCTTAACCGAAATCTTGTTTCAAATGAAGTCAGGAATGCCTGACCCTGGAATGAATGCACTGCGTCCAGGCTTCCCGACGAACTTGGCGTCGAGGAGTTCTTCAGCATTCCTGTCAAGTCCGCCCGACGGGCCTCCTGTGACCAGAAGCCAGACGCATCCGATCTGTGTGGCGGGTGCGGTGACAGCAGTGCTTCGAACGACCCAAGCGACAACGTCGCACCATGCGTCTTCTCCACCTGGCTGGGTGTCGGTAACGTTCGTGAGGACTCGCTGACTTCTATCCTGATCGGACCTTCTCTGCCTGAGGCCGTCGACTCCCTCCGAGCCGACTGGGGTAAGAAGGACAAGGACCACGACCAGGGGCAGAACGAGCCGTGTGGCCCTGACTGCGTCCCGAAGAACCCGTGCGACCCGAGGTGTGAGCCGAACGACTCCTGCCGTCCAGGTACGCCACCCAGTACATGCCAACCGAAAAACTGACGCAGCTGAGAGGGACCCGTGGCTGATCTGCCCGATGCCCACTTCCGGGACCTGATCTACCCGTACACCGGCGATGTCACCAAGGTGGAGATCCCTGATCGGGGATTCAGCTCGGACTTCGCTGCGATCATCAGCAGCGATAAAGGGCCGTTCTTCGTCAAGGCCGTGTTCAACCGGCCAGGAGGGCGACGGGACTCGATCATCCGGGAAAGGCTGATCAATCCGCACGTACAGCCACTTTCCCCCAATCAGCCCGCTTTCAGCGTTACGTATCGGACTTCCAATCCGAGGTCAGCGCTCACTCCGGTAACCGGGCTGTGGCCGAGTTCAACGAGCAGGTGCGGCAGGCCGTCGCCCGCCTTGACGAGGAATAGTCTGTGTCACCACGGACGCCAGTTCCGCGGTGCATCGTCATCGCGCAGTGACGCGAGGCGCCGCACGTACTCTTCCGCAATGTTTTTGCCCTCAGAGGTGTTCTGCATGAGCCACGTTGTCATGTGGAATTCTTGTACGCCACGCAACGTCGTGAACCCGGTCCAGTCCCGCAGGTCGCGACCGTAAGCCGTCACGAAGTCCGCGTACTGTTCTTTCGTCTGCCAGCCGAGGCTGTGGTGTTCGGTTGCGGTCACCATCAGGTCCCACTCGGGGTGATCGAAACCGAAGCCTTCGAAGTCGATGAGGACCACATGCCCCTGATCGTTGGTCATGAGGTTCTGCATGTGCGCGTCCCCGTGCAGGGGGTCCTTCAACGAGTCGAACCGCAGGTTCGCGACTTCGGCGCGGAGCTCGTGGAGACGCCGACGCAGGAACTGCCGGTCCTCATCCGAGACACCGTCCGGGGCTCGGTCGATGCGCAGATCCGACCGGCCGAACACGTCGTACGGCGGGAGTTCCAGCCCTGGGGGAAGCGTCAGGGAATGCAGGTCCCGCAGGACCGCGCCCAGTTCTCCGTACGTCGGCTTGCGATCCCCTTCGTTGATCAGGTGCCAGAAGGTCACCGGCCGCCCACCGGCAAGGACCGGCTGCTCCAGGTCGTCCACGACCCGAGCCGCGGGAAATCCTTCCTGTGCCAGCCACCGGGAGACGGCCACCTCCTTCCGAGCCGAGGACAGGTATTCCGATGAGCGAGCCACCCGCACGATCACAGGGGCGGAAGCCAGGCGGAACAACGCGTTCTCCCCGAAGCGGATCAGCTCGGCGCCGCACGGGTCCAGTCCTACCGACCGGCAGGCGGCAATCATGGCTTCTGCCGCCCCTGCCGACGTGAGTCCCTCTATCGCTGTCCGTGCAGCATCAGACGCCATGCCGGTACCAACTCCCCAAGTCGTACGCGATCGTCCGACGCCCGCAACCACCGGTGACCAACCGACGCGCGCCGGACACGACAGAGACCGTATCCAAGCCGGGACGCGCCGGACGAGAGCGCGGCAGCGGCTCGGCTCCCGGCGCCGGGGTCATGATGTTGCCGTCCGAGTCGGGATGCGCCTTCGAATTACTGATGCGTGTCGGCGCTTCAAGCGCGAGTCCTTCGCCGGTAGGTGTCCTCTCTGGCCCGCGCCTTCGAGCAGTCCCACGACTCGGCCAGCTCCTCGCTCAGGCCGGACTTCGTAACGTCCGCTTCCGCGGCCTGCGCCACTCAACTGCGACCTGCTCCTGGAAACAGGGCCTCGGCCTCGTCGTCACCAAGAAACTGCTCGGCGACGCCCACATCGACGTCACCATCTACGCCCGACGACTCCACCTCCAACGTGACGTCATCGGGACCGCACTTGGCAGCCAGGGCGATCGTCAAGGCCGACGACGGCAGCAACGAACTGCCACCCTGCACTGCCGCCCGCTGACGTTGCCGTCATCTACTGCCGTCAAACGCCAGGGAGGCTCTGCCGGAACTCCAGCAGAGCCTCCCTTCTTTCAACTAGTTTGCTTACGGAGTTGCTCGCTCCGCAATGGCGATAATGTCTCCTCTGACCGCATCCGTCGGGACTACGCCATCGAAGCTGTACGAGTCATCGCAGAAGGTCACTTGCTCCTCGGCCGACACTAGCCCCCGATACCAGACAATGAAGTCGGCAACGATTTCAATGGCCCCCCTCCAGGTAGATTCCCTGCCCGTCCGAGTGAGCATATCCCTTTAGCTCACCCAATGCCGAGCAGTGACTCCATTCCACATCGCGAGCCTCAGAACCTACAGTTCCAGGGGAAGCCAGTTTCACCTGGGCTTGAGGCCAATCGCTAGCAATTGCTCACGCCAGAACCTCTCACTCCAGGCGCCATGCACCACTCTCAAAGACGGCGAGATATGCCATTGGCCTGTTCCTATCTCAACCACTAAATGTTCTAGCGCTCCCCAGCCATCGGCGCCGCCGAAGCCCCACCAGCACCTTGCCAGTGGGGCTTCGACAGTTCAATGGGTTCTACAGTTCCCAGTCACTCAAATCAGCCACCTCTTCGATGGAGGTAGCCAGCTGTGCGCTGAACTCCCTGGATGACGCCTCAACCTGGGGAAGAGCAGAGGCAATATTCGACCTCTGACCATCCCCCTTATCCCTGCGAGCGAGAAGATCGGCCAGCTCTCGCTCGGCATCAATCTCCATTTGTTGGAGGACTCCCGGAGGTGGAACCCCCTCTCCATACCTCACAATGACGGGATGCTCTCCTGCCAGCTTAAAGTCAAGCATCGAGAGCAGCGACCTCATGGTATTGACGGACAGCTCCGCCTTCGCTGCGGTAGGTCGCAACGAAGCGGAAAGGGCATTACCAATGAGCGCCAAAGACTGAGCAATAAAGAACTCTGGACTCGAGGAATCATCCTCGTCGTCACCAGAGTCCATCTCAAGCCCATCCAGCGCGTCAGCACACTCGCTCTCATTGAACTCGCCGGCAGCTGCTGCCCACGCGAGTTCAAGCGCCTCGTCCGCCCACTCGATACTCTCTGTGCCGCCCAGGACTCTACAAAAGGCCATCCCTCGTTCGGCAGCAGCGGCACAGATGAGCATCAGCTCAGAGTCTGAAGCATTCGAGATCGCCTGAAGTTCTGGTGTTTTCTCCATGTCCCTCTAGTCTCCAGTAGCCCAGAAGATGGTGTATGGGGAATTCTGTGCAGCATGGCCGCGGATACCCGCGCCTCCCAATGTCACCCCGCGCACGTTGAGCATCGGCGAGCAAACGGTAACGCAGAAGTTCCGAGAAGCTGCGCCGAACACCGCATGTTCATTGGGACCCAAACTATTGAGAATCCCCTCTTCCGCATGACCGGCGGCCTGCACAAATTCTTCTCCCGGCCGCAGCGTCCAACCGGAAGGCATGGCGCCACCACCGTTGATTCCGATGCGGTTGATAAACCTCTTCGTCTGCGAGTTGAAGACGCCGATCACCGCCGTAGTGCCCTTTGTATCCGCCATGAAGTAGTCATTGCGGGATGCCTGCAACTCTTCCGCACGGTTGAGTGCCAGCATCGCATCATCTTCAGTTGCAACGCCAGGACCACAGTTGTGAACGAGGACCGGCGCAGCCCCCGCCAGCACATAGTACGTGTGCAGCCCGTCGACCGTGAGGTCGTAGGTGACGACGTCGTCCTGGTGGTACAGGCGGACCCCAGTGATCTCGACCGTGCCGTCGTCGGTCTCCAGGAGGTCACCGGTGTGGAGGTCCTTCGCCTCCACGAAGGCGGACTGAGTCTGGTCGTAGAACGGGTGGTGGTAGGTGGTCGTGATCGTCGTCGCGGAAGCGGCAGTCGGGCTCAGAGCAGCGACCGCCGTGGCCGCAGAAGCCAGGCCGAGAGCGGCCTTCTTCAGGACGCGGGACTTGAGGGACGGCTTGGCCGCCGGGGCGACAGTCACGTCCACGAAGTCACGGTCCGTCGTGGTGACGATGACCTTGTCGACCTTGTGGGTCTCCGTGGTGCCCGGCTTGCCCGGCACCGCGTTGCGGATTTCGTCTCCCTCCTTGATCTGTTCGATCGGCTTGGACGAGCCGTCCGCCATGGCCACACGAGTGGATCCCGTGAAGCTGTGCGGACCGCCGGTCAGACAGCCACTGACCTCTCCCGATTCCTGACGGCCGGTGAGGCGCCCTCTGGCATGAGCAGCCACCGAGGAGCCGGCACCTGCTGCCGCACCACCGATGGCCCCGTCCGCAGCCCCACCGGCCGCGGCCTTGGCCGCCCCCGACCACGAACACCCCGCCCCGCTACGAGAACAGGTGAGCCCGTAATCGGCGGCACCGACGGCACCCCCGGAGATACCCCCTATGGACGCGCCCTCCAAAGAGCTGGCGACCACCCTCGGCAGTACACTCCCCAGCGCCGACTCCGTGAGCTTGCCGCCCAGGGCGCCGCCGAGCGCACCACCGATCGCGCCGCCCACGGCGCCCACGGCCACCGCACCGGCGAAGGCGCTCACCGAGCAGCCACCGGCCTGGCCGGACATGCACTTGGCGCCCTGGTCCACCGCACCACCGACAGCGCCGGCCAGTGCACCGCAGCCTGCCGCGCCGATCACGGCTCCGACGCCACCCGTCGCTGCGCCCACAGCGGCCTCGCAGCCGATGAAGACCGCGGTGGAGGCTGCGAAGGAGGCGATGGCTGCCGCATGGTTCTTGAAGTAGGTCGTCGTGGTACGGACGGCCTGGGCAGTCGCGTGGTAGGCCGTGGTCACGGCATGGACGGTCTGGTGGTAGGAGTGACTGACCGCACGGGTGGTGGCGTGATAGGCGCGGCTGGCCTGGTGTCTGATGTAGCGATAGCTGTCATGGATTTCCCGGTTGAGCCGGGCTATCTCACGGTCCAGGCGCCGTATCTCCCGATCCAGCCTGGCCATGGTTTCGTCGTACTCACGCGACACCCAGGAGCTGAACCGGTGATACGTGTTCGACGCCCAGTTGGAGGCGGAGTCCCAGGCTCTGGTGACGCCCTGCCACGCGCTCGATGCCGCTGACTTCACGTGCTCCCAGCCGCTGGACACCGCGCGCTGCATGCTGCCCCAGAAGCCGTGCCCCGAAGGGTCGGTGCCCTTGAGCGGGTTGTCGTCGACGTAGGCGAAGGGGTTGGCGGTGGCCGAGTTCGGGACCGGGTCGAAGGACATGGTGTCCCGGTTCATGAACTGGCCTGCGGCCGGGTTGTACCAGCGGGCGGCCATGTTGACCTTGCCGGTGGCCGCGTCGGTCCAGCCGGACTGGTAGCCGAGCCTGCCGACCGGAGTCCCGGCGGTCCCGGTCACGTTGCCCAGCGGGTCGTAGGCCGTGGAGCCGCTCAGCGCCGTACCGGCCGCCGAGAAGCTGCCCACCACGTCGTCGTGCTGATCGGTGAACGCGAGGCTGCCCGAGCCCGCCGTGGCGCCGGCCATACCGATGCCGACGAGGCCTCCGTCGGGGCTCCACGTGTAGGTGCTGGAGCCGTCCGAGGCAAGAGAGTTGCCCGTGCCCGTGTAGGAGAAGGAGATCTTGCTGCCGTCCGTGCCGCTGCCGGTCATGACGCGGCCCAGCGCGTCGGTGACGTAGGTCTGCGTACCCTGCTTGACCTGCTGATCGAAGGCGTCCGAGGCGAAAGCCGTGGTCGTGGAGCCGGTCGCCTGCTGGGTCAGCGTGCCGCGCGCCGTGTAGCGGTAGGTGTTGACGCCGTCGCCGGTGAGCTGGTCCCGCGCGTCGTACGTGTAGACGTTGGCACCGATGCGGATGCGGTTGCCGGAGTCGTCGTAGGCGTATGCGGTGGTGGTGCTCCCGTTGTTCCACGACGTCAGGCGGTCCGCCCAGTCGTAGGTGTAGGTGTTGTCGGACGAACCGGCGAGGCCGGCGGTTTTCTTGCCCGTCAGGTTCCCGTTGGTGTCGTAGCCGTAGCCGATGGAGGCGACGGTGGCGCCGAGCGCCGTCTTCAGGTTGTCGCTGACGAGCCGGTGCAGGTGGTCGTAGTTGAAGGTGCGGACGTTGCCGTCCTTGCCCCCGTACTGGATGTTGTCCGGCTGCGAGAGGGAGTTGTAGGTGTAAGTGAGCCGAGAGCCGGTCGCCGGGTCGTCGAGAGTCGCCAGGCGGTCGGCCTTGTCGTAGCCGTAGGCGGTCGTGCCCGCGGCGTCGGTACGTGATGTGGTCAGGCCGTCGCCGTCGTACACGAACGAGCTGGAGCCCGCCGTCCCGTCGGCCGTGAGCAGCAGCCCGCGGTCGTTGTAGGTGAAGGTGTTCGACGTCGCCGGGGTCGTGGTGCCGACGGCGCTGGTGGCCGCGGTCAGCATGCGGTTGTCCGCGTCGTAGCCGAAGGTGCGGGTCGCCGTGGGGGCGTCGGCTCCGGTGCCGGACTGGCTGGTGACGTTGCCGAGGGCGTCGTAGTCGGAGGTGACGGTGACGCCGCCGGGGGCGGTCTGGGACACGGCGTGCCCCGCCGCGTCGTAGGACGTGGTGAAGGTGGAGTCGGCCGCGGAAGTGTAGCTGTAGGCGGACGTGGAGACCGGTGGCTCGACGACCGACTCGGGCAGGTTCCAGGAGTTGAAGGTGTAGTAACGGGCGTTGCCGCGGCCGTCGGTGAAGCGTGTGCGGTGCCCTGCGGCGTCGTAGCCGAACGACGTCGTGATCGAGTGCGCGGCGTCGACGGGCTGGACCTCTCCGGTGACCTGGCCGAGCGCGTCACGCGTGAGCGTGGTGGTGTGCTGGTTGGCGTCCGTCGACGACATCAGGTGACCGGCGGCGCTGTAGGTCGCGGATCGCGTGGCCAGCACGGTCTGCCCGTCGGTGTCCAGCGACTGGGTCCGGACGGGGTTGCCGAGCTGGTCGTAGGAGACGGTGGTCCGGGTGCCGTCGGGGAGTTTGACGGCGGACTTGTGGCCCTCCAGGTCGTAGGTGGTCTCGGTGGTGTTCCCGGCGCCGTCGGTGACCTGGGTGGTCTCGCCGACGTTGTTGTAGCCGTAGCGGGTGGTCACACCGTTCTGGGTGGTGGTCGAGGCGAGGAAGGCCCCGCCGGGGTTGGCCGCGGAGGCCGCGTAGGAGTGGGTGGTCGTGGACGTGACGGGGCTGGGGAAGCGGTCCAGGACGGTGGTCGTCAGCTTCCGGCCCATGAAGTCGTACGTGGCCTGGGTCTGCGCGCCGGACGGCGTGGTCTCGGACAGCGCCTCGCCGTTGGCGTCGTACACGGTGTGCGCGACGCCCTTCTTGGCGTCCGTGACCTGGGCGACGTCGCCGAGCTGGTCGTAGAGGTACTGGTTGGTGTGCCGCAGCGGATCGGTGATCTGGGTGACGTTGCCCATGTCGTCGTACGTCCACGTCGTGGTGGCCCCGGTGATGGGCGTCGAGGAACCGGGTGGCGTGTAGTTCGGCAGGGTCTGCGCCGTCTTGCGGCCCGCGGCGTCGAAGGAGGTGGTGACGGTGTTGCCGTTCGGATCCTGGGTCTCCGACTGGTCGCCGAAGGTGTTGTAGCCGATGGTGGCGGTGGGGTGGAC
>NZ_JAINFC010000275.1 GCF_020740835.1 Streptomyces sp. UNOC14_S4
CCCACCAACCACCCAGGGGCGCGAGGAACTGCGCGAGAAGCCCCACCGGTCCGCAGCCGCAAGCGGAGCGCAAGCCGCCCCCCTCCAGACGAAGGGTCACCCCATGGACCTGGTCATCCGGAACGCCCGCGTCATCGACGGCACGGCCACCACCCCCTACCAGGCCGACGTCACCCTCGCCGAAGGCCGGATCACCGGCATCCACCGCGAAGCGGACGGCGGCAGGAACCGCCCCACCGCCACCCGCAAACGCACCCTGGACGCCGACGGCCTGGCCCTCGCCCCCGGCTTCATCGACATGCACGCCCACAGCGACCTGGCCCTCCTCCGGGACCCCGAGCACACCGCGAAAGCCGCCCAAGGCGTCACCCTCGAAGTCATCGGCCAGGACGGCCTCTCCTACGCCCCCGTAGACGACCGCGTCCTCCCCGCCCTCCGCACCCAGATCGCCGGCTGGAACGGCGACGGCTCCGATGTGAACTCCGGCGTGAACTCCGGCGTGAACATCGACGTGAACATCGACTGGCGCACCGTCGGCGAGTACCTCGACCGCCTCGACCGCCAGGGCACGGCGGTCAACGCCGCCTACCTCGTCCCCCAGGGCACGGTCCGCGCCCTGGCCCTCGGCTGGGAGGACCGCCCCGCCACACCACCCGAGATCGCGTCGATGAAGCGCCTCGTCGCCGAAGGCATGGCGCAAGGCGCCGTAGGCATGTCCTCAGGTCTCACCTACACCCCGGGCATGTACGCCAGCACCACAGAGCTCGCCGAACTCTGCGAGGTCGTGGCCGCGTACGGCGGCTACTACTGCCCGCACCACCGCTCGTACGGCGCGGACGCCCTCCCCGCCTACGCCGAGATGATCACGCTCGCCCGGAGCGCGGGCTGCGCCCTCCACTTGGCCCACGCCACCATGAACTTCGAGGTCAACGAGGGCCGCGCCCCGCAACTCCTGGCCCTGCTGGACGCGGCACGCGCGCAAGGCGCCGACATCTCACTCGACACCTACCCCTACACCCCCGGCAGCACCACCCTCGCCGCGCTCCTCCCGAGCTGGGCGAACGAGGGCGGCCCCGACGCGCTCCTCGCGCGCCTCCGCGACGACGCGACCGCCGACCGCGTCCGTCACACGCTGGAGACCGAGGGCTCGGACGGCTGCCACGGCGTCCCGGTCGACTGGGACACGATCGAGATCTCGGGTGTCATGACCCCCGCGGACCCGGAACTGAGCGGCCACATCGGCAGAACGATCGCCGCCTCGGCCCGCGACCGGAGCGAGGCCCCCTGGACCACGGCCCGCCGTCTCCTGATCGCCGACCGCCTCGGCCCGACGATCCTGCACCACGTGGGCCATGAGGAGAACGTCCGGACGATCATGCGACACCCTGCCCACACCGCGGGGAGCGACGGCATCCTGCACGGCGCCAAGCCGCACCCGCGCGCCTACGGAACGTTCCCGCGCTACCTCGGAACGTACGCGCGTGAACTCGGAGTGCTGTCACTGGAGGAGTGCGTGGCGCATCTCACGTCACGTCCCGCGGCCCGTCTGCGACTGCCGGATCGGGGCCTGATCAGGGAGGGATTCCGCGCCGATCTCGTCCTCTTCGATCCGGACACGGTCGCTGCGGGGTCCACTTTCGAAGCCCCGAGGACGCTTCCGACCGGTATTCCTTTTGTCCTGATCGATGGAAGCTTTGTGATGAAAGACGGCAGGCGTACGGACGCTCTCGTGGGGCGCACGATCCGCCGCACGCCGGTCGCGTGACCCAAGGCACGCCCGCTCCCTCGTCGCCGCCCCCGGGTGGCCTCAATTCGCGAGCGCCCCCTTTTTCACCGCCGTAAGGTGGCCGTCATGCAGGTGATCCAGTCAACGAAGCTCGCCAACGTCTGCTACGAAATCCGTGGCCCGGTGCTCGAGGAGGCAATGCGGCTGGAAGCAGCAGGTCACCGCATCCTCAAGCTCAACACCGGCAACCCCGCGATCTTCGGTTTCGAGTGCCCGCCGGAAATCCTCGAGGACATGCTGCGCAACGTCGGTGACGCGCACGGCTACGGGGACGCGAAGGGCCTGCTCTCGGCCCGCCGCGCGGTGGTGCAGCACTACGAGACCAAGGGCGTCGAGCTGTCCGTCGAGGACGTCTATCTCGGCAACGGCGTCTCCGAGCTGATCCAGATGTCGATGCAGGCACTGCTGGACGACGGCGACGAAGTCCTCGTCCCCGCGCCGGACTACCCCCTCTGGACCGCCTCCGTCTCCCTCGCGGGCGGCACGGCCGTGCACTACCGCTGCGACGAGCAGTCGGACTGGATGCCGGACCTGGCCGACATCGAGCGCAAGGTCACGGACCGCACCAAGGCCCTCGTCATCATCAACCCCAACAACCCCACGGGTGCGGTCTACGACGACGAGATGCTGCGCGGCCTGACGGAGATCGCCCGCCGCCACAACCTGATCGTCTGCTCCGACGAGATCTACGACAAGATCCTCTACGACGGCGTGACGCACACGCCGACCGCCGCCCTCGCCCCGGACCTGCTCACCCTCACCTTCAACGGCCTCTCCAAGGCGTACCGCGTCGCGGGCTACCGCAGCGGCTGGATGGCGGTGTGCGGCCCGAAGGCGCACGCGGAGAGCTACATCGAGGGCCTGACGATCCTGGCCAACATGCGGCTGTGCGCCAACATGCCCGCGCAGCACGCGATCGCCACCGCACTCGGCGGCCGCCAGTCGATCAACGACCTGGTGCTGCCGGGCGGCCGCCTGCTGGAGCAGCGCGACGTGGCGCACGAGCTGCTGACGCAGATCCCGGGCGTGACGTGCGTGAAGCCCAAGGGCGCCCTCTACGCCTTCCCCCGGCTCGACCCCAAGGTCTACAAGGTCAAGGACGACCGGCAGATGGTGCTGGACCTGCTGCGCGCCGAGAAGATCATGGTGGTGCACGGCACGGGCTTCAACTGGCCGGAGCCGGACCACTTCCGCCTGGTCACCCTGCCGAACGCCAAGGACCTGGCGGACGCGGTGACCCGTATCGGCACCTTCCTCGACGGCTACAGCCAGCCATGACCCCAGCCTGATCTGTAAGCAGCACAACTTTAGACGCCGTCTAAGTTAGGATGGCCTTCTGAGTGATACCCAGGAGGCCATCCATGTACGAGCCGATCCGCACCAAGTCGGTCCACACCATGGCCGAGCCGTGCCGCAAGATCCATGGGCCGCGCCGCTCCCGCGAGGAGGAACTGGACAACCGGCTCGCGGGTCACCTGACCGCGCTGCTCACCGTGACCGACGAACTCCGCGTCCTCGCGCCGTCCGCCGCACTGGACGAGGCGGCGCAGCGCCTCGCCGAACGCGTGGCCCGCATGCGGGGCGGTCGCGCGCCTCTGCGCGCGACGCCCACGACGGACGAAGCGCCTCCGGCCCGCGTCACAGCCCTCCACCAGCGCGCCCACACCCTGGCGGGCCAAGCCCTCGTCGTGGCGACATCCTGCGGCGACACGGCAGGCGCAAGCCTCGCGGCCGAACGCCTCCAGGCCCACGCGGCAGCGCTGGGCATAGCGGACTAGCCCCCGTCAGGGGCGCGAGGCTGTGACATCGTGCGGCTCCGCCGCGTGGGCGCGACCGGCCCCCACGGACCCGCAGCCGCGCACGGAGCGCAAGAGGCACCCCAATAGGCGCAACCCCGCCAAGCCAAGCGGCAGCGGTCCGCACCGCCCGCCCCGAGACGGGCGGTGCGGACCGGCTCTCAGCCGAGGCGCTGGACCAGCGCCCGGTACTCGTCCCAGAGCTCCTTCGGCGCGTGGTCACCGAAGGTGTTGAGGTGCTCGGGGATCAGCGCCGCCTCCTGCCGCCATACGTCCTCGTCGACGCTGAGCAGGAAGTCGAGGTCGGCGTCGGACAGTTCGAGACCGGCCGTGTCCAGCGCGGAGCGTGTCGGCAGGATGCCGATCGGCGTCTCGACGCCCTCCGCCTTGCCGTCCAGCCGCTCGACGATCCACTTCAGGACGCGGCTGTTCTCACCGAAGCCCGGCCAGACGAAGCGGCCGTCCGCGTCCTTGCGGAACCAGTTGACGTAGTAGATCCGCGGGAGCTTGGCGGCGTCCTTGTCCTTGGCGACCTCCAGCCAGTGGCCCATGTAGTCGCCCATGTTGTAGCCGCAGAACGGCAGCATGGCGAACGGGTCGCGGCGCAGCTCGCCGACCTTGCCCTCGGCGGCGGCGGTCTTCTCGGAGGCGACGTTGGCGCCGAGGAAGACACCGTGCTGCCAGTCGAAGGACTCGGTGACCAGCGGGACGGCGGAGGCGCGGCGACCGCCGAAGAGGATCGCGGAGATCGGGACGCCCTTGGGGTCCTCCCACTCGGGCGCGATGATCGGGCACTGCGCGGCGGGCACGGTGAAGCGGGCGTTGGGGTGGGCGGCCGGGGTCTCGCTGGCCGGCGTCCAGTCGTTGCCCTTCCAGTCCGTCAGGTGCGCGGGCGGCTCCTCCGTCATGCCCTCCCACCACACGTCGCCGTCGTCCGTGAGCGCGACGTTGGTGAAGACGGAGTTGCCCCACATGGTCTTCATGGCGTTGGCGTTGGTGTGCTCGCCGGTGCCGGGGGCGACGCCGAAGAAGCCCGCCTCGGGGTTGATGGCGTAGAGGCGGCCGTCCTCGCCGAAACGCATCCAGGCGATGTCGTCGCCGATGGTCTCGACCGTCCAGCCGGAGACCGTGGGCTCCAGCATGGCGAGGTTGGTCTTGCCGCAGGCGGACGGGAAAGCGGCGGCCACGTACTTGGCCTCGCCCTGCGGCGGGGTGAGCTTGAGGATGAGCATGTGCTCGGCGAGCCAGCCCTCGTCACGGGCCATGACGGAGGCGATGCGCAGGGCGTAGCACTTCTTGCCCAGCAGGGCGTTGCCGCCGTAGCCGGAGCCGTAGGACCAGATCTCGCGGTCCTCGGGGAAGTGCGAGATGTACTTCGTCGTGTTGCAGGGCCACGGGACGTCGGCCTCGCCCTCGGCGAGCGGGGCACCGAGGGTGTGCACGGCCTTGACGAAGAAGCCGTCGTCACCGAGCTCGTCGAGCACCGCCTGGCCCATGCGCGTCATGGTGCGCATGGAGACGGCGACGTACGCGGAGTCGGTGATCTCGACGCCGATCGCGGACAGCGACGAGCCGAGCGGGCCCATGCAGAAGGGCACGACGTACAGGGTGCGGCCGCGCATGGAGCCGCGGAAGATGCCCTGCTCACCGGCGAAGACCTCCCGCATCTCGGCGGGAGCCTTCCAGTGGTTCGTGGGGCCCGCGTCCTCCTCCTTCTCGGAGCAGATGAAGGTGCGGTCCTCGACGCGGGCCACGTCGCTGGGGTCGGAGGCGGCGTAGTAGGAGTTGGGCCGCTTGATCGGGTCCAGCTTCCGGAACGTGCCCTTGGCCACGAGCTCCTCGCACAGGCGCTCGTACTCGGCCTCGGAGCCGTCGCACCAGACCACGCGGTCCGGCTCGGTGAGGGCGGCGATCTCGTCGACCCAGGAGATCAGCCCCTGGTGGTTGGTGAGGGTGGTGGGAGCCGCATTGCTGCGCGCCACGATCGCTCCGTCCCGCCGGGGAGCACACCGCCCCGGCGTCAGGTGTTGAGGGTTGAACGGGCTGGGCCGCGGCAGCTGCTCCGGCGGCGAAGTCCGCTTCTGTGGATGTGTGCCCCTTGGGGGCTGCGACCCAGACGCTTCGTGACCGCTCATCCGGTGCCGCCCGCACTCATTTGATCATCCGACTCCGATTCCGTTCTGTCCAGGGGGCGCTCCCGTGACCATCGCCACGTGATACTGATCCGTAACTTACGGTGGCGTAGGTAGCATGACGGCCATGACTTCCGCGCCCGACGCAGCGCCTTCGGCGCTCCCCGCTCCCGCCGGCGCCGCGGCCGCCGCCCCGCCACCTGGCTCCCCGTCCGCACAGGCCGCACCGTCCCCCAGCGCCTCCGCTTCCCCGGACGCGCAGCCCACACAGACCACAGAGACCGCCCCCGCCCCTGACTCCCCATCCGCGCAGTCCGCTTCCACCCCGGAGGACGCGGAGGACACAGAGGACGCGGTGGCGGCCGCCACCGCGGCGAGCGTCCCCGCCAAGCCGCGGCTGCGCGGCTGGCTGCACGCCGGGATGTTCCCCGCCGTGCTGTTCTCGGGCGTCTTCCTCACCGCGCTCGCCGACAGCACGCGCGGCCGGATCGCCTGCGCCGTCTTCGTGCTCTCCGCCTGCCTGCTGTTCGGCATCAGCGCGCTCTACCACCGCGGCAACTGGAGCCCGCGCGCCAGCGCGGTGCTGCGCCGCCTGGACCACGCCAACATCTTCCTGATCATCGCGGGCACCTATACCCCGCTGACCATGCTGCTCGTCCCCGGCGGCCGTGGTCAGGTGCTGCTGTGGGCGGTCTGGGCCGCCGCCGCGGCGGGCATAGCGTTCCGTGTGCTGTGGGTCGGCGCGCCACGCTGGCTCTACACCCCCTGCTACCTCGCCATGGGCTGGGCGGCCGTCTTCTTCCTCCCCGACTTCCTGCGCACCGGCGGCATCGCCGTACTGGTCTGCGTGATCGTGGGCGGCCTGCTCTACAGCGCGGGCGGCGTGATCTACGGGATCAAGCGCCCCAACCCGTCACCGCGCTGGTTCGGCTTCCACGAGGTCTTCCACTCACTGACCCTGGCGGCCTTCATCGTCCACTACGTGGGCATCTCGCTGGTGGCGTATTCGCACGCGTGAGCGCCACGCACCATCCGTCCCCGCCGTCCCTCGTGGCCGCGGCCTCGAGGCCGCGGCCACGCGCCATGTCAGGGCGCCGACACCGGCCACCACCACGCCGACCACGGCGATCTCGCCCACGATCAGATAGCCGCCGACGCACAGCGCACCGATGAGAACGGCGAGCAGCTTCACCACGACCAACACGGACACCACCCCTTTTCAGTCATCACCGAAGTCATCACCGACCGCTCCCCTGCCCGGTACCCAGCGTCACACACCCCACTGACAATCAACGCCCCGTCAAGAGCCTTCGGTGAGGCCGATATCGGAGAATGCAGACATGGCCTCCCCGAACACCTCGTCAGCCGTGCCCGCCGAGCCCCGGCTCGGACTGCGCGAGCGGAAGAAGATCCAGACCCGTCGGGCGATCCGCCGCGCCGCCTACCGCCTCTTCGAACGGCAGGGCTACGACGCGACCCCCGTCGACCGGATCGCCGAGGCCGCCGACGTCTCCCCCAGCACCGTCTTCCGTTACTTCCCGACCAAGGACGACATCGTCCTGTCCGACGACTACGCCCCGGTGATGGAGACCGCCCTGCGGGCCCGGCCCGCGGACGAGCCCCCGGTCACGGCCGTACGGCGGGCCGCCGCCACCGCCGTGCGCCACATCGTGGAGACGGACCTCGGCGAGCTGCGCCAGCGCACCAGGCTCATCCGCGAGGTGCCCGCGCTGCGCAGCAGACAGGCGGAGGGCATGGGGCAGTCCGCCCGGATGCTCCGCTCGGTCCTCGCCGAGCGCCATGGCCTCGACGACAACGACATGGAGCTGCGGGTCGTCGTCGGCGCGATCATGGCGGCCATGCACGAGGCCCTCATGCACTGGGTCGAGGAGGGCCAGCAGGAGGACCTGGTCTCCCTCATCGACCACGCCTTGGCCGTCCTGGACCGCGGCCTCACCTTGTAGGGACGGGCGGGGTGAAGCCGCGCCCCGTCAGGGGCGCGGGGAACTGCGCGAGTACCCCCACCGGCCCGCACTCGCCGAACAGCACAACAGACCGAGCTCGTAGGCGACGACCGGAGCGGGTAGGCACAGACGGACCCTCACACCCCACCGGCAAGGTGCCGCGCGAGCACCTCCGGATCGCTGGTAGGCGCGTCGCAGGCGAACGAACGGCATACGTACGCAGCCGGGCGCCCCTCAAGCAGCCCCCGACGCGCCAGCAGCGGCACCTCGGGCTCCGCCGTCGGCGCCCCGACGGCGACGGCCAGCCCGGGTGCGGTGGAGAGCAGCGCCGTACGGTGCAGCTCGTGGGTGGCCGGGTGGTCGTCCGGACCGACGACGGCCACCTCGCGGGGACCGTCCAGCAGCGCCTCGGCGGCCGCCAGCCCCCAGCTGATGAAACGCGGCGCCTTCGGGCCCAGGGCCCGTACGACGCCCAGCGCGCGTTCCGCCGCCTCGCGGTGCGCGCCGCTGCCGGTGTACGCGGCATAGGTGAGCAGCGCTCCACAGGCCGCGGTCCAGCCGGACGGAGTGGCGGTGTCCGTCGGGTCCTGGGGCCGGCGGATGAGCCGCTCGGCGTCGTCCGCCGTGTCGAAGAGGCTGCCGTCCGGGCCCGTGAAGTGCGCCAGCACGGTGTCCAGGAGCAGCCCCGCGAAGTCGACCCAGACGCCCTCGCCGGTGACCGCGCTGAGCGTCAGGAAACCTTCCGCGACGTCGGCGTAGTCCTCCAGGACGCCCGCGTGGGAGCCCGCGACTCCGTCCAGGGATGTGCGGAACAGCCGTGCGTGCCAGTCCATGTGCGTGCGGACGAGGAGGTCGGCGGCGTCCGTGGCGGCCTGGACGAGGTCCGGCCGGTCGAAGTACGCGCCGGTCTCGGCGAGCGCGGCGACGGCCAGACCGTTCCAGGCGGCCACGATCTTGTCGTCGCGGCCGGGGCGGGGCCGGTGCTCGCGCGCCGCCAGCAGCCGGTTGCGCACGGAGGCCAGCTTTCCGGCGTCCAGGAGCTGCTCGGTGTCGGGCAGTTGGAGCACGGAGGCGCCCTCCTCGAAGGTGCCGTCCTCGGTGACGCCGAAGTGCGCGGCCGCCAGCAGCGCGTCCTCCTCTCCGAGGACCTCCGCGAGCTGCTCCGGGGTCCACACGTAGAAGGCGCCCTCGGCGTGCGGGGCGTCCTCCGCGTCGGACACGGCGCTGTCGGCGTCCAGGGCGGACGCGAAGCCGCCCTGCTCCGTGCGCAGCTCCCGGATCAGGAAGTCGGCGGTCTCCAGGGCCACGCGCCGGGCGAGCGCCGAGCCCGTGGACCGCCACAGGTGCGCGTAGACCCGGCACAGGAGCGCGTTGTCGTAGAGCATCTTCTCGAAGTGGGGCACCGTCCAGGTGGCGTCCACCGCGTACCGGGCGAAGCCGCCGCCGAGCTGGTCGTAGATCCCGCCGCGGGCCATGGCCTCGCAGGTGGCCTGCGCCATCTGGAGCGCGGCCTCGGAGCCCGTGCGGGCGTGGTGCCGCAGCAGGAACTCCAGGGTCATGGACGGCGGGAACTTCGGCGCCCCGCCGAAACCGCCGCGCACGGCGTCGAACTCCCGGGTCAGCCCCAGCAGCGCCCGGTGGAGCTCCTCGGCGGCCGGTGGCCGCGGGGGCTCGTCCTTGTCGCCCGTGCCGAGGGCGAGGGCGCGCTCGGACAGGTCCCGCACGATACGGGCCGCGACCTCGCCGACCTCCTCGCGCCGCCCGGCCCACGCGGCCCGCACCCCCTCCAGGACCTGGGGGAACGACGGCGAACCGTGCCGGGGCTCGGGCGGGAAGTACGTACCGAAGTAGAAGGGCTCGGCGTCGGGGGTCATGAAGACGGACATGGGCCAGCCGCCGTGACCCGTCGCGGCCTGGACGGCCTCCATGTAGACGGCATCGACGTCGGGCCGCTCCTCGCGGTCGACCTTGACGGAGACGAAGTGCTCGTTCATGAAGGCCGCCGTGGCCTCGTCCTCGAAGGATTCGTGCGCGAGGACATGACACCAGTGGCACGAGCTGTAGCCCACGCTGAGGAAGACGGGCACATCGCGGCGCCGGGCCTCCGCGAAGGCCTCGGGCGACCACGGCCACCAGTCGACCGGGTTCTCGGCGTGCTGGAGGAGATACGGGGACGTCTCATGCGCCAGGCGGTTGGACATGGGTCCATCCTGGCGCACGGGACGAGGCCCGCAAGCGACCCGCTGCGCTACCGCTCCCCGAGGGGCGCGGTGAACTGCGCGATCACCCCGGACGGGCTCGTATCCGAAGATCAGGCCGCGCCCTTGTCGACGGGTCGGCCCCGCGCCGGACGCCTCCGGATCCTCGCGGACATCGGCCCCTCGGGGGCTG
>NZ_JAINFC010000276.1 GCF_020740835.1 Streptomyces sp. UNOC14_S4
ATGGAGTACGGCTCCCCACGGGAGGTGGCCGCACGCACCGCGTTTCAGGTTCCGGCCGTAGGCCCCTCCCCCGGCCCACCCGACCACCCAGGGGCGCGGGGAACTGCGCGAGAAGCGACCACCGGCCCGCAGACAAAGTCACCCGGAAAAACCCCACGGCGAGGCCGGAACCACCAGCGGACCCCCCGTCACCGGGTCAGCGATCACCACCGACTCCAGGCCGAAGACCTCGCGCACCAGAGAAACCGTCACCACCTCCGACGGCGGCCCCTCCGCCACGATCCGCCCCGCCCGCATCGCTATCAAGTGGTCCGCGTAGCGCGCCGCCTGGTTGAGGTCGTGGAGGACGGCCACCACCGTCCGCCCCCGTTCGTGGTTGAGGCGGCGGCACAGGTCGAGGACCTCCACCTGGTGGGAGATGTCCAGATACGTCGTGGGCTCGTCCAGGAGGAGCAGGTCGGTCTCCTGGGCCAGGGCCATCGCGATCCACACCCGCTGCCGCTGGCCGCCGGAGAGCTCGTCGACGGAGCGGTCCGCGAGGGCCGCCGTACCCGTGTGGGCCATGGCCTCGGTGACGGCGCGCTCGTCCTCGTCCGACCACTGCTGCCACCAGCGCTGGTGCGGCTGGCGGCCGCGGGAGACGAGGTCGGCGACGGTGATGGACTCCGGCGCCACGGGGGACTGCGGCAGCAGGCCCAGCGAACGGGCGATCTCGCGCGTGGGGATGCGGGCCAGCTCGGTGCCGTCGAGCAGCACGGCACCCCGCACGGGCTTCAGCAGCCGCCCCAGCGACCGCAGCAGCGTGGACTTGCCGCACGCGTTCGGGCCGACGACGACCGTGACCGCGCCGTCGGGTATCGCCAGGTCGAGGCCGTCCACGACGGTCCGGTCCTCGTAGGCCAGCGTCAGGTCCCGGGCGGTGAGCCTGGCCCCGCCGACAGCCGTCATCGTCTCCGTCACGCGTTACCTCCAGAACGACCCGTACGGCCCCTGACCAGGAGCCAGATCAGATACGGCGCGCCGACCGCCGCGGTCAGCACACCCACCGGCAGCTGCGTCGGCGCGAACAGCTTGCGGCCCAGCAGATCGGCCACGACCACGATCACCGCGCCCGTGAGCGCCGCGCACAGCAGCGGGATCTGGGCCGTGCGCGTCATACGGCGGGCCAGCTGCGGGGCGAGCAGCGCCACGAAGTCGACGGGCCCGGCCGCGCCGGTCGCGATCGAGGCCAGGACCACGCCGAGCGCGGCGAGCCCGAGCCGTACCCGGTCCAGCCGTACGCCCAGCGCGGTCGCCGTGTCGTCGTCCATGGACACCGTGCGCTGCGCCCGTGCCGCCCAGCACACGCAGGGCGCGAGCAGGAGCAGGGCCCAGGCGACGGGGACGGCCTCGGCCCAGCCGCGGTCGGCGAGGGAGCCGGTCATCCACACCTTGGCCTGCTGGGCGACCAGGTAGTCGCCCTTGGTCATGAAGAGGTTGGTGACCGCGCGCAGCGCGACCGCGAAGCCGATGCCGATGAGCACGAAGCGGCCCGCGTGCATCCCGCCGCGCCAGGCGAAGGCGTAGACGAGGGCGGCCGCGAGCAGTCCGCCGAGCACGGACACGTACGGCAGCACCGCGTACGAGGTGACGCCGAACGTCAGCGCCCCGACGGTCAGCGCGCTCGCGCCCTGGGTCACGCCGATGATGTCGGGGCTCGCCAGCGGGTTGCGGGACACGGTCTGGATCAGCGCCCCGGCCACTCCGAAGGCCGCCCCGACCAGCAGGCCGACCGTCATCCGGGGGAGCCGGAAGGTGCCGACGGTCAGTTCCTGCGGCGACGGCTGTCCGAGGACGACCTTGAGCACCTCGGACGGTGCCACGAAGGACTGCGCCCAGCACAGGTAGGTCAGGCACGCGGCGGCCAGCAGCACGGTCAGGGCGGTGGCCACGCCGGCCGCGCGCCGGTGCACGAGGAACGAGCCGCGGCCCGCGCGGACGACGGCGTACCCGGCGGGGACACCACGACGGGCGGAGGTGAGTGTCATGCCGCCACCGCCTTCTTCCGGCGCACCAGCGCGATCAGGAACGGCACCCCGATCAGCGCGGTCATCACCCCCGACGGCACCTCGCTCGGCGGGAAGACGACGCGGCCGACGGTGTCGGCGACGAGCAGCACCACGGGGCCGAGGAGGGCGGACATCGGCAGCAGCCAGCGGTGGTCGGTGCCGACGAGCGCGCGGGCGATGTGCGGCACGGCGAGGCCGACGAAGGCGATCGGTCCGGCCGCCGCGACGCCCGCGCCGGTGAGCAGCGTGGCGCCGACGCCGCCCACGATGCGTACGGCGGCGACGTTCTGCCCGAGCCCCTTGGCGACGTCCTCGCCGAGCGCGAGCGCATCCAGGCCGCGGGCCACGCAGAACACCAGCACCATGCCCACCAGCAGGAACGGCCAGAGCTTGCCGGGGATGCCGGTGTCGAGGGAGGGCAGCGTGCCGACCTGCCAGAACCGGAACCGGTCCAGGACCGCGGCGTGCGTGGTGAGCACGGCGTGCACGACGGACAGCAGCAGCGCGTTGATCGCGGCTCCGGCGAGCGCGAGCTTGACGGGGGTGGCCCCGCCGCGGCCGCGTGCCGCGATCGCGTAGACGGCGACGGAGGCGAGGGCCGCCCCGCCGAACGCCCACCACACGTAGCCCGCCAGCGACTGCACGCCCGCGAGCGTCATCGCGACGACCACGCCGAGCGAGGCGCCGTGGCTGATGCCGAGGACGCCGGGGTCGGCGATGGGGTTGCGGGTGATGCCCTGGAGTGCGGTGCCCGCGACGGCGAGCGCGGCGCCGACCATCAAGCCGACGACGGTGCGCGGCAGCCGCATCTCGCGGACGACGGCTCCCGCCGCGCCGGGCGCGTCGTGCCAGAGGGCGTCGAAGACCTGGGCGGGCGCGGTCGTGCGCGCTCCCACGGCGAGGCTGAACAGCACCGCGGCCAGCAGGGCGACGGCCGCCGCCGCCGTCCAGCCGACGCGGCGCCGGACCCGTGGGGACCGGGGGCTGCTGATCGGGACGGCGGCTGACATCGCTCCCACTTCATGTCGTACGGGGTACACGGCCCGTGAACGGTGGGGCGCGTGGCTCGCAAGAGGGTCAAGTTAGGCGACGCTAAGTGTACGGGTGGGGCATCACGGCAGAATGTGGGGCATGACCCTGCAACCGCGGCACCCCGGCGCACCCCGGTTCGACCGGTTCACTCAGTTCACCGTCGGCTTCGACCTCGATCTCACCCTGATCGACTCCGTACCGGGCATCAGGGCGGCCTACGAGGCCCTCGCCGCGGCCACCGGCACCGAGATCGACGTCGACCTGGTGTGCAGCAGGGTGGGGCCGCCGCTGGAGCAGGAGCTGGCCCACTGGTTCCCCGCCGAGCGGGTCGACGAGGCCGCCGACCGCTACCGCGCGCTCTACCCGTCCGTCGCCGTCGAGGCGTCGCCCGCGATGCCCGGGGCCCGCGAGGCGCTCGCGGCGGTACGGGAGCTGGGCGGCCGGTCGGTCGTCGTCACCGCGAAGTACGAACGCAACGCGCGCTTGCACCTGACGCACCTCGGCCTCGCGCCGGACGCCGTCGTGGGCGACCTGTGGGCCGAGGCCAAGGCCACCGCGCTGCGTGCGCACGGGGCGGCGGTCTACGTCGGCGACCACGTCGGTGACGTGCGTGGCGCGCGTACGGCCGGGGCGCTGTCCGTGGCGGTGGCGACCGGGCCGTGCGCGGCGGAGGAACTGCGCGCCGCCGGGGCGGACGTGGTGCTGGCCGGCCTCACGGCCTTCCCGGAGTGGCTGCGCGGTTACCGGGACGGGGCCGGGCCGCTCCCGGACGGCACGGAGGAGAGCGCGGCCCGCGCCTGACGCCGCTGCGCGGCCACGGCCCGCAGCACTCCGGCGGCCGCGATCAGGAAACCCGCCCCCATGAGCATGCTGACGAAGTACGCTGCCGTGGGCAGCGGTTCGGCGCCCAGGAACAGCGGGGCGACCGTCGCCAGGGTGGCCACCGCACCGACGAGGAAGACGATGGCGCCGATGCGTACCAGCAGATCCCCGTCCCGGGGAGTTTCACTACTCACCCGACCAGGGTAGATCCCTGGTCGTCGGCATGGTGGCCCCATCGCCGCACGGAAAAGGACGTCTTGTCACGGGGCCCGGGACCATTAGCCTTGGAGTAGCGGGTCTTACGACCCGCTGTAGTGCTATCAAGAGCTGTTTTTCCGTTGATTGCAGACCCTTTCCGTATTTCCGACGAGACACGAGGACGAGGACAGACGTGCCTACCGGCAAGGTCAAGTGGTTCAACAGTGAGAAGGGCTTCGGCTTTCTCTCCCGCGACGACGGCGGAGACGTCTTCGTGCACTCCTCGGTGCTCCCGGACGGGGTCGACGCCCTCAAGCCCGGACAGCGGGTGGAGTTCGGCGTCGTCGCGGGTCAGCGCGGTGACCAGGCCCTTTCCGTGATCCTCCTGGATCCCGCACCCTCGGTGGCGGCGGCCCAGCGCCGCAAGCCCGACGAGCTCGCCTCCATCGTCCAGGACCTGACGACCCTCCTGGAGAGCGTCACCCAGCAGTTGGAGCGCGGTCGTTACCCCGACAAGGCCCACGGCGCCAAGATCGCCGGAATGCTGCGGGCGGTGGCCGACCAGCTGGACGTCTGATTCGTTCCGCACAGGAAGAGGCCGGCCGCCGCCCGTCGAAGGGCCGTGGTCAGGCGAATTCCAGCGCGTCCGGGCCGAGGGGCGGTACGAGTCCCTCGGCCGCGGCGCGCGTCAGCAGCCCGCGTACGGCGGCGTAGCCGTCCTCGCCGAGGCCGGCCGTGAACTCGGTGACGTACAGCCCGATGTGGGCCTCGACCACGGCCGGGTCCGTCTCCTGGGAGTGCTCCAGGACGTACGGGCGGGACGCCTCCGGGTCCTCCCAGGCCATCTGCACGGACGTGCGCGCGGCCTGCGCCAGTTCGCGCAGCGTGGCCGTGCCCAGTGAGCGCTTGGCGATGATCGCGCCGAGCGGGATGGGCAGGCCGGTGGTGTCCTCCCAGTGCTGCCCCATGTCGGCCAGGCGGTGCAGCCCGTACTGCCGGTACGTGAAGCGGGCCTCGTGGATGACCAGACCCGCGTCCACCTTGCCCTCGCGGACGGCGGGCATGATCTCGTGGAACGGCAGCACGACGACCTCGCCGACGCCGCCGGGCACCTCGGCGGCGGCCCACAGCCGGAAGAGCAGGTAGGCCGTCGAGCGCTCGCTCGGCACGGCGACCGTCTTGCCGGACAGGTCCGCCGCGACGCCAGGCTCCCGGGTGAGCACCAGAGGGCCGCAGCCGCGGCCCAGGGCACCGCCGGTGGGCAGCAGGGCGTACTCGTCCAGCACCCAGGGGAGCACCGCGTACGACACCTTGAGCACGTCGAACTCGCCGCGCTCGGCCATGCCGTTGGTGATGTCGATGTCGGCGAACGTCACGTCGAGGGCGGGGGCGCCGGGGACGCGGCCGTGGGCCCAGGCGTCGAAGACGAAGGTGTCGTTGGGGCAGGGCGAATAGGCGATCTTGAGCGGCTCGCTCATGAGTCTCTCCTCGCGGTCTTGTGTGCCGGTGTGCGCCTACCGGGGTGCGTCTTGCGCTGCGCGCGCGTCTGCGGGTCGGTGGGGGCTGGCCGCGCAGTTCCTCGCGCCCCTTACGGGGCGCCCCCGGCGAGGGCCCCGGGAAGGGCGCCGAACGCTTTCGTCAGCGCCTGGAGCGCTTCCCCGATGCGCCAGGCGGCGCGGTCCCGTGGGCCCACCGCGTTGGAGACCGCGCGGATCTCCAGCGCCGGTACGCCGTGCGCCGCGGCCGCCTCCGCCACGCCGAAGCCCTCCATGGCCTCGATCAGCGCGCCGGGGCGCAGGGCCGCCAGGGCGCGGGCGCGCTCGGCGGAGCCGGTCACCGTCGAGACGGTGAGGATCTCGCCGCGCTGTGCGCCGGTCGCGGTGGCCACGGCGTGGACGAGGGACTCCGGCGGGCGGTGTTCGACCGTGCCGAAGCCCAGGTCCGTGACGGGGACGAAGCCGTCGGGCGTCTCGGCGCCCAGGTCGGCCGCGACGATCGCGTCGGAGACGACGACGGAGCCGACGGGCGCGCCCGCCGTGCCGTCGGTGAAGCCGCCGCCGATGCCCGCCGAGACGACCAGGCCGTACGGGGCGCCCGCGAGCGTGGCGGCCGTCAGCGCGGTCGCCGCCGCGGCGGCCGCGGCCGCGGGGCCGACCCCGGCGGCCAGTACGTCCACGGCGAGCGGCGCCGTCACGCGGTGCAGGACGTAGCCGCCCGGCACCGCGATCTCCACGGCCTCCATGGTCCCCGTCGCGGCGGAAGCCACGCCGCGGACGACCGCGTCACGTTCCGCCGCGACGGCGGTGACGACGAGTACGCGCATCAGCGGGTGCTTCCCTCCGGGAGCCGTCAGCCGTTGTCCAGCTGGAGCTTGACGCTCCACACGCCGTTCTTGCTGATGACGGACAGCACCGTGTCCTTCGACAGGGTGGAGCCGCCCATGGGGGACGGGACGGCGAAGAGCCGCTGGCCGTCGAGCGTCGCGTACGTCAGCTTGGTGTTGTTGTTCTGCTGCTGGTTGCTGCTGACGACGAACCAGCCCTCGTCGGCGATCTTCGGGTCGACGCCGACGTGGACCTTGTCGCCCGGCTTCACCTTGACGGTCTTGGCGGAGTCGGAGGGCTGCTCCTTGAGGCACTTCTCAAGGCCGGCCTGGTCGAGGGCCTTGTCCTCGTCGAAGCAGGCGGCCTCGGTCTGCACGGTCGTCGAACCGACGGTAACCGTCGCCAGGGGCGTCGGCTTGTCGCAGGCGGAAAGGGCGAGGAGCCCGAAGGCGACGGCCCCGACGGCGGCAGCGCCGCGGCGGCGCCTGCCCTGGAAAAACGCAACGGTCATGCGGGCAGGCTATCGGGCCCGTCCACTCACGCCACGCGCGGGTGCGGCGAGCCGCGCCTCGCCGCCGTCAGCAGCCCCCGTACGGCAGTCGCCACGCCCAGCGCGAGCACCGCCGAGGCCACCGACATGCCCAGCACTCCGTGCAGCGGCAGCACGATGCCGATCGCGCCGCCGACCACCGAGGACATCTGGAGCAGCGTCTCGGAGCGGGCGAACGCGGACGTCCGCACCTCCTCCGGCACGTCCCGCTGGATCAGCGAGTCCAGCGACTGCTTGGCCAGCGCCTGCGCGATGCCCGCGGTGGCCGCCACCAGCGCCACGAAGAAGGCGTTGAAGAACACCGCCGTGACCACCGTGACGCCCAGGGCCAGCGACAGCACCAGCGCGATCGTCTTCTCCGGGCCGCGCGAGCGCAGCAGCGCGCCTATCGCCGTGCCCAGGGCGTTGCCGGCGCCCGCGGCGACCGCCACGAGGCCCAGCGAGACGGCGGGGCTCAGTCCGCCGATCGGGTGCACGCGCAGCAGGAACGCCAGGAAGAAGGTGAGGAACCCGGACAACACGCGCAGCGCGCTGTTCGCCTGGAGGGCATGCAGCACCGAACTGCCGACCGTGCGCAAACCCGGCCTGGGCTGCTTCGTCCGTTGCTTCGCCCGCTGCCCGCCCGGCCCGCGGCGACGCCAGGCGAACCGGTCCGTCACCGCCGTACGCCGCCGCTCCAGGGCGGGCCGCAGGTGGGGCCGGTGTTCGCCCGAGACCAGGCGCGCCCGCGCCTCGCCCTTCGCCGAGTCCACCTTGTGCGGCAGCGAGAGGGACAGCACCGTGCCCAGCACGAACACGAGGAACGCCCCGTACAGCGGCCACGCGGCCCCCAGCTGGTGCAGCCCCGCGCCGAGCGGGGCCGCCACTCCCGTGGCGAGCAGCCCGCCCAGGGTCACCCGTGAGTTCGCCTTCACCAAGGAGATGCGCGGAGGCAGCAGCCGGGGCACGACGGCCGACCGCACCACCCCGTACGCCTTCGACGCCACCAGCACGCCCAGTGCCGCCGGATACAGCTCCAGGCCGCCGGTCGCCACCGCGCCCGACATCGTCAGCGCCAGCACCGCCCGCGTGACCATCGCGCCCGCCATCGCCGCCCGGCGGCCGTGCGGCAGCCGGTCCAGCAGCGGCCCGATCACCGGGGCCAGAAGGGTGAACGGCGCCATCGTGACCGCCAGGTACAGCGCCACCCGGCCGCGCGCCTGGTCCGTGGGCACCGAGAAGAAGACCGTGGAGGCCAGCGCCACCGTGATGAGCATGTCGCCCGCCGAGTGCACCGCGTGCAGCTCGATCAGCTTGCCGAGCCCCGACTCGCCCGCGCCGTGCGCGTGCGTGGCCCGGCGGACACCCCGCCCGGCCCAGACGAACGGGGCACGCAGCACGCGGCCGACGCCCCGGCCCGCACGGCGGAGCGGGCCGTTCTCGGCTGACCGGATGGCTCCCACCACGCCATCTTGCCCCAAGCGGAACGGCGCACGGCACTCCGGACGGCCGCCGGGGGCGCCCCCGGCGGACTCGCGGACACGGCAGCCACTCCCGCGCCGGTCCGCCGCGACACGCCTCCCGGCGCACCTCCGGGCGCGCCTCCCGGAGGTCCGTCCGGGGGCTCGCCGAAGCCCGGGTATACCCGGGGTCCCCCGTCGGGGTAGCGTGCGTCTCGCGCCACTGGCGGTCGTTCTTGGCCGCGCCCCGGGTCACGATCCCGCAGAATGGAAGTGACCAGGTGCGCCCGAGGCCGTTCGGGCGCGGACGTCGACGCGGCCCTGCGGTCCGCTCCGTCCGCGGACCCGGCCGCTCGGCCGGCGCACTCGTGAGACGGCGTGGAAGAGAGAATCGATTCTTGTGAGTGCTGCGATGCGAAGCCGTACCCCGGACCGCTTGTGCGCCGAGGCGGTCGAACTCGCCCGTACGGCCGCCGAGGAAGCGGCGCTGCCGGGCATGGTCGGCGACCACATCGAGGCCGTCGCCGACGGGGACCGCGTCGTCACGCACTACTTCGCCTGCAAGGCCCCCGGCTACCGCGGCTGGCGCTGGGCCGTCACCGTCGCCCGCGCCTCCCGCGCCAAGGCCGTCACCCTCGACGAAACCGTCCTGCTGCCCGGCCCCGACGCGCTGCTCGCCCCCGAATGGGTGCCCTGGAGCGAGCGCCTGCGCCCCGGCGACATGGGCCCGGGCGACCTGCTGCCCACCGAGGCCGACGACCTCCGCCTGGAGCCCGGCTGGAGCGGCGAGGACGAGGCCCCGCCGAACTCCGCGCTGGCCGAGGAGATGGACCGCCTCGGCGACCAGGAGGACGCCGACGTGACCGTCGGCTCGCCCGCCGCCCAGGCCGCGCCCCCCGCCCGCGGCTCCATCGCCGCCGTCGCCGAGGAGCTCGGTATGCGGCGTGCGCGCGTCCTGTCCCGCTACGGCCTGTACTCCGCGGCCGACCGCTGGGACGAGTCCTACGGCCAGAAGACCCCCATGGCCCAGGCCGCCCCCGCCTCCTGCGTCAGCTGCGGCTTCCTCGTCCGGCTGGGCGGCCAGCTCGGCCAGGCGTTCGGTGTCTGCGCCAACGAGTTCGGCCCGGCGGACGGTCACGTCGTCTCCCTCACCTACGGCTGCGGCGGCCACTCCGAGGCCGCCGTCATGCCGAAGGCGCCGAAGGCGCCGGAACCGGTGATCGACGAGACGCGGGTCGATCCCCTGCCGCTCCGGGGCGAGCCCCTCGACGAGGAGCTCGGCCACTCCTGACCCTTGCGCTCCGCCCTTGCGCTCCGCGCACGGCAGCAGGTCCGGTGGGGGCTGGTCGCGCCGTTCCCCGCGCCCCTGAAAGCCGCCCACGAGCTCGGTGGGCTGGGCTCGTCTGGCGGGTGCGGACCGTCCGTGGTTGCTCGCGCAGTTCCCCGCGCCCCTAAAAGCCGCCTGCGGGCTCGGTCGCCCGTGTCCGTCCGGCGGCTGCGGGTCGTCGCTGGTTGCTCGCGCAGTTCCCCGCGCCCCTGGCGGGGCGCGCCCGACGGGGCGCGACCTGGACGGGCGGAGAGCCGACAACCGGCGTAGGCGCCCCCTACCGGCAGTCGACGTCCGGTGGAGGGGGCGGGGCCGGAG
>NZ_JAINFC010000277.1 GCF_020740835.1 Streptomyces sp. UNOC14_S4
CCTCGCCCGCGCCCCGCACGCCGAGACGGCCGACGGGACCCGGCCCGCCCACGGCACCGCCCTGGTCACCGGCGGCACCGGCGCCCTGGGCGCCCACGTCGCCCGCACCCTCGCGAACCGGGGCATCGAGCACCTGCTGCTGACGAGCCGTCGCGGCCCGGACGCGCCGGGCGCGGACGCACTGCGCGAGGAACTCACCGCACTGGGCGCCCAGGTCACCATCGCCGCCTGCGACATCGCCGACCGCGACGCCCTGGCCGGACTGCTCGCCTCGATTCCCGAGCAGTACCCGCTGACCACCGTCGTGCACGCCGCGGGCGTCCTCGACGACGGCGTCCTGGACGCCCAGACCCCGGCCCGCCTGGCCGCGGTGCTGCGCCCCAAGGCCACCGCCGCGCTCCACCTGCACGAGCTCACCCGCGAGCTGGACCTGAGCGCCTTCGTGCTGTTCTCGTCCATGGCCGCCACCTTCGGCGCCGCGGGCCAGGCCAACTACACCGCCGCCAACGCCTACCTCGACGCGCTCGCCGAACAGCGCCGCGCCGAGGGGCTGCACGCCGTCTCGCTGGCCTGGGGTGCCTGGGCCGAGGGCGGCATGGCCACCGACGAGCTGGTCGCCGAACGCCTCCGGCTGTCCGGGCTGCCCGCGCTCGCCCCCGAACTGGCCACCGCCGCCCTGTGCACCGCCCTCGACCTGGACGAGACCTTCTCCCTGGTCGTGGACATCGACTGGGACCGGTTCGCGCCCGGCCTCACCGCCATCCGCCCCAACCCGCTGGTCGCCGACCTCCCCGAGGCACGGCAGGCGATCGAGGCGGCACGGACGGCCGAGGGGAGCGGCACCGCCGACGCCTCCTCCTTCGGAGACCGGCTGGCCGCCGCCGCGACCGAGGAGGAACGCGAGGCGCTCGCCCTGGACTTCGTCCGCACCCAGGTGGCGGTCGTCCTCGGCCACCCCGGACCGGAGTCCGTCGAACCCACCCGGGCCTTCCGCGACCTCGGCTTCGACTCGCTCACCGCGGTCGAGATCCGCAACCTGCTCGGCTCGCTCACCGGGCTGCGGCTCCCCGCCACGATCATCTTCGACTACCCGACCCCGGTCATCCTGGCGGAGTTCCTCCAGGAGGAACTCGTCGGTTCCCGCCCGGTCGCCTCCGGCCCCGCCGCCCCCGTGGCGGCCGTCGCCGACGACCCGATCGCGATCGTCGGCATGAGCTGCCGCTTCCCCGGCGGCGTGACCACCCCCGAAGAGCTGTGGAAGCTGCTCATATCGGGCCAGGACGCGGTCACCGGCTTCCCCGCCGACCGCGGCTGGGACGTCGAGGCGCTCTACGACCCGGAGGGCGCTGCCGAGAACACCACATACGTCCGTGAAGGCGGCTTCCTGCACGACGTCGCCGACTTCGACCCGGCGTTCTTCGGCATCTCCCCGCGCGAGGCCCTTGCCATGGACCCGCAGCAGCGCCTGCTGCTGGAGACGTCCTGGGAGGCCTTCGAGCGGGCCGGGATCGACCCGGTGACACTGCGCGGCCAGCAGGTCGGCGTCTTCGCCGGCACCAACGGCCAGGACTACCTGCCGGTCATCCTCGCCGCCCCCGGCGGCTCCGAGGGCTTCATGGGCACGGGCAACGCGGCCAGCGTGCTGTCCGGCCGCGTCTCCTACGCCCTGGGCCTGGAGGGCCCGGCTGTCACGGTCGACACCGCGTGCTCGTCCTCGCTGGTCGCCCTGCACTGGGCGATCCAGGCGCTGCGCGACGGCGAGTGCTCGCTCGCCCTCGCGGGCGGCATCACCGTGATGTCCACCCCCGGCAACTTCATCGACTTCAGCCGCCAGCGCGGTCTGGCCACGGACGGCCGTATCAAGGCGTTCGCGGCCGGGGCGGACGGTACGGGCTGGGGTGAGGGTGTCGGCATGCTGCTCGTGGAGCGGCTGTCGGACGCGCAGAAGAACGGCCACCCGGTACTGGCGATCGTGCGCGGCTCGGCGATCAACCAGGACGGCGCCAGCAATGGCCTGACGGCCCCCAACGGCCCGTCGCAGCAGCGCGTCATCCGCCAGGCGCTCGCAGGCGCCGGTCTGACGACCGGTGACGTGGACGCGGTCGAGGCGCACGGTACGGGCACGACGCTGGGCGACCCCATTGAGGCGCAGGCGCTGCTGGCCACGTACGGTCAGGACCGCGACGGCGACCGGCCGCTGTACCTGGGCTCCATCAAGTCCAACTTCGGCCACACGCAGGCCGCGGCGGGTGTCGCGGGCATCATCAAGATGGTGCTGGCGCTCCAGCACGGTGTGCTGCCGCAGACCCTGCACGTGGACGCGCCGTCCCCGCACGTCGACTGGTCGGCGGGCGAGATCGCGCTGCTGACCGAGGCCACCGCATGGCCCGAGACCGGCCGCCCGCGCAGAGCCGCCGTCTCCTCCTTCGGTATCAGCGGCACCAACGCCCACACCATCATCGAGCAGGCCCCGGCCGAGGAGACCGCCGGTGACGCGGACGGGCCGGGCGCGGTCCCGTCCGTGCTGCCCATGCTCCTGTCCGCCCGCACCGTCGATGGCCTGCGGGCCCAGGCCGAGCGGCTGCGTACGCACCTGACCGAGGCACCGGACGCCGCGCTGACGGACGTCGGCCACTCCCTGGCCACGCGGCGCGCGGCCTTCGAGGAGCGGGCCGCGCTGGTCGTCGCCGACCGGGATGCCCTGGTGACGGGCCTGGAGGCTCTGGCACGTGGTGAGTCGGCCGCGGGTCTGGTGACGGGTTCCGCGGTCGGTGGCAAGACGGCGTTCCTGTTCACGGGTCAGGGCAGCCAGCGGCTCGGTATGGGCCGTGAACTGTACGCCGCCTTCCCGGTGTTCGCGGATGCGCTGGACGAGGTGTGCGCGCACCTGGACGGGCACCTTGAGCGTCCGTTGAAGGACGTGGTGTTCGGCGAGGACGCCGAGCTGTTGGACCAGACCGGCTTTACGCAGCCTGCGCTGTTCGCGATCGAGGTGGCGCTCTTCCGTCTCGTCGAGCAGTGGGGCATCAAGGCGGACTTCCTTTCCGGCCATTCGATCGGTGAGTTGGCTGCTGCGCATGTGGCGGGTGTGCTGTCGCTGGAGGATGCCTGCACGCTGGTGGCGGCTCGTGGTCGTCTGATGCAGGAGCTTCCGGCCGGTGGCGCGATGATCGCGGTGCAGGCGTCTGAGGACGAGGTCCTTCCGCTGCTGACCGATGGTGTGAGCATCGCTGCTCTCAACGGTCCGCAGTCGGTGGTGATCGCTGGTGACGAGGACGCGGCTGTCGAAATTGCCGCGACGTTCGAGGCGCAGGGTCGTAAGACCAAGCGTCTGACGGTCTCTCATGCGTTCCACTCGCCGCGTATGGACGGCATGTTGGAGGAGTTCCGTGCGGTGGCCGAGGGGCTGTCGTACGAGACCCCCCGCGTCCCGATCGTTTCCAACCTCACCGGCACCCTGGTCTCCGTCGAGGAGATCACTTCGGCCGAGTTCTGGGTCCGTCACGTCCGCGAGGCCGTGCGCTTCCTCGACGGCATCCGCACTCTGGAAGCCCAGAACGTCACCACCTTCGTCGAGCTCGGCCCCGACGGCGTGCTCACCGCCATGGCACAGGACTGCGCCACCGGCGACGACCTGGCCTTCGTCTCTGCGCTCCGCAAGGACCGTGGCGAGGCCGAGACGCTCACCGCCGCCGTCGCCCGGGCGCACGTCCGTGGGGTGAAGGTGGACTGGGCCGCGTTCTTCGCGCGCACCGCCGCCGTACGCGTCGACCTCCCCACCTACGCCTTCCAGCGCCAGCGTTACTGGCCGAAGGTGTCCTCGCTGTACCTCGGTGACGTCGCGGCCGTGGGCCTGGGCGACGCCGGGCACCCGCTGCTGGGCGCGAGCGCCGAACTGCCCGACGCGGGCGGGGTGTTGTTCACCGGCCGCCTCGCGCTGTCGACGCACCCGTGGCTCGCGGGCCACACCATCATGGACACGGTCCTGCTGCCGGGCACGGCCTTTGTCGAGCTGGCGATCCGTGCCGGTGACCAGGTCGGTTGCGAGTACCTGGAGGAGCTGACGCTGGAGGCGCCGCTGGTCCTGCTCGAGCAGGGCGGCGTCCAGCTGCGGCTTTCGGTCGGTGCCCCCGACGAGTCGGGCCGCCGCACCCTGGCCCTGCACTCCCGGCTCGAGGACGTCCCGTCCGAGGAGCCGTGGACCCGGCACGCCAGCGGCGTCCTGGCCGAGGACCGCTCAGCGCCCGCTTTCGAGCTCAGTGTCTGGCCGCCGGAGGGTGCCGTCGAGGTGGAGCTGGGCGACCGCTACGCGGGTCTGCTCGACATCGGCTTCGCCTATGGCCCCGACTTCCAGGGCCTGCGCAAGGCGTGGCGGCGGGACGGCGAGATCTTCGCCGAGGTGCTGCTGCCCGAGGAGACCCGGGAAGAGGCGGGCCGCTTCGGGCTGCACCCGGCGCTGCTCGACTCCGCGCTGCACGCCATCGGCCTCGGCGGCCTGGGCGTCAGCGACGACACCGGCCGACTGCCGTTCGCCTGGAGCGGGGTGTCGCTGTACGCGAGCGGCGCGGCCGGCCTGCGCGTCCACCTGGCGCCCGTGGGCGCCGAGGGCGTCCGGCTGGAGATCGCCGACGTGACCGGTGCCCCGGTCGCCGCCGTCGAGTCGCTCGGGCTGCGCCCGGTCTCGGCCGAGCAACTGCGGACCGCTCGTACCGCCTACTACGAGTCGCTGTTCCACATGGAGTGGACGGAGCTCGCCCACGCTACGGCCACTACCGGCCGTTGGGCCGCCCTCGGTGGCGCCGGGGAACTTGTCGGTGCCGATGTCCCCGCCCACGCCGACCTGGCCGCGCTCGCCGCGGCGGTCGACGCGGGCACCCCGGCGCCGGAGTTCGTGTTCGCCTCGCCCGGCGCGGCCGGAGGCGCGGACGCGGCGGCCGCCGCGCACCACGCCTCCGCCGAGGCGCTGGGCCTGGTGCAGGAGTGGCTGGCGGACCAGCGGTTCGCCGACTCCCGGCTCGTCGTCCTGACGTCCGGTGCTGTCGCCGCCGTACCGGACGAGCCGGTGACCGACGTGGCACGGGCCGCCGTCTGGGGCCTGCTGCGCTCGGCGCAGTCGGAGAACCCGGACCGGCTGCTGCTGGTCGACCTCGACGGGCAGGAGGAGTCCCGCCGTACGCTCCCCGGCGCCCTGACGACGGGCGAGCCGCAGGTCGCGCTCCGCGCGGGTACGGCGTACACGCCCCGCCTGACGCGGGTGGCCGTGGACGCCGACGCCGAGCGGGACTTCCGTCCGGCCGCCGACGGCACGGTGCTGGTCACCGGCGCCAGCGGCTCGCTGGGCGGGCTCGTGGCCCGGCACCTGGTGGACGGGCACGGCGTACGGCACCTGCTGCTCGTCAGCCGCCGCGGCGGCGAGGCCCCCGGCGCCGAGGAACTGGCGGCCGAACTGGCCGGTTCCGGTGCCTCCGTCACCTGGGCGGCCTGCGATGTGGCCGACCGGGAGGCGCTGGCCGCCGTCCTCGCGGACGTACCGGCCGCGCACCCGCTGACCGCCGTCGTGCACACCGCCGGTGTCCTCGACGACGGCACGATCGGCTCGCTGACCCCTGAGCGCGTCGACCGCGTCATGCGCCCGAAGGTGGACGCGGCCTGGAACCTGCACGAGCTGACCCAGGGCTTGGACCTCGCGGCGTTCGTCCTCTTCTCGTCGTCCTCCGGTGTCTTCGGCGGTCCGGGCCAGGGCAATTACGCCTCTGCCAACGCCTTCCTGGACGCGCTCGCCCAGCACCGCAGGGCCGCGGGTCTGTCGGCGACCGCTCTCGCCTGGGGCCTGTGGGCCGGTGGCGGCATGGGCGGCACCCTGGACGAGGCCGACATCAGCCGCATGCGGCGCGCGGGTCTGCCGCCGCTGCCGGTGGCCGAGGGCCTGGACCTGCTCGACACCGCCCTGCGGATGCGCGACGCGGCTGTCGTGCCCATGCGCGTGGACACGGCGGCCCTGCGCACCGTGGCGGCCTCGGGCGTCATCTCGCCGCTGCTGCGCGGCCTGGTCCGGGTGCCGGTACGGCGCGCGGCGGAGGCCGGCACGACCGGCGACGCCACCGGACTGGCCGGACGCCTCGTCGGGCTGAGCCCGGCGGAGCAGGAGCGGGCGCTGCTGGATCTGGTGCGTGGTCAGGTGGCGGCTGTCCTCGGTTATGCGGGGGCGGAGACGGTCGGTTCGGGCCGGGCGTTCAAGGAGCTCGGTTTTGATTCGTTGACGGCGGTGGAGCTGCGGAATTCGTTGAACGCGGTGACGGGGCTGCGGCTGCCGGCGACGTTGATCTTCGATTACCCGGATCCGGCCGTCCTGGCGCGTCATCTGCGGGCGGAGCTGGTCGGTGACGAGGTCGTGACCGCGGCCCCGGAGACCGTCGTCGCCGTCGCCGACGACGACCCGATCGCCATCGTCGCGATGAGCTGCCGCTACCCCGGCGGGGTCCGTACCCCCGAAGAGCTGTGGCAGATGATCGCCACGGGCAACGACGGCATCTCGCGCTTCCCCGACAACCGCGGCTGGGACCTGGACGCCCTCTACGACCCCGACCCGGAGACCCCGGGCACCTCCTACGCCCGC
Source organism: Streptomyces sp. UNOC14_S4 (assembly GCF_020740835.1). GTDB lineage: Bacteria > Actinomycetota > Actinomycetes > Streptomycetales > Streptomycetaceae > Streptomyces. The sequence goes on from NZ_JAINFC010000277.1 coordinate 6,617, forward strand.
GAGGGCGGCTTCGTCCACGACGCCGCCGACTTCGACCCGGCGTTCTTCGGCATCTCGCCGCGCGAGGCCCTTGCCATGGACCCGCAGCAGCGCCTGCTGCTGGAGACGTCCTGGGAGGCGTTCGAGCGCGCGGGCATCGACCCGCTGTCGGTGCGCGGCAGCCGGACCGGCGTCTTCGCCGGCGTGATGTACCACGACTACGGCTCGCGTCTGCACGCCGCGCCGGAAGAGGTCGAGGGCTACCTCGGCACCGGCAGCTCCAGCAGCGTCGTCTCCGGCCGCGTCGCGTACACCTTCGGCCTGGAGGGCCCGGCCGTCACGGTCGACACGGCGTGCTCGTCGTCGCTGGTGGCCCTGCACCTGGCCGCGCAGGCCCTGCGCAACGGCGAGTGCTCGCTGGCCCTGGCGGGCGGTGTCACCGTGATGTTCACCCCCGGCACCTTCATCGAGTTCAGCCGCCAGCGCGGGCTCGCCGCCGACGGCCGCTGCAAGTCCTTCGCGGCCGCCGCCGACGGCACCGGCTGGGGCGAGGGCGCGGGCATGCTCCTCCTGGAGCGGCTCTCCGACGCCCGCAGGAACGGTCACGACGTGCTGGCGGTCGTCCGCGGCTCGGCGGTGAACCAGGACGGCGCGAGCAACGGCCTCACCGCCCCCAACGGCCCGTCGCAGCAGCGCGTCATCCGCCAGGCCCTGGCCAACGCGCGGCTCACCACCGACCAGGTGGACGCCGTCGAGGCACACGGCACCGGCACCACCCTGGGCGACCCGATCGAGGCCCAGGCTCTGCTCGCCACCTATGGCCAGGAGCGGCCGGACGGGCAGCCGCTGTGGCTCGGCTCGGTCAAGTCGAACCTGGGCCACACCCAGGCCGCCTCCGGCGTCGCGGGCATCATCAAGATGGTGCTCTCCATGCGCCACGGGCTGCTGCCCAAGACGCTGCACGTGGACGAGCCCTCGCCGCACGTGGACTGGACGGCGGGCGCCGTCGAGCTGCTGACGGAGGCCAGGGAGTGGCCGGAGACGGGCCGTCCGCGCCGTGCGGGTGTGTCGTCCTTCGGCATCAGCGGCACCAACGCGCACGCCATCATCGAGCAGGCCCCCGAGGCCGACGTCACCGAGGCCGCGGCCGAGCCGCAGCCCCCCGCCGACGCCGCCGGGCCGCCCTTCGTGCCCGTGCTGCTGTCCGCACGCGGCGAGGACGGGCTGCGGGCCCAGGCCCAGCGCCTGCGCGCCCACGTCGGCGAGCGGGCGACGGCCACGGACGGCGACCGTCCGCGGCCGGGTCTGCCCGACCTCGGCTACTCGCTGGCCACCACCCGCGCCGCGCTGGAGCACCGGGCCGCGCTGGTCGCCGCCGACCACGACGAACTGCTGCGCGCCCTGGACGCGCTGGCGCGCGGCGAGGCCGACCCGGCGCAGGTGCTGCGCGGCACGGAGACCGACGGCAAGGTGGCGTTCCTGTTCACCGGACAGGGCAGCCAGCGGCTCGGCATGGGTCGCGAGCTGTACGCGGCGTACCCGGTGTTCGCGGAGGCGTTCGACGCGGTCTGCGACGCGCTGGACGGGTATCTGGATCAGCCGCTGAAGACCGTGGTGTTCGGTGACGACGCCGCTCTGCTCGACCAGACCGGCTGGACTCAGCCCGCGCTGTTCGCCATCGAGGTGGCGCTGTTCCGCCTCGTCGAGGCGTGGGGCGTCAAGGCCGACCTTCTCTCCGGTCACTCGATCGGTGAGCTGGCCGCCGCGCACGTCGCCGGTGTGCTGTCGCTGGAGGATGCCTGCACGCTGGTGGCGGCTCGTGGTCGTCTGATGCAGGCCCTGCCGGCCGGTGGCGCGATGATCGCCGTCCAGGCGTCGGAGGACGAGGTCCTGCCGCTGCTGACCGACGGCGTGAGCATCGCCGCCCTCAACGGCCCGCAGTCCGTCGTGATCGCCGGTGACGAGGACGCGGCACTCGCGATCGCCGCGACCTTCGAGCAGCAGGGTCGCAAGACCAAGCGGCTCACCGTCTCGCACGCCTTCCACTCGCCGCACATGGAGCCCATGCTCGCGGACTTCCGGAAGCTCGCGGAGGGCCTGACCTTCCACGCCCCGAAGATCCCGATCGTCTCCAACCTCACCGGCGCCGTGGTCGCGGCCGACGAGATGCGCCTGCCCGAGTTCTGGGTCCGTCACGTCCGGGAGGCCGTCCGCTTCCTCGACGGTGTGCGCGCCCTGCGCGCGGCCGGTGCGACCACCTTCGTCGAACTCGGCCCGGACGGCGTGCTCTCGGCGATGGCCGAGGAGTGCCTGACCGACACCGCCGAAGCCGCCGACGTGGCTTTCGTCCCCGTGCTGCGCACCGGCCGCCCCGAGGCGCGGACGCTCGCGACCGCCCTCGCCCTGGCCCATGTGCGGGGCGTCACCGTGGACTGGGCGGCGTTCTACGCGGGCACCGGCGCCGCACGCGTCACCCTGCCCACGTACGCCTTCCAGCGCCGCCGTTACTGGCTGGACGTGGGCATCTCCGCCGAGGACGTGGCGTCCGCGGGCCTGGCGACCGCGGGGCACCCGCTGCTGGGCGCGGCGGTCGAACTGCCCGACACCGGCGGCTTCGTGTTCACCGGACGGCTGTCGCTGCGCAGTCACCCCTGGCTGGCCGACCACGCCGTCATGGACACCGTGCTGCTGCCGGGTACCGCCTTCGTCGAGCTGGCGCTGCGCGCGGGCGAGGAGGCGGGCTGCGACAGCGTCGAGGAGCTGACCCTCCAGGCGCCGCTCGTCCTGCCCGAACGCGGCGCCGTCCAGCTGCGGCTGGAGCTGGCGGCCGCCGACGAGGCCGGACGGCGGGCGGTGAGCCTGCACTCCCGCCCCGAGGAGGCCGACACCCAGGCTCCGTGGACCCGGCACGCCACCGGCGTCCTGGCCCCCGCCACGGCGGCCCCCGCCGAGCCCTTCCCGGCCGAGTGGCCGCCCGCCGGGGCGACCGCCCTCGACACGGCCGGCTTCTACGAGGGCGCGGCCGCCGCGGGCCTCGGCTACGGCCCCGTGTTCCAGGGCCTGACGGCCGCCTGGCGCGACGGCGAGGAGCTGTACGCCGAAGTCCGGCTGCCGCAGGGCTTCGAGACCGAGGCCGGTGCGTTCGGGATGCACCCGGCGCTGCTGGACTCGGCGCTGCACGCGCTGGGACTGGACGGTTCCGGCGAGGGCGCGCGGCTGCCGTTCGCCTGGACCGGGGTGCGGCTGCACGCCACCGGAGCCGCGGGCCTGCGGGTCCGGCTGCGGCCGAACGGCGGCGGCGCGGCGCTCGAACTCGCCGACGCCACCGGCGCGCCGGTGGCCTCCGTCGACCAGCTGGTGCTGCGCCCGGTCTCGGCCGAGCAGCTGGCCACCTCGCGCACCGCGCACCACGAGTCGCTGTTCCGGCCCGAGTGGACGGCGCTGCCG
>NZ_JAINFC010000278.1 GCF_020740835.1 Streptomyces sp. UNOC14_S4
TTCCGGCGGTTCGGGAGGGGGTCTGTATTTGTCGATTCTACCGGGGCGCGCGAGCTTGCATTTGTCTCACCATCCGAATCCGCCTTGGCCCCGGCGGCCCACAGGGGCCATACTGTGCGCCATGCGCAAGCACCTGACCTTCGTCTTTACCTATGGCACCCGGCCCGTCCGGCTGCCATGGTCGTGCTGCTTGAGCAACTGACAAGCGACTTCCGAGGCGCCCCGGGCCGACAAGGCCCGGGGCGCCTCGCGTTTTTCCGGACCTTGTCGCTCCGGGGACCGCCCCACGGACCTTTGGAGGAAAAGACAATGAGCACCCGGACCGTCGCGGAGACCGGAGCCCGTACCGACGAGGCGGCGGGCGTCATCACGGACGCGCGCAAGCGGATCGACGACCTCGACAGCCACATCATCGGGCTCGTGCAGGAACGCATGGCCGTCTCGGCGGTGATCCAGCGCGAACGCATCGCCTCGGGCGGCCGCCGCGTGAACCTGGCGCGCGAGATGGAGATCCTGACCCACTACAGCGGTCAGCTGGGCAAGCCGGGCACGACGCTCGCCATGACGCTGCTGGAGCTGTGCCGGGGGCGCGTCTGAGGCCCGCCGGAGCGAGCCGTTGGCAGGGGCGGAGCCGATCGCAGGGACGGAGCCGGTGGCAGGGTGGGGGCGGAGCCGGTGGCGTCCGGAGGTACACAGGGGCGCGTCCGGGGAACCGTCCGCTCCCGTACCGCCCCTTCGTCACCCGTACGGCGCGTGTCCGTGCCGGAGCCCCTTCGTTGGACCCGGTGTCGCACCAGCCAGGAGCGGCCCACCTGAAATCCACGCGTGGCTTCCGTCCCTGTTCATCTGGGCGCCCGGCAACGACAGGGCGGATCCACCGGAGCGCGAGACGTGCGCGCGTACGCACGTCGTGGGACCGCGGTCCGGTGACACGGTGGCCGGTCAGCAGGGGACAGCAGCCCGGTCGCCATACGAAGGACGGTCGGTTCCGGGGACGCCTGGAACCGACCGTATCCGGTCGAAACGGTTGCGCTCGGCGCGGCGCATCCCGCACGATGCAAAGGGAACACCAAAACCCTGATTCCGTACCACCATTGGTCCGACCTCTGCCGCTCGAAGACCGCTCGGACCGGGCGGCCGGCAGCACCACCGCGCACGACCACCGCACCGCACAACAGAGCCCGCGGCGCTCCCCCCGGCGCCGCTTCGCGGCACCGACTCTGCCCTGACCTCGGTGCCGGCAGTCAAGGGCCCCGAGGCCGCCCGCACGCCCCCGCGGAGACGGCCCGGGGCCCTTCGCCGTGCCCACCGCCGCCGCACACCGCCCGCGCGCCACGGACCCGCGGGAGCGCCTCCGCGAGCACCTGGCGCCCGCCCGCAGTGTGAATACGAACACATGCGCTCAATTCGCGATCACCGGCATGCCCGGCCGTTAGCATCGCCATGCACCTGTAAAGCGGCCATACCGCGCTTTCCCCCCACCGCGACGGCCATCGACACCTTTCGGACCGGAAGAGGTCTCCATGAAGCTTCGTCGCGCCCTGGCCACCGCGGCCGTCACGGCCGCCATAGGCCCCGCCGTACTCCTGTCGGCGCCCACCGTCCACGCCGCGACCGGCGACCAGGTCGCACCCGGCGTTCCCGCGGCGACCACGGCGCCCGGCGACCATCGGATCCCCGGTGCCACCAAGGCGCCCGTCGAGCCCACCCCGGGGCCCACGAAGGGCGAGTCCAAGGAGCCCACCACCGGGCCCACGGCGCCGGAGGCGAAGCCCTCGGCCTCGGCTTCGGCTTCGGCTTCGGCTTCGTCCAAGCCCCCGGCCGAGGACCCTGCCGACCCGGCCACCTGTGAGAAGGAAACGGAAGAGGAGCGCAGCAGCGCCTCGCTGCACGGCCTCCCGAGCAAGGTCGTCGCCGGGGCGGGCTGGCAGGAGTTCACCTACCGGGTGTCCAACGTCTCCAAGGTCACGCTCACGGAGACCGTGGCCTCCCTCTACTTCGGCAGCGCCGACCTCGAAATCGACGACGTCAGGGAACTGGCCGTCACCGTCGAGTGGTACGACAAGGCCCGGAGCACGTGGGTGCCCATCCAGGGCGAGGGCGCCAAGGCCGACGCCGAGACCGGGTTCGCGACCGTCAAGAACCTCAAGCCGGGCGAGTACGCGGACGCCAGGATGCGCATCAAGGCCGGCGCGAAGGCCAAGCCCGGGGCCGGGTACTTCTCCACGATCAGCTGGTCGACCGGTGCCGACCGGAAGTGCGGCTACGACAAGGTCGATTTCTACGACGTCGACGTGCTGGCGGCGGGCAGCAAGCCGGGCAAGGTCGACGACGCCACGGGCAAGCCGGAGAAGCCCTCCGGGCACGACGCGAAGGGCAGCCAGGGCGGCGACGCGGGCAAGGACCCCGGCCGGAAGCCGGCCGGCCAGGGCACGCAATCGGAGATCCCGGTCTCCGGCAGCCTGGCCAAGACCGGTTCCTCGTCCGACATGCCGCTGATCGCCGGGATCGGCGGGGCGGCCGTCGTGGTGGGCGCGGGTGCGCTCTTCGTCGTGAAGCGTCGCAAGAACGTCGCGTAACGGCTGCGCCGGGCTTGGCGGTTCGGGTGCGGATGCTTTTTCTCGGGTGCGCCTACCAGGCTGCCACCCAGGCCCGGTGTGCGACTGCGGGCCGTCGACGGCTGGTCGCGCAGTTCCCCGCGCCCCTGACGGGGCGCGGCCCGCACGTGCCCGTCCCCCACGGACAGCAACCGACCACCACCGGGGGTCCGGGGGCGCAGCCCCCGGCTAACTGCCCGGCAGCCGCAGGGCCGCGAACGCCCCCCGTGGGACCGCCGGTTGCCGTGGGGCGACCGGCGGGACGCGCACGTAGGCGGCGCCCTGTACCGGCCTCGGGTCCGGTTCGTTCTTGTTCGGCCAGAGGGACATCGCTCGTTCCGCCTGTGCGGTGATGGTCAATGACGGGTTGACCCCGAGGTTCGCGGAGACGGCCGCCCCGTCGACGACCGAGATGCCCGGGTGCCCGTACAGCCGGTGGTACGGGTCGACGACGCCCCTGTCCGCGTCCGCGCCGATCGGGCAGCCGCCCAGGAAGTGCGCGGTGAGGGGCGTACCGATCAGCTCCCCCACGTTGCTGCCCGCGAAGCCGTTGATCTCCTGGGCGATGAGCGTCGCGGCCTCGGTCGCCTCGGGGATCTGCGTGGGGTTGGGGGCGCCATGCCCCTGGCGCGCGGTGAGCAGGCCCTTGCCGATGCCCCGCTTCTTCCGGTACGTCGTCAGGGAGTTGTCGAGCGACTGCATGACGAGCCCGATGATGGTCCGCTCGGACCAGCGGCGGTTGGACAACGACCGCAGCAGCAGGAGGGGATGGCGCGCGCAGTGCGCCGCGTAGGCGACGGCCCGCGGCGTGCCCGTGCCCGTGCTCAGCGGCACTTGGAGGATGGACAGCGCGCCCATCGCGTTGGACCCCTTGCCGTAGCGGACCGGTTCGATGTGGGTGTCCGCGTTGGGGTGGACGGACGACGTGATGGCGACGCCCCGGGTGAAGTCGACGTCCTTCACGCCGTGTGCCGCGCGGTAGCGCCTTCTATCCGTCTGGGCGCCGACCACTGCCTCGGAATTCGTCCGGGTCAGCCTGCCGAGTCCGTCCGGGATGCGCGGCAGGAGCCCCTTGTCCTTCATCGTGTGCAGCAGCGTCTGCGTGCCGTACGTGCCCGCGGCGATGACCACGTACTGCGCGCGCAGCACCCTGGGGCGGGCCTTGCGCCTCTTGTCGGTGGGGACGGTGACGACGCGGTGGCCGCCCTCCCGGTGTTCCGTGACGGCGACCACCGTGGTCATCGGGTGGATGACGGCTCCGGCGCGCTCGGCGAGGTGGAGGTAGTTCTCGTTGAGGGTGTTCTTCGCGCCGTGGCGGCAGCCCGTCATGCACTCGCCGCACTCGGTGCAGGCCCTGCGGGTGGGGCCCGCTCCCCCGAAGTACGGGTCCGCGGCCTCCTCCCCCGGCATGGCCTTCCGCGTGCCGTCCGCGTCACGCCCGTCCCCGAAGAACACCCCCACCGGGGCCAGGTGGAACGTGTCGCCCACGCCCATCTTGTCGGCGGCCGCCCGGAGATGGACATCCGAGGCCGTCATGGTCGGGTTGAGCCGTACGCCGAGCATCCGCTGCGCCTGCGCGTAGTACGGCTTCAGTTCGCCCTGCCAGTCGGTGATGTCCGCCCACTGGGGGTCGTCGAAGAACGCCTTCGGCGGCACGTAGAGGGTGTTGGCGTAGTTCAGGGAGCCGCCGCCCACGCCAGCGCCCGCCAGGACCATCACGTTGCCGAGCAGGTGGACGCGCTGGATGCCGTAGAGGCCCAGTGCGGGGGCCCACACATAGTTGCGCAGGTCCCAGGAGTTCCTGGGCAGCGTCTCGCGGGTGAAGCGGCGGCCCGCCTCCAGCACTCCGACGCGGTAACCCTTCTCGCTCAGGCGCAGGGCGGACACCGCGCCGCCGAAGCCCGAACCGACCACGATCACGTCGTAGTCGTAGCCGTTGTCGTAGTCGTAGTCGTAGTCGTAGTCGTATCCGGTGTTCCCGTCGCTCCCGGCGCTCCTGCCGTTCCCGCCGTCCCTGCCGTCCTGTTCGCCTTCGGTCTCCGGCACCGTGCCTCCGTGTGTGCGTCCGGTCAGCGCAGGCGCAGGGTCTTCAGCGCGCGCAGACTGCTGGTCGTCAACGCCGTGTACTTCTCGTCCGTCAGCCCGAAGGACGGGGCGAGCGGCATGATCCGCTGCTGGGCGACGGTCTGGGCCTCGGTGTACTTCAGGATGCCCTCGGAGCCGTGCCTGCGGCCCAGGCCGGAGTCGCCCATGCCGCCCATGGGGGCCTGTGCGCTGCCGTAGGCGGCCGCGTACGCCTCGTTGACGTTCACGGTGCCCGTCCGCAGCCGTGCGGCGAGCGCGCGGCCCCGGCGGGCGTCCCTGGTCCAGACGGACGCGTTGAGCCCGTACGGGGTGGCGTTGGCGAGCTCCACCGCCTCGTCCTCGTCCCGGAAGCGGTACACGGAGACGACAGGGCCGAAGGTCTCCTCGGCGCAGACGGCCATCGGGGGCTCGACGCCCTCCAGGACGGTCGGTTCGTGGAAGAGCGGGCCGATGTCGGGGCGCCGGCGGCCGCCCGCGAGGACGGTGGCGCCCTTGGCCACGGCCTCCTCCACATGGCGGACCACGGTCTCCAGTTGGCGCTCGGAGGCGAGCGAACCCATGTCCGCGCCGTACGCGAGGCCCGTACCGAGCCGCAGGGCGCGCGTCCGCGCGACGAAGCGTTCCAGGAAGGCGTCGGCGACCGACTCGTGGACGTACAGCCGCTCGATGGAGACGCACAGCTGGCCCGCGGAGGAGAAACAGCCGCGGACCGCTCCCGCCGCGGCCTTCTCGACGTCCGCGTCGTGCAGGACCAGCATGGCGTTCTTGCCGCCGAGTTCGAGGGAACAGCCGATCAGCCGGGCGGCGGCGGCACGGGCGACCTCGCGGCCGGTGCGGGTGGAGCCGGTGAAGGAGACGTAGTCGGCGTGCGCGACGACGGCCGGGCCGACGACCGGCCCCTCCCCCAGCACGATCTGCCAGACGGCCTCCGGCAGGCCCGCCTCGATCAGCAGCCGCCGCGCCCACAGGGCGGTGAGCGCGGTCTCGGTGTCGGGCTTGGTCACGAGGGCGTTGCCCGCGACGAGGGCGGGCAGGGCGTCACCGGCGGACAGCTCGAAGGGGTAGTTCCAGGGGGCGATCTGGCCGACGACACCGCGCGGCTGCCGCAGTTCGGTCACCCGGGTGAGCACGGGGACGACGCCTGTGTGCCGTTTGGGCCGCAGATACGCGGGGGCCTGCCGTCCGTAGTGCCGGGCGGCGACGGAGACGGCCTGCACCTCCTCGTGCGCGTGCAGCCGGGACTTGCCGGTCTCCAGCTGGATGAGGTCCAGGACCTCCGGCTGCCGGGCCAGGAGGAGATCGTGGAAGCGCAGCAGTACGGCGGCACGCGCGCGTACCGGGCGGGAGGCCCACGCGCGCTGCGCCTCGCGGGAGCGCGCGAAGGCCGTGGCGACGTCCTCCGGGGTGGCCTCCGGCAGGTCCGCGAGTTCCTCCCCTGTGAACGGCGTGTGGTTGGCGGTGGTGCCGGTGCCGACGACGCCCTGAGTGAGCCGGGCGACGAGCGAGGGGGTGACGACATCGGCGGCGCCACGGGCTCCGGGCGGAGCGACGGGGTTGCCGCCGGTCGTCGGTGTCATTGCCGTGCTGTCCCGCGAGTCGGTCATGAGGGCGAGCGTAGGCGGGCCCGCACTTTTTGGGTACCCGGCAGTAACCGATTTCCTTCAGACGGACAGGAGTTGCCGCGGAGGCGTTCCGGAGCGCCTCCGGGCCCGCTTCGCGATCACGACTCCTGGAGCTGCAGGTGCTTGATCACGTCCTCGAAGATCCGCTCGCCGTCGTCGCGCGCCTTGCCGTCGGCGGGCATCCAGACCTCGAGCCGCCAGGCCACCTTCGTGTCGTTGTCGCCGTCGACGATGATGTGGGAGCGGCGGCAGCGTTTGGGGTCGTCCTCGCCGCTGCCGGGCGCGCGGTAGACGGTGGTGACCTCCGCGACGTCCGGGCCCGCGCCGTCCTCCAGGGTGGGCTCCGCCTCGGCCAGGGCGTCGGGGCCCGACGTGTAGCGGGCCATGAGCTTCTTGGCCTCGTCCTTCGCGGAGCCGATGCGGGGCGGCTTGTCGGTCTCGGACCTCGGCTGTTCCGACGCCCTGCCCAGGTAGACGGTGAAGACCCCGCTGGGGTCGCGGAAGACGACATCGCCCTTGTCCTCCTCGACGGTGCGCTGGTAGTCACCGGGCACCGCGAGGGACGCCTCGACCACCTCGCGCTCGTCGCGGACCGTCCAGCCCTCCGGCATCGTCGCACGCGACGCGAAAGGGTCCGCCAGGACGAGCCCCACGGCCGCGGCGGCGACCAGCAGGCCGCCCGCGAGCCCCCACCGGGCCTTGCGGCTGCGCTGAAGTACGGGCGGCACCCACTTGCTGCCGCCGTCACCGGCCGGAGGCACGGTCGAGAGCGTCGTCAGTGCCTGAGTCGGCGCCTGAGCCAGCGCCTGAGTCTGCGTCGGCGCCTGCGGCACCGGGCGGGCCACGGCCTCCAGCACCTCTCCGATCTCCTCCGCCGCGGGCCGGGCCGCCGGGTCCTTGTGGAGCAGCCGCATGACGAGCTCGCCCAGCGGGCCCGTGCCATGGGCGGGCGGCTGCGGCTCGGCGGTGAGAATCGCCTGGAACGTCCCCGGCGCGTGCGAGCGGCGGAACGGCGACACGCCCTCGACGGCCGTGTAGAGCACGACACCGAGCGACCACAGGTCGGACTCGGGGCCGGGCCGCCGGCCCAGCAGCCGCTCCGGCGCGATGTACTCCGGCGAGCCGACGAAGGCACCGGACTCGGTGAGCCGCTGCTCGCCCTCGATCTGGGCGATGCCGAAGTCGGTCAGCACCACGCGCCCGTCCGGCGCGAGCAGGACGTTGTCCGGCTTCACGTCGCGGTGCAGCACGCCCGCGGCGTGCGCGGCCCGCAGCGCGCCCAGCACGGCGAGACCGATCCGGGCGGCCTCGCGCCGGTCCAGCGTGCCCTCGCTGAGCACGTCCCCGAGGGAGCGCCCGCGGACGAGCTCCATGACGATCCAGGGGCTGCCGTCCTCGACGACCACGTCGTGGACCGTGACGACGGACGGGTGGTCGATACGGGCGGCGGCGCGGGCCTCGCGCTGCATCCGCTGGTGAGTGTTCTGCCGCTGCTGCTCGGGGACGTGGTCCGGGACCCGCGGCTCCTTCACGGCGACGTCGCGGTCGACGACCTCGTCGCGCGCCCGCCAGACGGTGCCCATGCCCCCGATGCCCAGGCGGGACAGCAGCCGGTAGCGGCCGCCTATCAGACGCCCCGCGCCGAGGCCGGTGCCGCCGCTCCGGTGCCCGTACGGAGGGGCGCCGCGGCGGTCGGGGTCGGGGTCGTACGGGGTGTCCACACCGTCCTGGTCGTACGCGCCGTACGACGCGTACGAGTCGTCCTGCCGGGCGCCCGTCGGCGGGGCGGGCGGCTGGAGCTCGTAGCTGGTGGGCTGCTCGGCCTCTCCCCCGTCTCTCGTCATGGCCCCATCATTACCGACGGTGACTCGCCCTTCCCGCACCAGGGTCGCACTACGAGCCCACCGGGACGAAGGCGTCGAGCGCCGTCCACGCGTAGCGGCGCCCCTGGTCGGCCTCGTCGCCGGGAGCGGACACCCATACGTCGTACGTCCTGTCCCCGTCGGCCCAGCAGAGGTCGTACGTGTGCCTGGCATCACCGCTGTCCTCGGTCCAGGTGAACTCCCACAGGGCGGCCGCGTGCCCCCTGTGGGTGGCCGGGGTGACGGTGCCGTCGCGGTAGCCGGGGTAGCTGCCGGGGGCGTCCTCGTCCTCCGCGCGCATCAGCTCCATGGGGCCGCCCTCCCGCCGGGCGCGGGGGCGGATACCGAGGCGGAACTCCTGGCCGGGCGAGGAGTAGAAGACACGCGGCGCCTCGTAGGAGCGGGTGAAGCCGTCCGGGACGGCGAGGGCGAAGCCGCCGGGGTCCGTGACCATGTGATAGCCCGCCGGTGCGGTGACGGGGGCGGACGGAACCGCCGTGCCGGGCGCGGAGGGGGTTTTACCGCCCGGCGCTGAGGGAACCTTGCTGCCCGGCGGGAACGGGGAGCCCGAACCCGCCACGGGGCCGCTGCTCACCTGCGGCGGGCGGTGGTCCGTGTCCCCCGGACCGTGGTCCGAGAGCATCGCGGTGATCCCGGCGCCCATGCCCGCCAGCGCCACGACGGTCACGCCCGTCATCAGGGCGATACGCGCGCGGGGCGACGGTCCCGGGGCGAGGGGCGGACACGGGAACGGCGGCGGGCCGGGCGGCGGCACGTACGGCGTGGTGGCGGGCGGCGCGGGCCGGGGCACGGTCGCGGGCGTGCGGACGGGGCCGGCGCGGGAGCGTCCGGGCAGCGCGCACGTCCGCCGGGACACCGTGCCGGGGAGCTCCACCGTTCCGCCCTGACGGCTCGTTTCCAGGACGGCGAGCAGCAGCGCTTCCGCTTCGTCCGGGCCCATCCGGCACCCGGGGTCGCGCTCCAGCAGACCCCGTACGACCGGCAGCAGCGGCCCGACGGCGGCGGGTGGCCGGATCTCGTCGTGGACGACCGCCTGGATGATGCCGCCCAGCGAGTCACGGTAGAACGGGGATTCACCGTGGAGTGCCACGCACAACAGCACTCCCAGTGACCACAGGTCCGAGGCCGGGCCGGTGGCGCCGCCCGCGATGCGTTCCGGCGCGGTGTATTCGGGCGAGCCGACGAAGGCACCGGACTCGGTGATGGTCGGGGCGCCCGGCACCTGGGCGATCCCGAAGTCCGTCAGCACGACTCGCCCGGTACCGTCCTCCAGCAGGACGTTCGCCGGTTTGATGTCCCGGTGCAGCACGCCGCGGCCGTGCGCCGCCCGCAGCGCGCCCAGCAACGCCAGCCCGATGCGCGCCGCTTCGTACGGCCCGACGGGCCCGTCCGCCGCCAGCACGTCGGACAGGGCCCGGCCCTCGACCAGCTCCATGACGATCCACGGGCGCCCCTCCTGCGTGACTATGTCGTGCAGGGCGACGACGTTCGGATGGCTGATCAGCGCGGCGGCACGGGCCTCGCGCAGGGTGCGGTCGACGCGGGAGCCGGGCGCGGTGGCGGGGCCGGACGGCGAGGACTCGTCCATGTGCAGTTCCTTGACCGCGACTTCACGGGCGAGCAGCTCGTCGGTGGCGCGCCAGACGGTGCCCATGCCGCCGCGCCCGATCCTCTCCCGGAGGCGGTAGCGGCCCGCGATCAGACCATCGTGTGCGGCGAAGGTCCCCATGGAACACATCTTTCCCCGCCTTCCCCCACCTCACGTGTCCGTACCGGCCGCTTCCGTTCAGGGGGCACCCTGTGCACGGGACAAGGGACTTGGGGCCGCGCCCGGCCCGCCCCCCCGGGGGA
>NZ_JAINFC010000279.1 GCF_020740835.1 Streptomyces sp. UNOC14_S4
GGGTAAGCCGGGGCGATCCGTATGGGAAGGGTCACAAGCCTCTTCGGCAGCGAAGCGTCCCGGCTTTAGGGAATGATCACGAATTGATGAGTAACAATTCGGGCAATTCAGACGGTTGAGCGGTCAACGACTCTGCGGGTCGCGCCGCTGGGGCAGGGTCACCACCCCGGCCTCCGGCCCCCCGCCCGGCGGCAGCCCCGCGATCTGGCAGAGCAGATCGCACCAGGCCGCGAGGTGCGCGGCGGTGTCCGGCACGCTCTCCCCGGGCTGCCGGACCGGCCCCCCTCGCGCCTCCACCGGCGACCACGACGCCCGGATCTCGATCCGCGTCGACGGCTCCCGGTCCTGCAGCCCCCCGAAGTAGTGCGAGCTCGCCCGCGTCACCGTCCCGCTCGGCGCCCCGTACGGCACCCGCCGCGCCTCCAGCGCGCCCGTCAGCCAGGACCAGCACACCTCCGGCAGCAGCGGGTCCGCCGCCATCTCGGGCTCCAGATCGGCGTGCACCAGTGTCACGAGCCGGAACGTCCCTCCCCACGCCTCGTGGCCCGCCGGGTCGTGGAGCAGGATCAGCCGCCCGTCGGCCAGCTCCTCGTCGTCCACGACGACCGCCGCCTCCAGCGCGTACGAGTACGGGGCGAGCCGCTGGGGCGGTGGGGTGGCGTCCAGCTCGATCTCGGGCCGGAGGCGTACCCCTTGCAGTCCCGCGACCGCCTGCCGGAAGACGGACGGGGTGCCCTCCCCATCCGCGTCGTCCGGACCGTCCGAGAGGTGTCCCTGCGCCGCAGCCATGCCCGGAAGACTAGGCGGAATCAGGCCCCGTTCCGGGTAGGGACACCCACATGGGCGGGTCACTCGTTCGGCCCGTGCGAAGATTTGGGGCATGAGTGAGCGTACGGAGACCGGCCGGCCCGCCGGCCAGCAGGAGAACGGCCGCAGCGCGGCGTACGACTCGGCGTTCCTGCGGGCGTGCCGCCGCGAGCCGGTGCCGCACACGCCGGTCTGGTTCATGCGGCAGGCGGGGCGCTCGCTGCCCGAGTACCGCAAGCTCCGCGAAGGCATCCCCATGCTGGAGTCGTGCATGCGGCCCGACCTCGTCACGGAGATCACGCTCCAGCCCGTGCGGCGGCACGGTGTCGACGCCGCGATCTTCTTCAGCGACATCGTCGTGCCGCTGAAGGCCATCGGCATCGACCTCGACATCAAGCCCGGTGTCGGCCCGGTCGTCGCCGAGCCCTTCCGCACCCGCGCCGACCTGGACCGGCTCCGCGACCTCGACCCCTCCGACGTCCCCTACGTCACCGAGGCCATCGGGATGCTCACCGCCGAGCTCGGCGCCACCCCGCTCATCGGCTTCGCCGGCGCGCCGTTCACCCTGGCCAGCTACCTGGTCGAGGGCGGGCCCTCGCGCAACCACGAGCACACCAAGGCGCTCATGTACGGCGACCCGGAGCTGTGGGCCGACCTCCTCGACCGGCTCGCGGACATCACCGCCTCCTTCCTGGAGGTGCAGATCGCGGCGGGCGCCTCCGCCGTGCAGCTCTTCGACTCCTGGGTCGGCGCCCTCGCCCCCGCGGACTACCGCCGCTCCGTCATGCCCGCCTCCGCCAAGGTCTTCGACGCCGTCGCGGGCCACGGTGTGCCCCGCATCCACTTCGGCGTCGGCACCGGCGAGCTGCTCGGGCTCATGGGCGAGGCCGGGGCGGACGTCGTCGGCGTCGACTGGCGCGTCCCGCTCTCCGAGGCCGCGCGCCGCGTCGGCCCCGGGAAGGCGCTCCAGGGCAACCTCGACCCGGCGGTGCTCTTCGCCGGGCGCGAGGCGGTCGAGGAGAAGACGCGCGAGGTGCTCTCCGCGGCGGCCGGTCTGGAGGGCCACGTCTTCAACCTCGGCCACGGCGTCCTCCCCACCACGGACCCGGACGCCCTCACCCGCCTCGTCGCGTACGTCCACGAGCAGACGGCCCGCTGACCCGGTTCCCCGGCCCCGCGGGGCCGGGGAACCAGCAGCGGAACCCCGTTACGAGAAGTCCAGGAAGACCGTTTCGTGTTCGCCCCGCAGGTGGACGTCGAAGCGGTACGCGCGGTGGTGCCCCGGATCGGGCACGGCCAGCAGTGTCGACCGTCTCTCCGGTGGGAGGGCCGACAGCAGCGGGTCGTCCTCCGGCAGCGCGAAATAGACCCGCGTGAACAGATGCCGGGTCAGCCCCCGTGCCAGGACGCACAGCGCGAGGTACGGGGCGCCGCCCGGCAACAGCGTCCGCAGGACGAAACGGCCGTCCCGGCGGGTCGGCACGCGGGCGAACCCGGTGAACGCGGTCCCGTCCCGGCACAGGCTCCCGGGCGCGCCCCGCAGCGACCCGTCCGGCGCCGCCTGCCAGAACTCCAGCAGCGCGTCGGTGACGGGCTCGCCCTCCCCGTCGTGGACGCGGCCGTGCAGCGTGACGCTGTCCGGGTGCCCCACGGGCGCCAGTTCGCCGCCGCCCGGCACAGGCAGGGCGTTGCCGTAGTAGGGCCCGATGGTCTGCGAGGGCGTGGTGGGCAGCACGGACATCAGCGTCTCCTTTCGGCGTCGTCCGCTGGGGTGGCGGCGGGCCCGTCCAGCACGATGTCCCAGCGATAGCCCAGGGACCGGTCGGGCCGGTTCAGCCCCGGGTCGTACGCGGCGACCAGGCGGGCCCGCGCGGCCGGGTCGGCTATCGCGCCCGAGACGGCGTCGTACGGCAGCAACGGGTCGCCCGGGAAGTACATCTGCGTGACGAGGCGCTGGGTGAACGCCGTGCCGAAGAGGGAGAAGTGCACATGCGCCGGGCGCCAGGCGTTGCTGTCGGGCATCCAGGGATACGCGCCGGGGCGCACGGTGGTGAAGTGATAGCGGCCGTCGTCATCGGTGAGGCAACGGCCCGTGCCGGTGAAGTTCGGGTCTAGCGGGGCGGCGTGCCGGTCGCTCTCGTGCACGTAGCGGCCTGCGGCGTTGGCCTGCCAGATCTCGACGAGCTGCCCGCGCACCGGCCGCCCGTGACGGTCCAGCACCCGGCCGGAGAGGGTGATCCGCTCACCCAGCGGCTCGCCGCGGTGCTGCCGGGTCAGGTCGGAATCCAGTGGCCCGACGTCGGCAGCCCCGAAGACGGGGCCCGCCAGCTCGACGGCACCGGGCGCGACACGGACGGGAGGCTGGACGGGATGGCGCTCCACGGCCCCGCGATAGAGAAAAGGACGGCTCAGCTCTTCCTGGACGGTTTCTGATGCCATGGCCGACCCCTACCCTGCGCGGATCCCGCCGACCCCAACCAACCGGCCGCCCGGCCGGAAAGGGTCGACATTACGCCCCGCCGGGCGGGCGCCCCGAAGGGGCGCGGGGCAGTTTCGATGTGCGGCTCCGCCGCGTGAGCGCGCCCAGCCACGGACGGCCTGCACTCGCCGAACGACATGGCGCACCGAGCTGGTGGGCGCACCGGCTGCCGCCCGAGCAAGGGCACAGCCATCGGGCCCCGTAAGGGGCGCGGGGCAGTTTCGATGTGCGGCTCCGCCGCGTGAGCGCGCCCAGCCGCAGACGACCTACACCCGCCGAACGACATGGCGTACCGAGCCAGTAGGCGCACCGGCTGCCGGCCCGGCGAGGGCTAGCGCTCCAATATCAACGCCTCCCCCTGCCCCACCCCGATGCACAGGGCCACCAGCCCCGTACCCGAACCCGCGGCCGCCAGCTGATGTGCGACCGATCCCGCCAGCCGGGCGCCGGAACAGCCCAGGGGATGACCGATCGCGATCGCCCCGCCCCGCGGGTTGACCACCTCGGGATCGAGCTCCGGCCACTCCGCGAAGCAGCCCAGCACCTGCGCCGCGTACGCCTCGTTGAGCTCGAAGACCGTGAGGTCCGCGAACGTGCGCCCCGCCTTGGCCAGGACGCGCCGTACGGCTTCGACGGGGCCGAGGCCGTACAGATCCGGCTCGATGCCCGTGACGGCGGAGGCCCGGATGCGCGCCAGCGGCTCCCGGCCCGTCTCGCGCAGCCCCTCCTCGTCGCACAGCAGCAGCGCCGCCGCACCATCGTTCAGCGGCGAGGAGTTGCCCGCCGTGACCGTGCCGTTCTCCTTGCGGAACGACGGCTTCAGCCGGGCGAGGGCCTCGGCGGAGGTGTTGTCCCGGATCGTCTCGTCACGCGGCAGGACGACGTCCGGAAGCGGCACGACCTCTGCGTCGTACGCGCCCTCCTTCCACGCCCGCGACGCCTTCCGGTGGCTCGCGAGCGCGAAGGCGTCCTGCTGCTCCCGGCTGATGCCGTGCTTGTCGGCGATCAGCTCCGCGCCCTCGCCCAGCGGGACCGTCCACTGCGTCGGCATGGCCGGATTGGTCATGCGCCAGCCCAGGGTCGTCGAGTACAGCTCCTGGTGCCCGGTGGGGAAGGCCCGCTCGGTCTTCGGCAGGACGTAGGGGGCGCGGCTCATCGACTCGACGCCGCCCGCGACCACCACCGACGCGTCCCCGAGGGCGATGGCGCGGTAGGCGTGCACCACCGCCTCCAGACCGGAGGCGCACAGCCGGTTGACGGTCACGCCCGGCACGGTCACGGGCAGCCCGGACAGCAGCACCGCCATGCGCGCCACGTCCCGGTTCTCCTCGCCCGCGCCGTTGGCGTTGCCGAGCACCACGTCGTCCACGCGCGCCGGGTCCAGGCCGGGCGCGCGGTCGACCACGGCCTGTACGACATGCGCCGCGAGGTCGTCCGGCCGCACGGAGGAGAGGGCGCCGCCGTATTTGCCGACCGGCGTGCGCACGGCATCGACGACGAACACATCACGGACCCGTGCGCTCATGGCTGCTCCTCGCCGCTGTCTCGGGCGCCCGCCCGATGAACTGTCGTTCTCGATCGAACTCGTGACGAGTCTCTGACCGGCGCCATCCGCTGTCAACGGTGGGGCTGGCGGCTGTGGAAAACGCGGGAGGGACGCCTGTGGAAAACCCGCGCGGAGGTCGTCGGTGGGTGCTTCCGGGGCGGTCCGCGGCGTCGCGGGGGCGTTTGAGAGAGTGGGGGCATGAGCGACACTCCCAGGCACCATGTGGTGGTCATCGGCGGCGGCATCTCCGGGCTGGCGGCGGCCCACCGGCTGGTGACGGGCGGTGCCCGGGTCACGCTCCTGGAGGCTTCCGGCCGCCTCGGTGGCAAGCTGCGCGCCGGGGAGATCGCCGGGGTGCCCGTCGATCTGGGTGCCGAGTCGATGCTGGCCCGGCGGCCCGAGGCGGTCGAGCTGGCCCGTGCCGTCGGTCTCGCCGAGCGGCTCCAGCCGCCCGTCACCGCCACGGCGGGCATCTGGACACGCGGCAGCCTGCGCCCCATGCCCAAGGGGCACATGATGGGCGTGCCCGGCGACCTCGCCCCGCTCGCCGCGTCCGGCGTGCTCTCGGAGGAGGGCCTCGCCCGGGTGGCCCGGGACCGTGAACTGCCGCCCACGGAGATCGGCGACGACGTCGCGATCGGCGAGTACGTGGCGGCCCGCATGGGCCGCGAGGTCGTGGACCGGCTCGTGGAGCCGCTGCTCGGAGGCGTCTACGCGGGCGACCCGTACCGCATCTCGATGCGCGCGGCGGTGCCGCAGCTCTTCGAGCTCGCCCGCGCGCACCGCTCGCTGATCGACGGCGTGCGGGAGGTCCAGGAACGGGCCGCGGGACAGCGGCAGGCCGGACCGGTCTTCATGGGCATCGACGGCGGCGTCGGCACGCTGCCGCTCGCCGTCGCGGACGCGGTGCGCGCGGCGGGCGGCGAGATCCGCACGGGCACCCCGGTGCGGGGGATCGCGCACGGGGCCGACGGCTGGCGGGTCGACCTCGGCGCGGAGACGCTGACGGCGGACGCCGTCGTCGTCGCCGTCCCGGCGGGCCCGGCGGCCCGCCTCCTGGAGCGTCCCGCGCCCGCCGCGGCCGGTGCGCTCGCCTCCGTCGAGTACGCGTCCATGGCCCTGGTGACCATGGCCTTCCGCCGCTCCGACGTCACCGGACTGCCCGCAGGCAGTGGCTTCCTGGTGCCGCCGGTCGACGGCAGGAAGATCAAGGCGTCCACCTTCGCGAGCAACAAGTGGGGCTGGATCGCGGACGCCGGCCAGGAGCTCTTCGCGCTGCGTACCTCGATCGGGCGGTTCGGCGACGAAGACGATCTGAACCGCGAGGATTCCGAGCTGGTGGAGATGTCGCTCAAGGATCTCGGCGACGCCGTCGGCCTGGCCGCGTCTCCCGTGGCGGCCCGGGTCGACCGGTGGCTCGGCGGCCTGCCGCAGTATCCCGTCGGGCATCTCGGCCGCGTGGCCCGGATCCGCGAGGCGGTGGCCGGTCTGCCCGGGCTGCGCGTGTGCGGCGCCGCGTACGGCGGAGTGGGCATCCCGGCGTGCATCGCCGACGCGCACCGGGCGGCCGACGAGCTGCTGGCGACCCTGACGGCGGGCGCCCGAAGCAGCGAGTGACAATAGGGACATGACTGACGCCCCCGAGAAGATCCCGAACGCCGGCAAGAAGGCCAAGGACCTCAACGAGGTCATCCGCTACACCCTCTGGTCGGTGTTCAAGCTCCGCGACGTCCTCCCCCAGGACCGCTCCGGCTACGCCGACGAGGTGGAGGAGCTGTTCGCGCAGCTCGCCGAGAAGGACGTCACCGTCCGCGGCACCTACGACCTCTCGGGTCTGCGTGCCGACGCCGACGTGATGATCTGGTGGCACTCCGAGACCTCGGACGCCCTTCAGGACGCCTACAACCTGTTCCGCCGCACGAAGTTCGGCCGCGCGCTGGAGCCGGTGTGGTCGAACATGGCGCTGCACCGCCCCGCGGAGTTCAACAAGTCGCACATCCCGGCGTTCCTCGCCGACGAGACGCCGCGCGACTACGTCAGCGTCTACCCCTTCGTCCGCAGCTACGACTGGTACCTGCTGCCCGACGAGGACCGCCGCCGGATGCTGGCCGACCACGGCAAGATGGCGCGCGGCTTCCCGGACGTCCGGGCCAACACGGTCGCGTCCTTCTCGCTCGGCGACTACGAGTGGATCCTGGCCTTCGAGGCGAACGACCTCTACCGGATCGTCGACCTCATGCGTCACCTGCGGGCCTCCGAGGCGCGTATGCACGTCCGCGAGGAGGTCCCGTTCTACACGGGCCGCCGCAAGTCGGTCGCCGAGCTCGTCGCGGGCCTGGCGTAAGGACGCGAGCCGGTACAGGGGCACGGGTCCGGCGCAAGGACACACGCGGACAGGGCGGGCCGGTTTCCCGGCCCGCCCTGTCGCCCGGTTGCCGTCCCTCAGCCCAGGGCGACCGTGGCCTTCCCGCCCGCGGTCGGCACCGGTTCCGCCCGGGGGCCGCAGAACGTGCGGCGCGCGGGGGTCGAGCCCGTCAGCAGGTACGTCTGCACGTGCGCGTTGACGCAGGTGTTCGGCCCGAACGCGATGCCGTGCGTGCCCGAGCCCCGCTCGGTGACCAGTGAGGAGCCGGGCAGCCGCCGGAGGAGCTGCACCGCGCCCTCGTAGGGCGTCGCCGCGTCCCGCTCCGCGGCCAGCAGCAGCGTCGGCGGCAGGGCGTGCCGTGCCGTGC
This sequence comes from Streptomyces sp. UNOC14_S4, assembly GCF_020740835.1. Lineage (GTDB taxonomy): Bacteria > Actinomycetota > Actinomycetes > Streptomycetales > Streptomycetaceae > Streptomyces. The sequence goes on from NZ_JAINFC010000279.1 coordinate 7,565, forward strand.
CCACCTCGATGGGCCGCTGCTGATGCGTCGTCCAGAACGCACACGGCAGGTTCATCCAGGCGTTCTGCCAGGTCTCGAACGGCGCCCGGCGGGCGAGCCGGGTGTTGTCCCGGTTCCACACCGGCCACGAGCGCGGCCACGGGGAGTCGTTGCACTCGACGGCGGTGTAGACGGCGTTGGAGTTCTCGCTCGACCGCGCGGACGCCGGGTCGGGCAGTGCGATGGCGCGCAGCGCCTTGTCGTCACCGCGCAGATAGGCGGACAGCGCGTCGGCGCTCCGCGCCCAGTGGCTGTCGCTGTAACCGACCTGCAGGAAGGCCGTCTGCAGTTCCCCCGGCCCGATCCGGCCTGCCACCGGCCGCCGGGTGAGCATCCGCCGGGCCCGGTCGTAGGCCTCCGCCACCCGCTGCGGTGTCCGTCCCAGGTGGTAGACCGCGTCGTGCTTGGCGGCCCAGCGGCGCCAGTCGCCCCAGCGGGTCTCGAAGGCCGCGGACTGCGCGAGGTTGCTGTCGTACCAGATCTTCTCCCGCGAGGGGTCGACGATGCTGTCGAAGATCATCCGCCGGACGTGACCGGGGAAGAGCGTGGCGTAGAGCGCGCCGAAGTACGTGCCGTAGGACGCCCCCATGTAGGTGAGCTTCTTCTCGCCGAGCGCGGCGCGCAGCACGTCCAGGTCGCGGGCGTTGTTGAGGCTGGTGAAGTGCTGGAGGTCCTTGCCTGCCCGGCGGGCGCAGCCCTGCGCGTACGCCTTGGCCTCGGCGACGCGCTGCTTCTTGTAGCCCTCCGTGGGGTGTTCCGGCGCCTGGCTCGGCGCCTTGGCGAAGCGGGCCGGGTCGGCGCAGGACAGTGGTGCGGAACGGCCGACCCCGCGGGGCGCGTAGCCCACGAAGTCGTACGCCCTGGCCGCCGCCTGCCACTGCCGGACCCCGGTCAGCAGCGGGAAGAACATGCCGGAGCCGCCCGGCCCGCCCGGGTTGTAGACGAGCGCGCCCTGGTGCTCGGCCGCGCCGCCGGTGGACCGCGCCCGGCTGACGGTGAGGCTGATGTGCTTGCCCTCGGGGTGCGCGTAGTCCAGCGGGACGGAGACGGTGCCGCACTGCACGGGGGCGGCCAGTCCCTCCGCCGCCGGGCACGTGCCGAAGCGGACGCCCCTCGCCGCGGCCTGCCGCGCGGCGAGCTCCACGCCGCGGCTCTCGGCGCGGCCGCCCGGCGGGCGCGCCAGGTCGAGGCCGTCGGCCGGTGCGGGGGCCGCGGTGAGCGCGGTGAGGACCAGGGATCCGAGGGCTCCGTACAAGGCTGCTGATCTCAACGCGACTTCCCTTTCGCAGACGCTAAATCTGACAAAAGGGATAATCTGTGCGGTGGTTGGCGAAGTACAGCACCCACGCCCGGTGTCGGCCCCATTTGGCCGCGATGAGCCCAGTGGGGTGTCCCGGGCGGGGTGGGGTGTTCCGGCGGGTTTCGCGAGCGGTCCGGCCTTCGGCACGGGGGTGGCGCGGTTCAGTAACGGTGGTCCCTCAGGGTGGCGGCGAGCGCGGCGCGCAGCTCGGGGTCGGCGAGGGCCTTGCGCCCCCGTATCGCGAGCGCGGTGAGCATGCCCGTGCCGTCCTTGTCGTCCGCGTCGCCGGTGGAGCCCCGCCGTCCGCGGCCGGGCAGTCCGGTGGAGAGGCGGCCCAGCAGCTCCTGGCCCGCGGGCGAGGCCCAGCTCGTGTACGGGTGGATCTCGATGCGGGCGATGGCCAGGCAGGCGGACGTCAGCAGCAGCGGCAGGGAGAACCAGGCCGCGGCCTGGCCCTGGCCCGTGCCCGGCGGTGCCATCGGCACGGCGACGGCGGCCGTCGCCAAGATCAGACCGCAGGCGGCGCGCACCAGGCGGACCGCGGTGGCCATGTCCGTCCTGGCCGGGGCGGGCACCGCGAGCCCGGCCGCGGTCAGGCGGTCGTCCAGGGTCCGCACGGCGTCGGCGGCTTCGTGCGCGGCCCGCACCTCCGGGACCGGCGACTGGCCTCCCGGCCCTATGGCGGTGATGACCGAGCACTCCAGCTCGTCGTGGCCGACGGGGTCGACGACGGTGGCCCAGCCGGTGTGGGCCAGCAGCAGCCTGTGCTCCCGGCCCATCGTGACCAGCGCGACGTCGGTGACCCGGTGTGGGCCGCCCGCCAGGAACGCGGCCTCATAGAGCGTCAGCGTCTCCGGGCGGGTGCCGCTCCGCGCCGGTTCGGGGGGCTGCCCGGCCGCCGCCGCGGCGAGGCAGAGACGGCCGCAGGTGAGGAACGCCGAGGCCCAGGCGACGAGCAGGAGGATGACCCACATGCAGGATGTGTACTCGACCGTCACGTGATCCCGCCATCGGTCGTTTCGGCATTCGGACGATATGCGGAGCGAGGTGGGCGGCCTACGGCGCGGGAGGTGGCCGCGGTGGCGGCCGCGGCGACGGCGCGGGAGGCGGCCGTGGCG
>NZ_JAINFC010000028.1 GCF_020740835.1 Streptomyces sp. UNOC14_S4
CTCCTCGCACCCGCGCCATCACCCCCGCATTCCCCCGCGCCCGCTCATGCCCATTCATGCCCGAATCCCTTTACTTCTCTTCGGTACTCGCGGTAACTTCCCTACGAACCACACACTCGGGCACCGAACGGACGTAAAACATGTACGCACCGGAGCGTCAGCAGGAGATCCTGCGGCTGGCCCGTGAGCGCGGGAGCGTGGACGTGCTGTCGCTCGCCGAGGAGTTCGGGGTCACGGCGGAGACCGTGCGACGCGACCTCAAGGCACTCGACCGGGCCGGGCTCGTGCGCCGCGTGCACGGGGGCGCGATCCCCGCCGGGCGGCTCGACTTCGAGCCGGGCCTCGCCGAGCGCGAGACCACGGCCGCCGCCGAGAAGGACGCCATCGCCCGCGCCGCGCTCGCCGAGCTGCCCCCCGACGGCAGCGTGATCATCGACGCGGGCACCACGGCCGCCCGTCTCGCCGCGCTGCTGCCGCCCGACTCCACGCTGACCGTCGTCACCCACGCCCTGCCGGTCGCGGCTCGCCTCGCCAACCACCCCGGCATAGCGCTGCACCTCATCGGCGGCCGTGTCCGGCACCGTACGCGGGCGGCCGTGGACTCGTGGGCCCTGCGCGCGTACGGGGAGATCCACGCCGACGTCGCGTTCCTCGCCACCAACGGCTTCTCCCTCGACGGCGGGCTCACCACGCCCGACCTCGCCGAGGCCGCGGTCAAACGGGCCGCCGCCGGGGCCGCCCGCAGGGTCGTACTGCTCGCCGACTCCGGCAAGTACGGGCAGCGCTACTTCGCCCGCTTCGGCGATCTCTCCGCCGTCGATCTGGTGATCACCGACACGGGGCTCGCCGACGACGCCGCGCGCGCCATCGAGGCCGTGGGCCCGGCGGTGGTCCGCGCATGATCCTCACCGTCACGCCCAACCCGAGCCTCGACCGCACCTACGAGGTGCCCCGGCTGGAGCGCGGCGCCGTCCTGCGTGCCGACACCGACCGCGTCGACCCGGGCGGCAAGGGCGTCAACGTCTCCCGCGCCGTGGCCGCGGCCGGGCACCGTACCGTCGCGGTCCTGCCCATCGGCGGGCCCGAGGGCGCGCTGCTGCTCCGGCTGCTCCACGAGCACGGCATCGAGGCGGCGGGGCTGCCCGTCGGCGGCTCGACCCGCGTCAACATCTCCGTCGCCGAACCCGACGGCACCCTCACCAAGGTCAACGCCGCGGGCCCGCACGTCACCGCCGACGAGGCGGAGTCGCTGATGCAGGCCGTGCGGTCCCATTCCGCCGACGCCGACTGGATCGCCTGCTGCGGCAGCCTCCCGCGCGGCCTCGCGCCCGAGTGGTACGCCGAGCTGGTGGCCCGTACGCACGCCGCCGGGGCGCGGATCGCCCTCGACACGTCGGGCCCGGCCCTGACCGCCGCGCTGCGCGAGCGCCCCGACGTCGTCAAGCCCAACGCGGAGGAGCTCGCCCAGGCGGTCGGCCGCCCGCTGGCCACGGTCGGCGACGCGGTCGCTGCCGCGGAGGAACTGCGGGCACTGGGCGCACGGGCCGTCCTGGCCAGCCTCGGCGCGGACGGGCAGCTGCTCGTCGACGCCTCCGGTACGCACTTCGGCACCGCCCGGGTGCCCGCCGTCCGCAGCAACGTCGGTGCGGGCGACGCGTCCCTCGCGGGCTTCCTCATCGCCGGGGGCGCGGGCCCCGAGGCCCTCGCCTCCGCCCTCGCCCACGGCGCCGCGGCCGTCCAACTGCCGGGCAGCGCGATGCCGACGCCGTCCGACCTGGACCCGGCGGCGGTGACCGTGACCGACGCCGTACCGCTGGACCGCGCCCTGACGGAGCCGGTGCCGTGACGTTCCCGACCACCGCGGACGTGCGCCGCGGAAGGACAACCCCCCACGCGTGCAAGGGAGCCCGCGATGAGTGAGCTGATCACGGCGGACCTGGTCGACCTCGACCTGGCCGCCGACACCAAGGAAGCGGCCGCGAGATCCCTCGCCGAACGCATGCTGGCCCTGGGCCGCGTCACCGACCTCGACGGCTTCCTCGCCGACGTCGCCGCGCGCGAGGCCCAGATGCCGACCGGTCTCGACGGCGGCATCGGCATCCCCCACTGCCGCAGCGCCCACGTCACCGAGCCGACCCTCGCCTTCGGCCGCTCGGCGGCACGCGTCGACTTCGGCGCGGCGGACGGCCCGGCCGACCTGATCTTCCTCATCGCGGCCCCGGCGGGCGCGGACGACGACCACCTGACGATCCTGTCCTCACTGGCGAGGCAGCTGATGCGGCAGGAGTTCACGGACGCGCTGCGGTCGGCGCGGAGCGCGGGGACGGTGGCGGCGCTGATACGCGGGGAGGAGCCTCCGGAGGAAGACGAGCCGATCCGCAAGGACGGGGAGAGGGCCGGGGACGAGGACGAGAACAGAGGCAGGGGCGAAGCGAGGAACGGGGAGAAGACCCCCTTCCGGATCGTCGCCGTCACTTCCTGCCCCACCGGCATCGCCCACACCTATATGGCCGCCGAAGCCCTCGCCCGGGCCGCCGAGGCCGCGGGCGTGGAGCTCGCCGTCGAGACGCAGGGTTCGGCCGGGTTCACCAGGCTGGACCCGAAGACGGTCGCCGCCGCCGACGCCGTGATCCTCGCGCACGACGTCGAGGTACGGGACAAGGACCGCTTCGCGGGCAAGCCGACGGTCGACGTCGGCGTGAAGGCGGGCGTCAACCGCCCGGCCGAACTGATCGCGGAGGTACGGGAACTGGCCGCCGCGAACCCTGCCCGGGCGGCCACGGCGACGACAGCGGCCCCCATGGACAAGGCCGCCGAACCCGAGGACGGCTACGCCGCCCGACTGCGCAAGTGGCTGATGACCGGCGTCAGTTACATGGTCCCGTTCGTCGCCGCGGGCGGCCTGCTCATCGCGCTCGCCTTCGCGATCGGCGGCTACCAGATCAACAAGGCGCCGTCGGTGGCCGAGCACTTCGCGTGGACGGAGTCGGCGAGCTGGGCGGCGCTGTTCTTCCAGACCGGCGGCGCGGCCTTCGGCTTCCTCGTGCCCGTACTGGCGGGCTACATCGCGTACGGGATGGCCGACCGACCCGGTCTCGTCCCCGGGTTCGTGGGCGGCGCGATCGCCCTGACCGTCAACGCGGGCTTCCTCGGCGGCCTGATCGCCGGTCTGCTCGCGGGCGGCACGGTCATGGCCGTGCAACGTCTCGACGTACCGGCCGTGCTGCGCGGCATCATGCCGGTGGTCGTGATCCCGCTGTTGTCGTCGGCGGTGGTCGGCTTCCTGATGTTCCTGGTGGTCGGCAAGCCGGTCGCCTCGCTCCAGAAGGCGCTCACCGACTGGCTGGGCGGCCTGTCCGGCGCCAACGCGGTGGGGCTCGGGGTGATCCTGGGCCTGATGATGTGCTTCGACCTCGGCGGCCCGCTCAACAAGTGCGCGTACGCGTTCGCCGTCGGCGGCCTCACCGACCCCAACGGCGGCAGCCTCAAGGTGATGGCCGCGGTGATGGCGGCGGGCATGGTCCCGCCCCTGGCCATGGCCCTGGCCACGGCACTGCGCGGCAGCCTCTTCACCCGGGCGGAACGGGAGAACGGCAAGGCGGCGTGGGTGCTGGGCGCGTCGTTCATCACCGAGGGGGCGATCCCCTTCGCGGCGGCGGATCCGTTGAGGGTGATCCCCTCGGCGATGGCGGGCGGCGCGGTCACGGGTGCCCTCTCCATGACCTTCGACTGCACCCTGCGCGCCCCGCACGGCGGTGCGTTCGTGATCCCGCTGATCGGCGCGCCGTTCCTGTACCTGGTCGCGATCGCGGCGGGAACGGTGGTGAGCGCGGCGTCGGTGATCGCATTGAAGAGCGCTGCGCGCAGGCCGGAAGCAGCTGCCGCCGCCTGAGTGGTACGTGAGCCCCGTGCCCCTTTTGAGGCGGCGCGGGGCTCACGTCTTTCAGCCCATGAGCGTGGCGTCGGGTTCGCGCAGCCAGTACCGCTGCCCGTCCCTGGTGACGGTGAGCCCGAATTCGTACAGCTCAGGCTCCCCCTGCCGCTGCCACCAGGCCGCGGCGCGGGCCGCCTCGTCGGCGAGGCTGCGCGGGCCCCATTGGTGGGCGCAGCCTTCGTCGCAGACCAGGGCCCAGGAACCGTCGCCGCACAGCCACTCGCCATCGTCCCCGCGCCAGTGGGCTATGCCCGGCAGGAGAAGTCCTGCCGCGAACTCCGCATGCGGACTCCCCAGAGCGGCGAGGCTGTCGCCCACCTTGCTGTCACGGGACTCCTGCCACGCCTGATCGGTGAACAGTTCCCTGATGCGGTTCTCGGTGCGCTGGGCGCGCAGCGGCATGAAGGTCATGGCACCGGCGAAGAAGCCGTGTGCGGTGCCGTCCTCGGCGCCCACGGCGCCCTCGGCGCCCACGGTGAGACGGGCGAGGCCGTGCGGGCAGAACGCCGTCGTGAAGGGGGTCACGATGCTGCCGCCCGGCGCGGCTTGCCCGACCCAGGCGTAGGGGACGGTGAACACCGCGGCCGTACTGATCACGTGGGTGTACGGCGCGCCGGACGCGTGGCCCAGCGCACCGTCACCGCGGATGACGGTCACGTCCGGGCAACCGGCGGCGGCCAGCGCCGTACGGGCCTCGTCGGCGACGCGAGGATCGATCTCGATCGTGGTCACGCGGGACTGCCCGCACCGTCCGGCGAGCAGCGCCGCGTTCCAGCCGGTGCCGGTCCCGATCTCAAGAACCCGGCTGCCGGGCCGTGGGTCGGCAACGTCCAGCATCGTGAACACCGCGTCCGGCGCACTGATCGACGACGTCGGCTCGCGACCGGTGCCGGTGTCCCCCGGAGCGCCGTCGTCGACCTGGGTCACGGCCGGGGCGGTGGGCGCGTACACCGCACGGGCCCACCGCTCGGGATCGTCCGCCCGGGACACCGGCCGGTACTGGCTGCCGTCCAAGACCCAGACGGTGTCACGGACGAAGGCGTGCCGAGGCACTTCGAGGAAGGCGGTACGCATCCACGGCTGCCTGAACACGCCGAGGCCGTCGAGGGCGTCGGCGGCCTCGGCGTGCAGAACGTCGAGCACCGGCTACTTGTCCTTCCGGTGCGTTCCGCTACCGGGTTTGGCGACGTCAGGGTGCTGACCATCGCCGTCCCGAGGGGAAGGCTCGCGGGGCTCGGGATTCGGGGCGGGCTTGTCTCCGTGCTTGCCCAAGGGATGACGCTCCTCTGACCGGGAAACGGATGGCGGCATGGTAGGGGCCCAACGGCTTGGCTGAGGTGAAAGCTTGAGGGCGACGCGGGTTACCGCATCACACGGTGCGCGGCCTCCCAGTGGGCGTTCATGCCCCAGGCGAGGATCTGCGCCCAGACCCAGTCCTGGAGCCGGGTACTCCGGTGCCGCTCACTGGTGAGGCGCGCGCAGATCGCACAGCCGGGATGCGGGTCGACAGCCCCCGGCCCGGCCGAGTGCACCACGGGAACGAGACCGTGCATCAATGGTCCTCCCGCCGGTGCCGCTCCCGCTCGGCGCTCAGCGCGTCGACCTCCGCCACCTGGCACTCACGCATGGCCACGGCCCGGGCCAGGGTGAGGCGGTGGCAGTGCCGACAGGGCGCGAAGCTCGCCATCCCGGTCGTGTTCGCCTCCACTCGGCTCATGGCATTGGCGGCTGCCACACGGGTACTCAGGTCGGCGGAAGTGTCTGGGGCCTGCGATTCGGGCATGAGCATGCCTCTCGTGTCACGTTCGACGGAACAGGCCCGGTACGGGCCCTCAGCAGACGGCAACGCGTCCGCCTCCAGTACAACCGCGACCTGCTCAGGCACGGGAGGAAAAACGCCCTGGACACCACTCGCAACCCACCGGAAATTTCCGGCACACTCGCCCTGGGCAGTGCTGCGCCACAGGCTGTCTCGCTACCGTGAGCACCATGACGGGTATCGCTCCCAGTGAGTGCAACCGACCCCTTCAAGAACACCTGCACGAGGCAGGGTTCACCCAGAACGAGCTCGCGGACGAAGTGAACGCGTTCCTGATCAGCGCCGGGCACCCCGGCACTGTCTCCGACCGCACGGTCCGCCAATGGCTGACTGGAAAGACCCGCTGGCCGCATACTCGGCAACGGAAAGCCTTGGAGGCAATATTCGGATGTAGCGCCGAAGAGCTCGGATTCGTACCGCCGCCAGGCGGACGTACCACAACCAGCACTCCGGAGAGTCACGTGCTCCGCCGCGAATTCCTCACAGCGACCGCAGGGACGACCGCCGCCGCCGTTCCCATCCTTTCGACCCGCCCCCGCCGTGTCGGCACTTCCGATGTCGTCGAGCTGCGAGAGGGCCTGGACACCTTGACGGCTCTTGACGCTCGCAGAGGTGGCCACAAGGCACTGGAAAGTGCCGCCCTGTCCGGCGCCCGCAGGGCCCTGGACTTGCAGCAGATGGCGGCCACACAGCGCATCCGACAACGCCTGCTCTCTGTCGCCGCGAACTACACCGCCACCGCGGCGTGGTCTGCCATCGACGCCCGCCAGTCCAGCCGCGCCGAACAACACCTCGACCGAGCCTTGCAACTCGCCGGCATGGCTCGGGACGGCGTCGTCCAGCTGCGCGTCTGGAACTCGTACGCCATGCTGGCCCACCAACGCCAGGAACACACAAAGGCCGTGGACGCCGGTTACGCTGCCCAAGCCGTCGGTATCACGCGCAGCGATCCGCTCTACGCCTCACTCGCTCATGCCCGGACTTCCGTCAGCCACGCCGCCCTGGGGAACCGGAACGCCGCACTGCGATCCCTCGGGCACGCCGAAGACGCCCTCCGCAAAGCCGACCCCCAGGAACCGCGCCCGTCGTGGACGCGCTTCTACAGCCTGTCGGAGCTCGCTGCCATCACCGCCATCGTGCGGGACCAGATCGGGGACTCCGCTGCCGCCGAGGCCGCCTCGCATCGGGCCCTGTCATCGATCCCTGACCAGTTCCACCGCAACCGTGCGCTGGCCACCGTACGGCTTGCGCTCGCGCAGCTGCATCAAGGCGACATCGACCAGGCATGCACCACCGCCTCCAGCGTCTTCGTCCTGATGGCCGACTACCCGATCCCTGGCCGGATTCGTTCCCGACTCGGCGACTTCTACCGGGACTTGATCACCATTGCGCCCGCGACCAGGATCGCTCAAGACTGGGGCGACCGCTTCCGCAGCGAATGGAGCCGATCTTGACCGACATCGACGTCCGGCACTTCACCCATGACGACGCCGCCGCGATCCGCCAGACGCTCCTGGATGTGCACGCGGACGCCTACGCGGACCGCACCGACGACCCCTTCGTGCAGCGCTTCCCCTGGTTCGTGGACCATTGGTCCGGGAATCCCGGCTTTGCCTGCGTCATCGGCTACGACGGCGCCGAACCGATCGGCTACGCCTACGGGGCGGCCGCGACACCGCAGCGTGAGTGGTGGCGTGATCACCTGGACCCCGCTCCGGCCCGCATCCGCACCTTCCATGTGTCCGAACTCATGGTCCGCCCGAAGTGGCGAAAGGGCGGCCATTCCGAACGGCTCCACCAGGCTCTCCTCAACGGTCTCGACGACGACCTCGCCGCACTCCTCGTGGACGTCACGCACCCCAAGGTCCAGTCGCTCTACGAGAGCTGGGGATACCGAAAGATCGGCGAACGCCGGCCGTTCCCGGACTCCCCCGTGTACGCGGTCATGCTTGCAGATCTCCCCCTCAACGAATCGACTGGTTCAACGCCCGGAATGACGAATGGAGGGGACGCCCAGAGCAATGACTGACACCACCAAACTCGTCGGCGGCATCGCCCTGCGCCACACCGTCGCCATCGAGCCCGTGTGGTCCACCCTGATCGAGGTGTACGCCGAGGTCCGCGCCGACCAGCTCCGCCGTCCCCACTACTCGGTCGAGCGGTACGGCGAGCGTCTTGCCCGTCACGCCCAGGACCCCGGCTGGGAGGCCGTCATCGGTTACGACGGGGACGAGCCTGTCGGCTACGCCTACGTGAACACCTTGGAGCCGGACGATCGTTGGTGGCGACGCATGACAACTCCGCTTCCGGAGGGGTGCGCCAGCACGCCCACGGTCGCGCTGAAAGAGATCATGCTGCGGGAGGCGTGGCGAAAGACAGGAACAGCCCGCCGTATTCACGACGAGTTGCTGGCCCGGCGCCCCGAGAAGCGCGTTTCTCTGCTGGTCAACCCCGAGGCCGGGGACGGCAAGGTGCTGGCGCTGTACGAGTCCTGGGGCTACGAGAAGATCAGCGAGCAGCAGCCGTCACCGGACGGCCCCATCCTGACGGCGATGCTGCGTGACATCCGCTGAAGCAACGGCATGGAAGTGGAAAGCCCCTGGCCGTAGCACAGAGAGGTGATCCCATGACCCGCACCGAGTACTACGACGACCCCGACGCGCCGCAGCCCACCCGCATGGCCGTAGGCGCATCGGCCGTCGTCACCGACAGCCGAGGTCGGATTCTGCTGCAACGGCGCGCCGACAACGGGCTCTGGGCACTTCCGGGTGGCGGCATGGAGCTGGGCGACTCGTTGCCCGGTGCGGCCGTGCGGGAGGTCAAGGAGGAGACGGGGCTCGACGTGGAGATCACCGGGCTCGTCGGGACGTACACCGATCCCCGGCACGTCATCGCGTACAGCGACGGGGAGGTGCGGCGGCAGTTCAACGTCTGTTTCACCGCGCGGATCACCGGTGGCGAACTGGCGATCTCGGAAGAGAGCACGGAACTGCGGTTCGCGGCCCCCGAAGAGCTCGAATCACTCCCCATGCACCACACCCAGCGGCTTCGCCTCCGGCACTTCCTTGAGCGCCGGCCCGCGCCGTACCTGGGCTAGCGCCAGCCATGACGTGACGTGATGCACGCCACTCCACCCGCTGCAAGAAAAGGCGCCCCCATTCGTCCCCCAGAGGGCAAGGTTCACGCCGCTCGAGATCGAAAGGATCGCCGTGACCGAGGAGCTCGGAGCGAATGGTGTCGATCCTCCACAGCCGGGTCTCAGTCCCGGGAAGCAGGAAGAACTGTCCCAGATTCTGAAGGAGATCCGTCCCCGGCTCCTCCACGCGAACCTCCGCATGTGCCACGGCGATCTCCAGCTCGCCGAGGACTTCACACAGCGCGCCGAACTGGCCGTGCTGGAGCACGTCCTGCGCGGCGAGGAATTCACCGTCAGCCCGCACGCCTTCGCCCACACCGTGTCCCGCAACGCGATCAGGTCATGGGCCAGGAGCAAGGCGCGCGAACGGGAGGAATCCGTCGGGGAGTTCACCGAGACGTCGACGCCCCGTTCGAGCCAGGCGGACGGGGACGACCCCACGTGGTCCACGGTGCGCTTCCAGCTGGACCTGCTGGAGATCGAGGCCGTCATCGGCGACAAGGAGAAGTACGACGTCTGGCTGCTGAGCAAGGTCTGGCAGTACACGGGAGTTGAGATCGCGGAGATGTACGGCTTCTCGGAGTCGAGGGTCTCGCGCGTGCTGACGGACGTCACGGCCAGGCTCCGGGCCGCGTTCGGCGCCCCTCGGGACGGGTCATTCGCCTAGGACGCCTAGGGGCCGCGACGCACTTCTTCGTGGCCCCGTGGGGATCTAGGGAATGGATCCCGCACACCGAAACCTCAACACCGTGGAGCCAACTGTGCCAAACGACCGTTCCTCGCCACTGCAGAGGATCTCCGAATTCCTCGCGGAGAGCGACAGGATCATCTCCGAGAACCCTTCCGAAGACCCCACGGACTGGGATCTCCACACGCGCAGGCTCATCGCCGTACTCGAAGAGCGGGACGGGGTCGTCACGGGCTCGGCCGTGCACTTCAGTGCCAACGGCCGATAACCCCCGGGGGGAAGGGGGCCCGGCTTCCACGTCGAGCACAGGCCGCGTCGACCGGCCATCAGGGGAGCGCTCGACCGGTGCCCGGGTAACACAAGCCTGAAGGCGTGTCCGCCTCTGTCGGGGGAAGAGGCGGACACGCTCGATTTCCCGTTTCGCTTACGCGACGTTTCGCCTACGTGCTGTTTCGCCTACGTGCTGTTTCGCCTACTCGGTGTTTCGCCTACTCGACGACCAGCAGCAGGACCCCCGCCACCGCGGCCCCGACGCCGAGCGCCGCGCCGAGCTTGGGGTCCTTGTACGCGAAGTAGACGGCGGCGATTGCCAAGGTCAGCACAAGGGCAATGCGTTCACTCATGGCCCGTAGGACTCCTCGGCCCGAGAATTCTTGCGCGCCGCAGACCGCGCGCCCACGGCGGGCCACCGCACTCCACGTCACGCGGACAGGCGGCTGGCCGTCGGCGCGAACCCGCGGGACCATCCACTGACAGGCCGATGACAGGCCGATGACAGAGCGGGGCACGGTTCGCACCCAGAGGGGCTGACAACCCATGGCTGACGGTGACGGTGATCCTCCGGCCAGGCCCTGGTGGCGGCGGCCGGCCTTCGTGACGGCCGCGACCGCGGTCGCCGTCGCCGCGATCGGCAGCTGGCTGACGCAGGGCGGGATCTCGCTCGTCGGGGGCCTGTTCGGGAACGACGACAAGGCTGCTCCGCCCCTCGTCAGCGTCCAGCCGCTGGACACCGCCATGTGCAACGTCTGGCTGCTGCGCCAGGACCCGCAGCACGTCGCGGACACCCTCACGCGGGAGCTCTCCCGTGACGCGCCCGATCCACGGGCGGACCGGGAGAAGCAGAGCGCCATCGCCGACCGGATACGCAAGGAGACGGGCTCCCGACTGGCCACAGGAGGCGTCGTCGACGTCACCGTCCAAGGGCCGAAGGACAAGGCGATCGTCCTGACCGGGCTGGAGCTCGACCTCAAGCACAGGAGCCGCGACGTCCCGGGCAAGCGCATGGCCATGGGGACCGGCTGCGGTGCCGACATCCCGCCCCGGCGCTACGCCGCCGCCCTCGACGACCCGGCCCCGGCCTTCAAGCTGGAACAGCAGCTCCCCGACGGGACCCTGGACCCCAAGGCGGTCGGTTTCCCGTACAAGGTGTCCGCGGGCGACCCCGAGTATCTGCACCTGGAGAGCTGGTGCGACGACTACGTCGAGTGGACCGCGAAGCTGCGCTGGGTCTCCGACGGCGTGCAGGGCACGACGGAGATCAACGATAAGGGGAAGCCGTTCAGGACGTTCTCCGGTGATTCCGAGGCGGCGGATTTCCGGTACGACAACGAGACGTTCACGCTCACTCCGGTCCCCCACAATCCATGAAAAACGCAAACGCCGGGCAGGTCGCCCTCACGGCAACCCACCCGGCGTTCACATGAGCCAGAGCCCTACGCCGTCACCAGTTCCTGCCCCTGTCCCTGCTCCTGCTCCGTGCCCTCCCCCGCGGCCGCCGCTGCCGCCGCCTTCCGCTTCGGCAGCAGGTACATCAGACCGAAGACCACGACCAGGCCGCCCACGACCCACCACAGCGAACGCGTGAACGCGTCGCCGAAGATGTCCGCCATCGCGCGCGTCCTCGGGTCCGCCTTGTCGACGACGCCGAAGAAGGAGACCGAGACCAGGCCCAGGCCGATCGCGTTGCCCAGCTGCTGCGTGGTGTTGATGAGGCCGGACGCCGAGCCCGCGTGTTCGCGCGGGACCTCGGAGAGGACGGCGTCGGTGATGGGGGCGACGATCAGGCCCATGCCCGCACCCATGATGATCAGCGGCAGGGCCATCTGCCAGGACTTGATGGACGCGCCATAGCGGTCGATCTCCCAGATGTACGTCAGGACGCCCGCGGCCAGCACCACCGCGCCGCCCTGGAGCACCTTGCGGCCGAAGCGCGGGACCAGCTTCTGGACCGACATGCCCGCCGCCGCCGAGACGGCCAGCGAGAACGGGATGCCCGTCAGGCCCGCGCGCAGCGCCGACCAGCCGAGGCCGATCTGCATGTAGAACGTCCAGACCAGGAAGAAGATGCCAGTGGTCAGGCCGAAGGTCAGCTGCACGCCGATGCCCGCGGCGAAGCTCTTGACCTTGAACAGCGAGAGTTCCACCAGCGGCGAGCCGTCCTTGCGGGACTTGTGGCGCTCGTACGCGACGAAGCCGCCGAGCACCGGCACCGCGCACACCATCGACACGAAGCCCCACACCGGCCAGTCGTGCTCGCGGCCCTGCGTCAGCGGGTAGAGCAGCATCAGCAGGCCGACGCTGGCCAGGACCATGCCCACCAGGTCCAGCTTCAGCGCCTGCGGAGCCTTGGACTCCTCGATGAAGCGGCGGCCCAGGATCAGGCCCGCGATGCCGACCGGCAGGTTGATCAGGAAGATCGGGCGCCACTCAAGACCGAGGATGTTCCACTGGGTGAGCAGCGCGCCCAGCATCGGGCCCGAGACCGCGCCGAGGCCGACGATCGCGCCGAACATGCCGAAGACCTTGCCCCGCTCCTCCGCCGGGAACGTCACATGGATGATCGACAGCACCTGCGGCACCATGAGCGCGCCCATCAGGCCCTGCAGCACCCGCGCCGCGACCAGCAGCTGCGGGTCGCTGACGACGCCGCACAGCATCGAGGCGAGCGTGAAGCCGCCCATGCCCAGCAGGAATATCTTCTTCCGGCCGTAGATGTCACCGAGCCGTCCGCCGGTGATCAGGCCGATCGCGAACGCGAGCGCGTAGCCCTCGCCGAGCCACTGGAGCACGCTGAACGAGGCGTCGAGGTCCCGCTGGATGCTCGGCATCGCGATGTTGACGATGGTGACGTCGACCAGGTCCATGAAGGACGCGGTCATCACGACCGCCAGCGCCAGCCAGCGGCGGCGGTCGGCGGGTGGTGAGTCGGTGGTCATCAAGACGGTGCCTTTCGAGCAATCAGTGGGGGGACGTGCTGCCGATCGCGGTCGGCCGGCCGACGCGGAACGTACCGATACGGGACGCATCAGCGCGGAATATCCCAGTATGGGACGTCGCCGGTGGAACGTCTTCGACA
The DNA here is from genome assembly GCF_020740835.1 of Streptomyces sp. UNOC14_S4. Lineage (GTDB taxonomy): Bacteria > Actinomycetota > Actinomycetes > Streptomycetales > Streptomycetaceae > Streptomyces. The sequence continues at coordinate 12,933 of NZ_JAINFC010000028.1, forward strand.
GTAGAGGTGATGTAGGACAGCTTGTGTCCCAGTGCGCTGGCAGGCTGGGTGACATGACCGACACCCCGGCACGGCTGCTGACCCTGCTCTCCCTGCTCCAGACCCCGCGCGACTGGCCCGGCAGCGAGCTCGCCGAGCGCCTCGGCGTCACCACGCGCACCATCCGCCGCGACATCGAGCGGCTGCGCGACCTGGGCTATCCCGTCCAGGCCACGATGGGCTCGATCGGCGGCTACCGGCTGGCGGCCGGGGCGGCCATGCCGCCGCTGGTGCTCGACGACGAGGAGGCCGTGGCCATCGCCGTGGGGCTGCGCGCGGGCGCGGGCCACGCCGTCGACGGCGTCGAGGAGGCGTCCGTACGCGCCCTGGCCAAGCTGGAGCAGGTGCTGCCCGCCCGGCTGCGGCACCGCGTCTCCGTCCTCCAGGCCGCCACCGTGCCCCTGACCTGGGGCGACGCCGCGACCGTGGACCCGCACACGCTCACCGTGATGGCCGCGGCGGCCACCGGGCACGAGCGGCTGCGGTTCGGCTACCGCACGGGCGACGGCACCGAGACCCGGCGGCTGGTCGAGCCGCACCGGCTGGTGAGCACGGGACGGCGCTGGTACCTCGTGGCGTACGACATCGACCGGGACGACTGGCGCACGTTCCGCGTCGACCGGGTCAGCGATCCGCTCGCCACGGGCGCGCGCTTCACACCGCGCGAGCTGCCCGCGGCGGACGCGGCCGAGTTCATGAGCCGCTCCATGTCGCGGCTCCAGCCGACGTACCGCATCGTGGCCACCCTGCACGCCCCCGCGGAGTTCGTGGCGGCGCGCTTCCCGAGCACGCTCGCCACACCCGCGCCCCTCGGCGAGGACCGGTGCCGGCTGGACTTCACGACCTCCGACTCGCTGGAGTGGGTGGCCTTCCGGCTGGCGCTGATCGACTGCGAATTCGAGGCGCACGAGCCGAGGGAGCTGGTGGACCACCTGGCGGAGCTGGGCGCCCGCATCTCACGGGCCGCGGCACCGCGCTGACCCCATGAAGCCGACCCCATGAAGAGGAGGGCCCCGGCGCAGGGGGGAAGGCGCCGGGGCCCGGTCCATGGGGCGGAACGCGCCGCTCGCGCGCCGCGTCCTGCCCACGCAGCATGCCGCTTACGCGGCCTCGTCGAAACCGGTCGCGTGAGCCATCTTCTTCAGCTCCAGCAGGGCGTGCTTCTCGATCTGGCGGATGCGCTCGCGCGTGAGGCCGTGCTGCTTGCCGACCTCGGTGAGGGTGCGCTCGCGTCCGTCGTCGATGCCGTAGCGCGCCTTGATGATGGAGGCGGTGCGCGTGTCGAGGCGGCCGATGAGCTCCTCCAGCTCCTCGCTGCGCAGCAGGGCGATCACGGACTGCTCGGGCGACACGGCGGAGGTGTCCTCCAGCAGGTCACCGAACTGGGTCTCGCCCTCGTCGTCGACGGACATGTTGAGGCTGACCGGATCGCGGGCCCAGTCGAGGACGTCGCTGACGCGGGCCGGGGTGGTGTCCAGCTCCGCGGCGATCTCGGCGGGCTCGGGGTCGCGGCCGTTCTCCCGGTTGAACTCGCGCTGGACGCGACGGATGCGGCCCAGCTCCTCCACGAGGTGGACGGGCAGCCGGATCGTACGGGACTGGTCGGCGATGGACCGGGTGATCGCCTGGCGGATCCACCACGTGGCGTACGTCGAGAACTTGAAACCCTTGGTGTAGTCGAACTTCTCGACCGCGCGCACCAGACCCGCGTTGCCCTCCTGGATCAGGTCGAGCAGGGGCAGGCCGCTGCGCGGGTAGCGCCGGGCGACGGCCACGACGAGGCGCAGATTGGACTTGATGAAGACGTCCTTCGCGCGGGCTCCTTCGGCGGCTATCGCCTCCAGCTCCACGCGGTCCGCGCCCGCTGCCTTGGCCTCCCCGTCCTCGATGACGCCGTCGAGGATCTGCTGGGCGTAGACACCCGCCTCGATGGCCTGCGAGAGCTCGACCTCCTCGGCCGCGTCGAGGAGCGGTGTGCGCGCGATCTCGTCGAGGTACATCCCGACCAGGTCGCGGTCGGCGATCTCCCCGCTCGAGTGGCGGACACCGCTTGCCCCTTCAGCGCCCTTCTCGGCGGTCTGACGACGGGCGACGGCACGGGTTGCCATGCGTGCTCCCTTGCGATGAGTCGGTCGCGGGACGGATGGGACTCCCTTGAGGGCGGACCCTGTCACGGGTGCCCCGTCCGAAGGAAAGAACGACTGGAATCCGGACAGAATTCCCACGAAACATCTTCTTTTTTGTGATCATGCAGTACCCTGTCCAGCCACATCGCCGGGGCGGACCCCCGCGCCCCAGGAAAGCGCAGGTCGGGCCAGGTACGGGAGGGGCTCACGAGGCGCCCCGCGACCCCGCGCCCTTCCCTCTCCAAGACGAGGCATGCACCCGTACGGTTGCCCGAGACGCCTGGAAGGTCGGGTTCCAGCAGATTTCGAGAGGTGATCGAGTTGCCGTCACCCGTACGGAGGTGTGCGCTGGTGAGGATGCACGACGTGCCGTACGCCGACGCGCCGGGCGCAATGCGGGCGCGGCATGCCGGCGTACGGCGGGCACGAGGCGAGAGGAGCTCGCGATGCCTGCGCACTCGATCATGCCGGGGCGGCACCACGCCGCCCATGAGGGCCCCGGCCCGGTGGCCCGCGGCACCCACCTCCCGCACGAGGCCCGCGGCGACCGCTGGACCTGGGCCGTCCCGCTCGCCGGCGCCGTCATGCTCGGGCTCTACGGCGTCTTCCTCGCGAGCCAGAACGGCTGGCCGCCGCTGAACTACTGGCTGCTCGGACTCGCGCTGGCCGTGGTGTCGGGCGTCCTCGGCCACGCCCTCATCCGGCAGCGCAAGAAGATGGTCACGGAGGTACGCGCGGCGGCGTTCGGCTCACTCCTCGGAGCGAGCCTGGGCTTCCTCTACTCCCTGACAGGGGTGACCGTGCTCCGCGCCATGGAGATCGGCTTGCTGATCGGGCTGGCGATGGGACTGACGTCGTACTACGTCTTCTACTGGCACGAGCATTGAGCCCCGGCGAGGAGAGCGCCCCGTAAGGGGCGCGGGGAACTGCGCGACCAGCCGAGGACGGCCCGCAGACGCCACACCGCGCACAGGACCGAGCTAGCAGGCGACGGGGTCCGGGGCGAAGCCCCGGGGCAGGAACCGACGCCGTCGGGCGTCGCTCACCCGAACTGCACGGACCTCTTCGCCAGCTTCATCCAGAACCCGTCGATCACGGTCCGCGCCAGCGAAACGTCATCCCCCGCCGCCCCCAGCGTCACGAAGAGCGGGGCGAAGTGCTCCGTGCGCGGATGCGCCAGCGCCGCGCCCGGCGCCTTGTGCTGGAAGTCCAGGAGCGCGTCCACGTCACCGGAGGCGAGCACCTCGCTCCCCCACGCGTCGAACTCCGTCGACCACCCGGGCGGGTTCGCCCCCTCGTGCCGCAGCACGGCCAGGTTGTGGGTGAAGAAGCCGCTGCCGACGATGAGCACGCCCTCGTCCCGCAGCGGGGCCAGCTTGCGGCCGATCTCCAGCAGCTTCCCGGGGTCGAGGGTGGGCAGCGAGACCTGGAGGACCGGGATGTCGGCGCCGGGGTACATCTCGACGAGCGGGACGTACGCGCCGTGGTCCAGCCCCCGGTCCGGGATGTCCTGCACCGGCGTGCCCGCGCCACGCAGCGTCCGCCGCACCCGGTCGGCCAGCTCCGGCGCGCCCGGAGCGGCGTACCGCACCGTGTAGTAGTGCTCGGGGAAACCCCAGAAGTCGTAGACGAGCGGCACCGTCGCGGTGGCGCCGAGGGCGAGCGGGGCCTCCTCCCAGTGGGCCGAGATCATGAGGATCGCGGTGGGCCTCGGCAGCTCCGCCGACCAGGCGGCCAGCTGGCCGGGCCACAGCGCGTCATCGGCGAGGGGCGGTGCGCCATGGGAGAGGTAGAGCGTGGGCATGCGCTCGGCGGTGACCGGCATGGGTGCCCTCCTGGGGTCGTCCGGGATGCCCTTGTGGGGCCACCGGAGTTTTATTTGAACTCTCAAACACTTCACACCTTACGCCTCCCTTATTTAGAGTTCAAGAATCAAGTATCGAGAGAAAGCCGACGGGTGAAACAGTGGATGTCATGACAGAACGACCTGCGTACGGCGCTGACGACACGCACGAGCCCGCGCCTCGCTGGCTCACCGACGAGGAGCAGCGCACCTGGCGGGCGTACCTCCACGCCACCACGCTCCTGGAGGACCATCTCGACCGGCTGCTCCAGCACGACGCCGGGATGCCGCACATCTACTACGGGCTGCTCGTCCACCTCTCCGAGGCGCCGCGCCGACGGCTGCGGATGACCGACCTCGCCGAGGGCCTCAAGATCACCCGCTCGCGCCTCTCGCACGCCGTGGCCCGCCTGGAGAAGAGCGGCTGGGTGCGGCGGGAGGAGTGTCCCTCCGACAAGCGCGGCCAGCTCGCGGTCCTCACGGACGAGGGCTTCGCGATGCTGAGCCGCACCGCGCCCGGCCATGTGGAGGCCGTCCGCGGCGCCCTCTTCGACCGGCTCACGCCCGAGCAGGTCACCCAGTTGGGCGACATCTGCCGCACCATCGCGACCGGCCTGCAGCCGGAGTGCGGCGACCTGCCCTGGCGGCGCTGACGGAGAAGAAGAAGAAAAGAAGAAGGAAGAAAACACGAAGGCCCCCACCGTTCCCGGCAGGGGCCTTCAGCTGTTCACGGACGCATATGAATCCGCGTCAGTGTGCCATCACGTCAGTGCGCCATCACCGGCACGGACTCCTCGGCGTCCCCGGCGTTCTCGCCGTCGGCGGAGGAGGCCGCGGGGCCGCCGCCCTGGTGGCCCGTGTTGAGCGCGAAGAACGCGATCAGCGCGGAGAGGGCGAGGATGCCGACCGCCCACCAGATGGCGACGGAGTAGCCGTGCACGCTCGACTGGAGGACGAGCGTCTTCTGCGCGATCGGGTTGGCGACGCCGGTCGCGTGGGACTTGACGTACGCCGTGGTGGCGCTCGCGGCGATGGTGTTGAGCAGGGCGGTACCGATGGCGCCGCCGACCTGCTGCGAGGTGTTGACCATCGCGGAGGCGACACCGGCGTCACGCGGCTGGATGCCGTGCGTGGCCAGGCTCATGCCGGGCATGAAGGCCGTGCCCATGCCGAGGCCCATCAGCAGCAGACCGGGCAGGATACCCGTGGTGTACGAGGTGCCCAGGTCGATCCGGGTGAGCCAGAGCATGCCGACGGCCGCGAGCAGGAAGCCCGGGCCCATCAGCCAGCGCGGGGCGACGCGGGTCATCAGGCGCGCGCCGATCTGCGTCGATCCGGCGATCATCGTGAAGATCATCGGGAGGAAGGCGAGACCGGTCTTGACCGGGCTGTAGGCCAGCGCGACCTGCATGTAGTAGGTGAGGAAGAGGAACAGGCCGAACATCGCGATGGCGGCGAGGCCGAGCGCGGCGTAGACGCCGCCGCGGTTGCGGTCGGCGAGCACGCGCAGCGGCAGCAGCGGCGACTTCACCTTGGACTCGACCACCAGGAAGGAGCCCAGCAGCACGACGGCGGCGACGAACAGGCCGATCGTGGCACCGGAGGTCCAGCCGTCGGACTCGGCGCGGGTGAAGCCGTAGACCAGCGAGACCAGACCGAGGGTGGCCAGGACGACGCCGGGGATGTCCAGCTTCGAGGGGTTGCGGCTGTCGGCGGGCTCGTGGATCACGGCGATCGCGCCGACCGCGGCGACGACGGCGAAGGGGATGTTCACGAAGAACGTCCAGCGCCAGTTCAGGTACTCGGTGAAGACGCCGCCGAGGATGAGGCCGACGCCGCCACCCGCACCGGCGATGGCACCGAAGACGCCGAACGCCTTGGCGCGCTCCTTCGCGTCGGTGAACGTCACGGCGAGCAGCGACAGCGCGGCCGGCGCGAGCAGCGCGCCGAAGACACCCTGGAGGGCGCGGGCACCCAGCAGCATGCCCGTGTTCATGGCGGCGCCGCCGAGCGCCGAGGCCACGGCGAAGCCGACGAGGCCGGTGACGAAGGTGCGCTTGCGGCCCCACAGGTCGGCGATGCGGCCGCCGAAGAGCAGGAGTCCGCCGAAGGCGAGGGCGTAGGCGGTGATGACCCACTGGCGGTTGCCGTCCGAGATGCCGAGGTCGGCCTGGGCGGAGGGCAGCGCGATGTTCACGATGGTCGCGTCGAGGACGACCATCAGCTGGGCCAGAGCGATGAATATCAGCGCTTTCCAGCGCCTCGGGTCGGCAGTGGTGGTCTGTGGCATGGGGTGTCTACCTCAGCGGTGCGGTTCGGACGACATGTCGTAGTCGTCGCGGAAGTCTTGGTGGTGGGGGGCTGGCGAAGGAGGCGACGGAGAGACCGACGAGGCGTCAGCCTCCGCACTTGTGGCGGCGCAGCTCCTCCAAGGTGGCCGCCTTGCCGGGAAGTTCGGAGCGGGCCGGGGCCATCAGGCCGTCGAGGAACAACTGCACGTGCCGGTGCGCGAACTGGTCGAAGACCTCGATGTCCTTGCCCGGGAGCGGTCTGGTCAGCTGGGCCAGCGCCACCATCACATCGCCGACGGCGATGTCGGACCGCAGCTGTCCGGAGGCGCGTGCGGCCGCCATCAGCTCTTCGATGCCCCGGTCCAGCCGCTCACTCGCCGCGATGTGGTCGGGATGGGTCGGGTCGACGGCCTCGGCGAAGAGCGAACACAGCGCTCCCACCCGCTCGTCCACGGCGGCGTGGACGAAGCGCCTCAGCGCGTGGAAAGCATCGGGCTCCTCGGCTCGTGCTGCCTCGGCCCGGTCCGCGAGACGGCCCAGGACGAAGAGGGTGACGTGGCGGATCAGCTCGGCGCGATCCGCGAAGTGCCGGTACAGCGTGGCATTCCCGACCCCGGCGCGTCGAGCGATTAAATCGAGCGACGCCTCGACCCCGTGCTCCACGAACACCTCGCGGGCGGCGGCGATGATCCGCTCCCGGTTGCGCACGGCGTCCGCGCGGAGGCGGGGCCGCTCGCCGGTGGTGGCGGTCGTGGTCACGGAGGTCTCCTTTCTGCCGTTTTCTGCCGGGTCACCGAGCTCTGCGTACCGACGCATAAGCGGGGAGCGACTCCCCGTTTCGTTCGGACAGACAGCTAAACGGGGAGGGCCTCCCCGGTTATTTCCGGCGCGGGATGTGTCCTGCGTCACCACGCCGTGGACCGAGCCGTGGACCGAGCCGTGGACCGAGCCGCAGGCCGCTGATCCGTCCGCTGATCCGTCCGCCTGACCGGGCAACCCGTCTGCCGCAGCCGGGGGGCGCCCGGGCGGCGCGCGACAGAAAGTGATCACAAGTGATCACGGATGAGCGCCCGGACAGCGGGCCGCGCCCCGGAGGTACCCCGCATGAGATCCCTGGCCATCGCGGTCCTGGTGCTGACCACGCTCACCCTCAGCGCGCCGCTGCCCTCCCGGGAGGGGCCCGCCGCGGCGCTCGGCGGCGGGCTCGGCTCCGCGGCGAGCGGCGGCGTCCGCCCGTCCGGCCCCTGCGCGCTCGCGGGCCGCACCGACAGCGTCTCCGAGTCCGCGCGCACCCCCGCCGGGTACGCCCGCTCGTACGGCACCGTCCGCGCCGTCACCTTCCTCGTCGACTTCCCGGACGCGCCCGCCAGGATCAGCCCGCGGGAGCGCTACGCCGAGTTCTTCCCGGCGGTCGCCGACTACTTCCGGACCGCCTCGTACGGGCGGCTCGACTACCGCTCGACCCCCGTGCTGCGCTGGATCCGCATGTCACGCCCGTACGCCGCGTACGGCATCACGCGCGGCGCGCCCTTCGAGGCCACCGGCGGGGGCGGCTACCGCGCGATCTCCGCGGAGATCCTCGCCGCCGTCGGCCGGAGGATCGCCCTCCGGCGCTACGACCTCGTCAACGTCCTGATCACCCCGAACGCCGGGCCGCCCGCCGTCCAGGACGTACGGTCCGTGACCTTCGCGGGCGGGCCCACGGGGGTCACCACCCACGACGGCGCCCCCTTCGAGAACGTCTCCTTCATCTGGAGCAGACAGACCGGCGACAGCCCGTACCGCGTCCTCAACCACGAGAACGGGCACGCCTTCGGCCTCCCCGACCTGTACTCCGCGCACCCCGTGCGGGGCCGTACGCCCGTGGGGCACTGGGACCCGATGGACGAGGACTGGGGGCCCGCCAACGACTTCCTCGCCTGGCACAAGTGGAAGCTGGGCTGGCTGGCGCCGGGCCAGGTGCGCTGCCTGTCCTCCCCCGGCACGCGCGTGGTGGCGCTGACCCCGACCTCGGTCCCGGGCGGCCCCAAGCTCGCCGTCGTCCCGCTCTCGCGCACCCGCGCCGTCACCCTGGAGGCCCGGGCGCCCGGCCCGGTCGACCACGCCGTCTGCCGCCCGGGCGTCCTCGTCACGACCCTCGCCACCGACACCCCGTCGGGCGCGGACCCCGTCCACACCGTCGACGCCACCCCCGGCAGCGCCGGGTGCTACCGGGGCGACCTGAACGTCAACGCCGGTCTGAGCGACGCGACGTTCGTCCAGGGGCAGCGGACGACGGTGGCGGGCGTACGGATCGAGGTCCTGGGCGGCTCGCCGAAACGGGGATGGCGGGTGGAGGTACGCGTTCCGCGCCGCTGACCCACCCGTCCACCCACCGGCAGATGGCTTACGCCACCTCGATGCCGTGGTCCTGGACCAGCGCCGAGAGGCCGCCCGGGTAGCCCTGGCCGCCGACGACGAAGTCCCAGTCGCCGTTCGCGCGCCGCCGGAAGGAGCCGAGCACCAGCGCCGTCTCACCCGGCCGCCCGTCGGAGACCTCCAGCTGCCCCAGCTCCGCCCCCGCCGCGTCCGACAGCCGGATGCGCGCCTGCGTGAACTCCGACAGGTCGGCGTCCGGGTTCACCTCCGGGTCGATCGCGGCGGCCAGCACCAGCCGGTCCGCGGCCGCGGGCAGGGCGTCGAAGGCCACCCGCAGCGCCGCCTTGTCCCCGCCGGTCGCGGGCACGGAGCGCACCGAACCGTCCGGCGTCGCCGGGTTGTTGAAGAAGACGAAGTGCTCGTCGCCGAGCACCCGCGAACCCTGGCAGACGAGCGCGCACACGTCCAGGGCGACCCGCCCGGCCCACGACATGCCCAGCACGTTGTGGTCGCCCGCCGCCGTCTCCGGCTCCGCGACCGGCTCGGGCCCGGGCACCGCCGACGCGGCGGCGGCAGCGGCGGCCCGCCGGGTCGCGGCCGTGGTCCCCGCCCCGGAGCCCAGCCGTCCGCGCAGCCCGTGCCGCGCCAGCAGGGCGACGAGCTCCTCCCCGGAAACCAGGGTGAGCGGCTTGCCGTTGGCGAAGGTGTACGACCCGGGGCCGAACCCTGACGTCGTCACCAGCACGCCCTTGTTCGCACCCGCGCCCTGCACCGTCCCGAACAGGTCGCGCACCGCCGTCGGCGGCACCGTCTTGCGGTACCGCTTCACCTGCACGATGATCCGGCCGCCGCTGATCGGGTCCGGGTCCATGGCCTCGACGTCCACTCCGCCGTCGTTGGAGCGCGTCGTCATCACGGCCTGCATCCCGCGCGCCCGGAACAGCTCGGCGACCAGTGCCTCGAACTCGATCGGGTCCATCTCGTACAGATCCGGGTCGTCACCGCCGCCGTGCGAGACCACGGCCCGGCCCACCTCGTCGGGCATCCGGCCGGGCCGCACCGCCGCGAGCTGGTCCGGACGCGCGGACAGCTGCCCGCCGAGCCCGTCCACCAGGCAGTCGACCGCGCTGACCTGCGCCAGGTGCAGCCCGTCGAAGACCTGCCGGGAGACCTGGACCGCCGCCAGCACGATCTGCGCCCTGCGCCCGGTCACCGGGTCGTGGTCGTCGACGAAGCCGTTCAGCGCCACGGACTCCAGCGCCCCGAACTCGTCCGCCGCGAACACCTCACGCACCGTCAGCAACATGCACTGCGCCAGCACGTCCCGGTACACGGCACGGCGCTGCGCCGCCGGGCGCGCCGTCTCCTTGTCCTGGTCGGCGGTCGGCATGTAGCGCACCGCCTTCGCCTCCGGCACGATCTCGTACCCCGGCAGCTCCGTCGTGAGCACCAGCTGCCGCGCGCCCGGGTCGTACGCGGCCGTCACCTGGTGCGGGAACTCCTCGGGCCAGACGGGCGAGGCGTAGAGCGCGGCGGAGAAGTAGTCGCGGACCGCGTCGGGGTCGCGCTCGCGCAACGCGTCCGCCGTCTCCGCGACACCCGCGTTGTACTGCCGGATCTCGGCGAGGCGCCCGGCCGCCCACTGGTCGTACTGCTGCCGGTACACGCCCAGCTGCTGCAGCCGCTGCGCCTCAGCGGCCTGCGCGGCGTGCCAGTCGCGCTCGAACTGCTGCCGCGCGAAGCGGTATTGGGCCGGATCCGGCATGGTCACCGGATGGGCCAGGTGCCCGGGCTGGAACGGCTCGATCTCCTCCGGTCTGCGCAGCGCGGCCACGGTGAACGGCCGCTCCCGGCACCCCGCCGCCAGCAACCCGGTCAGCTCTGCGACCCGGGCCTCCAGCTCCTCCGTGCGCTGCCGGGCCTCCGCCTCCCTGGCCTGCCGGTACGCGGCCCGCTGCTCGCGGTCGAGCCGGGCGGACTCCCGCTCGTAGGCGCGCTGCTGCCGCTCCTGTTCCCGCTGCGCCTGCATCCGTTCGCGGTGAGCGGCCTCGCGCTGCCGCTGCTGCTGACGCTGTGCCTCTGCCCAGAGGCCTATCAGTCCATTGGAGCGACGACTCATGCGGAAACTTGTCCTCCCCTCGGGACACCCCGTGCGCCCCGGATCGACCGTATTCCGACTCTAGCCGCGCCGATGATCTCTCAAGGTCCACTCGGACGAGTGATGTGCGCATTTATGGGTACGTGCTTAGTCCATGAACACCTTGAGCCGCTTGAACCGCTTGAACCGTATGAGGCTTTGCGCCACCACGGCCGCCGCGACCGCGCTTCTGGTGACAGCCGGTCCGCTGACGGCATCGGCCGTCGCGGCCGGCACTGCCGACACGGCCGCCCCGCCCGTCGCTCCCGCCGCAGTCCAGGCACAGCAGTCCCGGGCCGAGGTCCGGGTCGACGCCTTCTTGCGCGACTACCGCCAGGCGACGCTCCACAAGGGCAAGCAGACGCCTGCTCAGGTGCGTGCGAAGTACCTGACCCCGGAGCTGAACAAGCGCCTGGACGCGTGGGCCGACCTCCACGACGCCGACCCCGTCTTCCGCGCGCAGAACGTCCCGGACTCCTGGACCACCCGTTACGAGGGCAGCGGCATGGGCCACACCACGGTGGTCGTCACGGAACGCTGGGGCAGCGGTGCCACGCAGGACGTCTGGTACCAGGTGCGGCTGGACAGCCTGGTGATCTCGGATCTGCAGGACCCGCCGAAGTGACGCGCGGGGGGGCATGCGGGGCGGCGTGCGAGGCGGCCCCTTCGCCCCCCCTCAGGCCGCCGCCATGGCCGAGGAGCGGGCCGGTACGAGGCCGCGCCGGGCGGCGGCCCTGGCCTCCTGGGCCAGCTCGGCGAACCTGCCGGCCAGGGGATGGGCGCCCTGGACCGGGCGCGCCAGGGCCAAGGGCGCACTCGGTGGGCCGATGACGGGCAGAAAGACGACGAGCGGGTGAAGCCGGCGACGGAGCACAAGGTCGGGCACAAGCCCGACCCCCCTGCCCGCGGCCACCGACTCCAGCCATTCGTCGAAGTTCCGGCAACGCGTCGAGGCCGCCCGGGCCCGGGGACCGGCCCATTCCTCGAAGGCCACGCCGGTGCCCGGGAGCATGAGCAGTGGGCGTTCGAGCAGCTCGCCACGGGTGACCCGGTCTCGCCCGGACAGCGCACAGGCGGAGGACATCGCCGCGACGTAGGGCTCCTCGCCGAGACGAGTGACATGCGTGCCGCCCGCCTGCCAGTGCCCCCGGACGATGGCCAGGTCGACGGCTCCTCGGTCGGAGCCGAACGTCGGCTCGTCCTGCCGCACCAAGTCCACGGCGACGCCCGTCTCCTCCTCGAAGCGTGCGATGGCGGCATGCAGCCACCCATCGGGCAGCAGCCAGGAGAACCCGAGCCGCAGTGGTGCGCTCGTACCGTCGGGTAGCAGCGCGGACTTGAGGCGTGGAAACAGATCGATCAGTTTCTCGCGCAGTTCCACCCCGGCGCTGCTCAGACAGACCTCGCGGGTGGTCCGGTCGAAGAGACGAACGTTCATCAGTTCCTCGAGGCGGCGGATCGAACGGCTCAGCGCCGGTTGCGTCGTGTCGAGTTCGGCGGCCGCGCGGGTGAAACTCAGGGTGTCGGAAACCGCGAGAAAATCCCGCAGGTGCCGAAGGCCGACATCCATGGCTGACATCGCTGCTCCTCTTCCGGACCCACATCCCCCTGGCAGGCCCAGGTCGACCATACGTACGGGCTACACGGAAATGGCGGGCGTGGGCCAGAGGATCCCCGGACGGACCGAAGGAAACACCCGGGTACCGCCTTCGGAATACAGGGCGGGGCCCACGGAGCACCCCGCACCTCTGCGGCTCACCTGTTCGGCGGGGACAGGACCGAGGCGTCGACCGCCTTGTTCACCGCATCGATCCGGGAGACGGCTCCCAGTTTGCTGAAGACGTTCCGCAGGTGCCGCTTGACCGTACCCTCGCTCAGTGCGAGCTCGCGGGCGATCTGACGATTGCTCATCGCGCGGGAAACCAGGCGCAGAACCTGCACCTCCCGGCCGGTCAGACGGGCGGGCCCGGCATCCGGCACGGCGGACACGGACGCGGGAGGCGCCTCTCGGGGCAGCGCGACGTGCACGGTCTGATCGTCCGCGGCGGCCGCGCGGATCGCCCCCGCGAGAGCCTGTCGGTCCACACCCTTGTGCAGGTACCCGCTGATCCCCAGTCGGCTCAGATGCTGCATGAGCTCGGTGTCGGCGTGCATCGTGAGGATGATGACCCGGGTATCCGGTGCGGCGGCGGCCACCTTCCGGATGATGTCCCCGGGCTCGCTGCGCGGCATCTCGACGTCGAGGAGGAGGACGGTCGGCTGGTGGGTGCGCACCGCCTCGACCGTCGAAGGGCCGTCCCCGGCCGTGGCGACGACCGTGAAGTCCCCCTCCATACCCAGCAGATCTGCCAGGGCCTGGCGCAGGAGCGTGTGGTCGTCGGCGATCACGAGACGGACGGACGGACGGTTCACGCGGCGCCCTCCGTGCCGTCGCGGTGGCTCGGTATGCACAGCGTCACCCGTGTGCCGGCTCCGCTGCCGCTATGCCAGTCGACCGAGCCGCCCTGGAGTCCGGCCCGCTCCCGCACCGACGACAGGCCGCTGTCCGTCCGGGGCGCGAGGGTGGTGGGGTCGAAGCCGATACCGTCGTCCTCCACCGTCGCGTTGATCTCGTCAGGTGTGATGTCCACCCAGACGACAATGCGTTCCGCCCGGGCATGGCTGAGGGCGTTGCGCAGACACTCCCGCAGGATGACGAAGACCTCCTGGCGGCGGTCCGGGGCGACCCAGCCCTCATCGCCGCAGACCACGACGTCGACGCGGACCTGATGGGTGCCGACGGATTCGAGGAACTCGTTCAGGGAGGCTTCGAGGCCGGTCCCGGGAATCCGGATGCGCAACCCGTTGACCAGCGCCTGGATATTGCCGATGGCCTCCTGTACGGCGTTGTGGGCACCGGCGAGACGCGAAGGGAGAACGCCGTCCGTCTCTTCGGCCGCGTGCAGTTCCAGGAAGCGGAGGGCCGTGGCGAGGGCATTGCCCAGATGGTCGTGCACATCCCGGGACAGCCGCAGCCTGTCCGCCGTGTTCGCCTCCCCGACCTGGGTCAGGAGGTAGGAGTGGTACCCCCGCATCAGGGCCTCGACGCGGCTGCCGACGCTGCGGTTGAACGTGTGCAGGGTGAGCAGGAGCAGGTCCTCGCCCCGCTCGGGAGGAGCTTTCGCGGCCGCCTTGCGCAGATAGGGCAGGCTCACGTCGAACAGCACGCTGCAGGCACGGATCACGGCGGCGGGGTGGACGGACCTGGAGGCGTTGCGCAGCCCGAGCCGTGCCGATGTGACGAGGGCCCGTTCGTCGGGCTGCCGCCGGCCATGACGCAGGGACGCGGCACAGTCCTCGATGATGCCCCGCGCCTGCTGACAGGTCTCGTCCCACACAAGGGGGTCGGCGATCTCGTTACCGCGGTCCTGCAGAGCCTTTCTCAGGTCCGCCAGGATGGCGGGCTCGTAACGGCTCAGTGCTTCGGAGACAACCCCGCAACTGTGGTCCATATGTGTCAGAACGCCCCCTACGCCCGGCACTTGCCGCCCCTGCTTCCTGCGGCAACACATGGCAAAGGACGACGTGCAGGCCCGCCGCCCCATGGTCACTATAGGCGGCGGGCCGTACGGCGTCCTACGGGGAGAGCGAAGACCTTCCCGTCCCGGGCTGTGGGATGTCAGCAGGTCAAAGCGCCGCCTCGGGTGCGGCCTCCGGGGACGCCGTCCGGTCCGGGCGCCGGGCCGCCGAGATCCGGACCCCGGTCACCTGGAGCAGCAGGCCCGCCAGCGCGAAGCCCGCGGCCCACAGGGGCAGCACCGAGCTGTCCCAGCCGAGAGAGAAGGCGACACCGCCCAGTCCGGAGCCGACCGCACTGCCCAGGTAGAGCGCGGATTCGTTGAGCGCCACAGCCACCGGGCCGCCGTTCTCGCCTCGGGCCGCGAGCAGGTCGTTCTGCTGCGGGACCTGGAGCGCCCAGCCCACGCCGCCCCAGACCGCGATGGGCGCCAGGGCGATCAGCGGGTGGATGGCCGCCATGGCGCGGAAGGCGAGCAGCGAGAGGACGAGCAGGACGAGGATGCCGACCACGAGGGTGCAGGGGCGCGGAGCCTTGTCGACAAGGCGGCCGATCAGCACGCTGCCGATGACGCCACCGATACCCCAGGCCCACAGGTAGGGGGTGACGTTGCCGACGCTCCCCATGCCGTCGCTCTCCATCACGGGGGCGAAGTAGGTGTAGAGGCCGAGGCTGGCCACCGCCGCGAAGAAGGAGACGCCGACGATGGACGCCACCCTCGGGTCCGCGATGACCGCTGCCCGCTGTCGCAGGGTCACCGACGACGTCGCGGGGAGGACGGGCAGGCGGAGGGCCAGGCCGACGCAGGACACGAGCCCGATGGCGGCGACGATCCACAAAGTGGTGCGCCACCCCAGGTGCTGGGCGATGAAGACACCGGCGGGAACACCGAGAACCGTGCCGGAGCTCATGCCGCCCATGATGATGGCCAGAGCCCGGCCACGGCGCTCCTTGTCGATCAGCGACGCGGCGGCCGACGCCGCGAGCGCGAGGTAGAGACCCGCGCCGACTCCCGCGAACGCCCGCGTGATCAGCAGCACCGGCAGGTTCCCGGCCAGGGCGCTGCCTATGTTGGCCAGCGAGAACACCGCGAGGGCGCCGAGCAGTCCGAGCCGCGCCCGGCTGGCGGAGAGCAGCGCGGCGAAGATGGGGGACGCGATGGCGTAGGCCAGGGTGAACGTCGTGACCATCTGACCCGTGGCGGACACGGACGAGTCGAAGTCGTCCGCGATGACTGGGAGCAGCCCGGCTGTGACGTAGGCGTCCAGGCCGAGGGCGAAGGCACCCAGCCCCAAGAGGTAGACGAGCTTCACCAGGGCTCCTTTGTTCGATGATCGTAGTGCAATGGAACATAGCCGGATCGGCGTCGCCGGGCGCAAGCGGAATGGTCGGTTTTCGGCCAGGGAACCCGCGTCCGGGTGTGCGATTCTTGAGAGGTGCGCCGTTACTTCCACCCCGACATCGCGGACATCGATCTGCCCGCCGTGCTCTTCGCGCTGAGTGATGCGACACGCCTCGGCATCGCGGTCGCCCTGGCGGACGGGTCCGAGCGCACGGCCGGTGAACTGGGCGGCGGCATAGCCAAGTCGACGATGACCCACCACCTGAAAATCCTCCGCGAGGCGGGCATGCTGTTCGTCCGCTCCGAAGGGACACGGTGCTACAACTCGCTGCGTCTGGAGGAGCTCCAGAGCCGGTTCCCGGGCCTTCTCGAGCAGTTGCTGGGGCACGCGGTGGAGTGCGGTTACACCTCCCCGGAGGCCCACCCGTAGCGGCAACCCTGTCCTGCCCCGGCCGGGGCAGGGCAGGGCACAGCGGGCCCGGTGGCGGCCGCGGGGGTCGGCCCCGCCACCAGGTCCCGCGTCAGAGCTCCAGGCCGACCTCGTAGGCCGAGAGCCAGGAGTTGAGGGAGAGGGCCATCTCCAGCCCCGAGCGCTCGTACTGTGCGCTCATGTTCCCCAGCGGGGTGCCCAGCAGACGCTTGACGGCCTCCTGGTTCAGCAGCGGCAGCACGGGCGCCTTGGGGTCCGCGAGCACGGCACCGAGTTCGGTGCGCAGGGCCAGCTCGTACGCCGGGTCCTGGGTGGTGGGGTAGGGGC
>NZ_JAINFC010000280.1 GCF_020740835.1 Streptomyces sp. UNOC14_S4
CGCGGGGAACTGCGCGAGAAGCCCCACCCACCCGCAGACGAAAAACGCAACGCAACGCAAGGTTCAACGGACATACGCCCACCAGTCCGTCCCCGGCAGGGGATGCGCGGCCCAGCCGCGCGCGAAAGGCGGTACGTAGCCGTCCTCAGGGTCGTACAGCACCGCGGTCGGCATGCGCTCAGCCACGCGTACCAGTTCCGCCGTCGTCGTCGAGCGGTTGTTGCCCATCGTCTGCGCCGACGCGCATCCCGCCTCGTAGGCGATCGGCTGTGCGCGTGGGCCCGTCACCAGGCAGGGCGCGTGCAGGCCGAGGTGGTGAAGCGCGTCGGCCGCGCGGCGGTAGCGGATCGTCGTGTCGCGGGCGTCCGCCGTGTTCACCCGTAGTTCCTTGAGCTGTACGGCGAGGTGTGCCGCGAAGACCACGCACAACAGAACGGCCACAGCGCCACGGGCCCGCCGCCCGCGTCCGCGTACCGCCCGCAGTACACGGGCAACGACAGCAGCCGTCGGCAGGGCGAGCAGCGCATACGCGGGCAGCAGGAAACGCGGTGCGGAGTAGTCCAGGAGGAGCAGGTACGGCACGGCGACCGACACCGCGCAGGCGACGGGGAGCAGGGTCTCCGTCCTCCGCCCCCGCGGTGCCAGCGCGCACGCCGCGGCGGCGAGGAGAGGCAGCAGCAGCCACCACAGGGAGTGGGTGAGCGGCGGTGCCGCGATGCGGCAGGGGCGGCAGAGGAGCGGGCCGTCGAGGCCGCGGTAGGCCGCGGACAGGCCGCCGCCCAGGCGGGCGCCCATGCCGCCCTCGGTCTCGCTGGAGACGCGGAGCCGTTCGGTGATCCCGCCGAACCGGACGTACGCCTCGACCGCCCACTGCGCCCCGCCCAGCGCGAGCCCGCCGAGCACCGCGGCCACGGTGCTCCGGCGCCGCCAGGCGCGTACCGCCGCGCAGGCGGCGAGCAGCGGCAGGGCGAGCCAGACGCCGTCCGGCGCGCGGAACAGCGTGGCCGCGGCCAGCGCGGCGACGAGGCCGGTCAGCGCCCGGCGGCGCTCGCCGGGGCCGGGGGAACCGTCACGCGCGCGCAGGAACCAGCCGACGGCGGCCACCGACGACAGCGCGACCCAGAGGTTCGGCATGACCTGCGGCCCGCTGAGCACGGTGATCCACAGGCTCGCGAAGAGCGCGGCCGCGAGCCCGGTCCGGCGCCGCCCGGCCAGCGGTTCCCAGACTCTGAACGCCGCGTACAGCGCGGCCGAGGACAGCAGGACGAGCACGACGCGCACCGCGAGCGCCGAGGACGTCAGGGCGACGACCGGAGCGGCGAGGAAGGTGATGCCGCGCGAGCGCGGCGCGCTGAAGAACGCCGCGGGGGCCCGCGGGTCGACCTGGGAGAGGTAGACCGTCTCGTCCCAGCCGAGGTTCATATGGACGACGGCGTAGCAGAGTTGCGCGACGGCGTAGCCGACGGCGACGAGGGCGAGCGGCCGGACGTCCGGCCGTCGGCGCCACCTCGCCGGGGCTTCCGGAATCGCCGGGTCCGCCGCGCCTGCCGGGTCCGCCGCGCCCGCCGGCGCCGCCGCGGCCGGTGAACGGTCCGGTGACGGCGGTGCGGAACCGGTGGCTCCCGTTCGGGGGCGCGGTGCCGTCAGCGGGGGGTCGGAGTGCCGTTCCGTGCTGGCCATGACCCCTTCTACCGTACTTACGCCTCCCCTTGCCCCCGCTTCGCGGCGCGTGCCCGTTCCGCGGACGCCAGGATCTCCGCCTCCGCGGCCGCCCGGTCGGACCAGCACGCCCCCGCGTCCACGGACTTGCCGGGCTCCAGCTCCTTGTAGACCTCGAAGAAGTGCTGGATCTCCAGCCGGTCGTACTCCGGCAAGTGCCGCAGGTCCCGCATGTGTTCGTGGCGCGGGTCGCTCGCGGGCACGCACAGGACCTTGTCGTCCGCGCCCTGCTCGTCCCTCATCCGGTACATCCCGATCGCGCGGCATCTGATGACGACCCCCGGGAACGTGGGCTCCCCGGCGATCACCAGCGCGTCCAGCGGCTCGCCGTCCGCGCCGAGGGTCCCCTCGACATAGCCGTAGTCCGCGGGGTAGCGGGTGGAGGTGAACAGCAGCCGGTCCAGGCGGATCCGGCCGCGCTCGTGGTCCATCTCGTACTTGTTGCGGCTGCCTTGCGGGATCTCCACGACGACGTCGAAGTCCACGGGTGCCTCCGTAGGGGTACGGTCCGGGACCACCATGGTCGCGCGGGGCGCCGCGCCGCACCACGGTCCGGACAGCACCGTTCCGCGCCTCCCTGCCGCCGCCGCGCCCTGCCACGCCCTTCGTACCCCCTTGACACACACCGTCCCATCCGCCAGATTCGCCCGCGAAGCGGCCAAGCCGTTCCCGAGCGGGAAGGGTCCTCCATGCGTCTGCCCGTGCCCCTCACCGGGGTCGTGCCTCCCGTCTGCACACCGCTCACGCCGTCCGGGGACGTGGACACGCACTCGCTGGGCCGGCTCGTGGAGCGGGTGCTGGCGGCCGGGGCGCACGGGGTGTTCGTGCTCGGGAGCAGCGGGGAGGCCGCCCACCTGAGCGACGTCCAGCGGGGGAGCGCGCTGCGCGTCGTGGTCGAGACGGTCAGCGGCCGGGTGCCCGTGCTCGCCGGGGCCATCGACATGACGACGGCCCGCGTGCTGGGGCACGCCCGCGCCGCCGAGGCCCTGGGCGCGGACGCGCTCGTCGTCACCGCCCCCTTCTACGCGGGGGCGCACCCCGCCGAGGTCGCCGACCACTTCCGGCGGCTCCGTGCCGCGACCCGGCTGCCGCTGATCGCGTACGACATCCCGGCCTCCGTGCACACCAAGCTCCTCCCGGCGACGCTGCTCCCGCTCGCGGAGGACGGCACGCTCGCCGGGCTCAAGGACTCAAGCGGCGAGCTCGGCTCGCTGCGCAGGCTGCTCGTGGCCCTGCGGCGGCAGCGGCTCGACCGGTCGTTCACGGTGCTGACCGGCTCGGAGCTGACCGTGGACGCCGCGCTGCTGGCCGGTGCCCATGGCGTCGTACCGGGTCTCGGCAACGTGGACCCG
Source organism: Streptomyces sp. UNOC14_S4 (assembly GCF_020740835.1). Lineage (GTDB taxonomy): Bacteria > Actinomycetota > Actinomycetes > Streptomycetales > Streptomycetaceae > Streptomyces. The sequence goes on from NZ_JAINFC010000280.1 coordinate 3,072, forward strand.
GCGGGGTACGTGCGGCTGTACGAGCACGCCCGCGCGGGCCGCTGGCGCGAGGCGGCCGCGGAACAGGACCGGCTGGCCGCCCTGTTCGCGCTCACCGAGACGGGCGACCCGGCCGTGATGAGCGGCGGCTCGTCCGCGCTGGGCGGCTTCAAGGCGGCGCTGCACCTGCTCGGCGTCATCGACTGCCCGGCGACCGCGGCACCGCAGCGGCCGCTGCCGGATACCTCCGTACGCACCGTGCGCAGGCTCCTCGGGGAGGCGGGGCTGCTGCCGGGTTAGCGTGGGGGCAGACAGCGCGACCTACTCCGGAGGCACCCGATGGCAGCGACACCCCTCAAGACACGCGCGGCGGTCCGCTCGTTCGCGCTCGGGCTCCCGGGGGCCGTCGAGGAGTTCCCCTGGGAGGACGGTGCCGTCGCCAAGGTCAACAAGAAGATCTTCGTCTTCCTGGGCGCGGAGGGGAACACCGAGACGCCCGCCATCAGCGTCAAGCTGAAGGACGAGGAGGCGCACGGGCACGCCCTCGCCGTGCCGGGCGCGAAGCCCACGGGGTACGGACTGGGGCGCTCCGGCTGGGTGACGATCCCGCTGGGCGGCGGGGGCGCGCCGACCGAGCTGCTCTGCGACTGGGTCGAGGAGAGCTACCGGACCATCGCCCCCAAGAAGCTCGTCGCCCAGCTCGACGCGGGCTGAGCACGCGTCACCGGAATCGCCGTCACGATTTCGTGAAGCTGATCAACTTCTCGCCGCCCATTCTGGTGATCGTGGGTGGATCCGTCCCCAGCTCGTCGTTCCAGAATCGCTTGTCCTCGAACACCTCCAGGACGAGGGGAAGGTGGCCGTCCTGCGAGAAGACCCGGCCACCCGGTGACACCCACGGGTAGAGGTGTCTCAGGCAGGCGCGTGTGGAGGCCGCCAGGTCGACGTCGAGATACATGGCCGCGATCGGTTCACGCCACGAGACCAATGACTCCTCGAACCAGCCGGGAACGTAATCGCAGACGTCGGGAACCCCGAATCCGGCGATGTTCGCGCGAACCTCGTCCAACGATCCCGCGAAATCCCCCTCGTTGAAGATCACCGGTCGTCCGGTGATGCTCAGACCGTGCTGCTCGTCGAAAGGGGGAAGCCCCTCGAAGGAGTCGCAGACGACCAGGCGCCGGCCCGCGAAACTGGCCGCGATGCTGAACTTCGCCGAACTCGACCCCTTGTAGCTTCCGGCTTCCACGACACAACCGGGAACCTCCGGCGGGACGGTGAGGATCGTCCGGCAGAAGCCGAGGATCTCGCCGGTCGTATGGGGGCTGATCAGGGATCTGGACGCGAGGTAGTGCTGCCGGAGCAGGCGTCGGCGCTGTCGCGGGGAGATGCCCAGGCCCCTGTCCCTCAGGAACTCCGCGGCGATACGGCGCTCGGGGTCGGCGAGGGCGTCGAAGCAGGCGGGCAGCCATGCGGGGAGCGCGGCCGCGGTCCGTCCCGTCCATGATCCGAGACGTTCACGTGTTCTCATCCGTACTCCTCGCTGCGGCCGTCGGCTGTCATACGCGTGCTGCCAGCAGCTCGGCGGCACGCGTGCGGACGACGTCGAGCTCCGCGGATTCCGCGAGTTCCCGGGCCCGTTCCAGCTGGACGGCACACCATGCCTCGGCCTCCTCCATACGGTCGGCCGGGGTCAGGCGGGCGATACGTGCCACGCTGGACTCCTTGAGGAAGAAAGAGCAGTTCGCCAGCGCGTACAGCTCGTTCAGCTGTTTCTTCGACACCTCCTCGCACACGGTCGGCAGACCGTAGGGGGTTTCCGTGCCGAACAGGTCCGGCCGCGGCCGTATGTTCATCCTCGTCCCTTCGTCGCCGAGGGAGTTCAGCAGGGGTATCCGCTTCTTCGCCCGGCTGAACTCGGCAGTGCCGATGTCCGGGGTGAGGATGGCCGAACTCAGGAAGGCGATCGGCAGTTCCAGGACCCGGTCGATGTCGGACACGATGCTGTCGACCGTGTCGTGCGGGGCGCCGATGATGAAACCGCAGACGACACCGATACCGGCGGCGTCGAGCGCTCTGACGGCGTTCTGGTTCATCTCGACCGTCGTACCTTTTCGGTAGTAGTCGAGGGTGCGCTGGTCCAGTGACTCGATGCCGAGGAAGACCTTCCGGCATCCCGCCCGGTACAGTTTCCCGGCGATCCCGGAGTCCATGAACTCGGCGCGGGCGTTGCAGCTCCAGGGCACGCCGCGTGCGCCGAGATCGGCGAGGAGGCCGTCCAGCTCGTCGTGTTGCAGCAGGTCGTCGTCGTGGAACTCGATCGAGTCGTGGCCCAGCTCGTCGATGATGTAGTCGAGATCGGCCGAGACGAGCGGCACCGGGCGCGACACCAGGTTTCCATGGATGACGTACGTCGAGCAGAACGAGCACCGGGAACGGCAGCTCTGCGTGCAGATATAGATCTGCGGGCGGCTGCCGAGGGATTTCCACCAGCGCACGCGGACCCGCTCGACGGAGTCGTCCGGTGGCCTGGTGAGGTCGTAGCGGAAGGCCGGGGCGGGGATCGTGGCGAGCGACCTGTCGAACGCCGGTGGACTCATATGGGACTCGCCGCCGCGGGTGAAGCAGATGCCGCGGGCGTCCGGTCCCTGCCCGAAGGACGGTTCCAGCAGCTCGGTCAGGATGTGCCGCAGTGCGGCGCCGCCTTCTCCCCTGACCACCACATGGGCGAAGTCCGCCCGGGGAGCCATCGTGGGGTGCGCGCCGCCGATGACGATGCACACCTCCGTCGGGTCCAGCGTCGCCAGCATCCCCGCGGTGCGCTCGAACGCCAGCGAATACAGGCTGACCAGGACGAACCGTGCTTTCGCCGGGCGCAGCCACGCGGTGATGTCCGCGGCGAGCCGGGCGTCGTCCGCGTAGTGGTCCTCGTCGAAATACCGGAACTCGGGACGGTGCCGGATTCTTCCCGACTCGTGGTCCGCCTGCGCGGAGCGTGCCAGATTGAGGAGACCGAGCGAGGCGTACCGGTCGGTGAAGCGGTCCTGCCGGGCGTCCGCGAACCCGATCTGATTCGCCCGGAAGCCATGGTGCACCAGGGCCAGGCGGGGCGTGCCCTCGTGGAGGGAGAAGCCGCTGCCCCGGTCGAGCGTGTTCAGGTCGATCATCGTGGTGACCTCTTGGCTCAGGCGCACAGAGGGTCGGCCGGATCCCAACGGGCGAAGGCGGGCCGCGGTTTCCTCGCGAGGGCGCGTCGGGCCGACCGCCAGGAATCCGCCCACCGGTCCGGGTCCGTCAGCTCGGTTTCCGGGTGGTCCCGGCTGCGCGCGACGAATTCCGGGTACCAGCGGCGACCGGTCGGTTGGCCGACCGGGCTGTATCGGAGGTCGAAACTCCACCGGCCGCCGTCGCTGACGTTCGGGAGAGAGGCATGCATGAGCAGCGGGTGCAGAAAGATGATGTCCCCCGGAGAAACGGGCAGGGGCACCTTGCGCTCGCCGATGAGATGCTCCGGGATTCCCTGGAACGCCGGCGTGTCACAGTGATGCACCAGGCCGAGCCGGTGGCTTCCCGGAACGACCAGCAGACAGCCGTTCTCCACGGTGGCCTCGTTGAGGGGGAGCCATACGCCGACCAGACCGGTTCGATCCGCGTCCTCCGTCACGACGGCGAGATCCTGGTGCCAGGATGTCTTGCCGGTCAGGGTCAGTGTGTGCGCCTTGTTCTTCGCGGAGATGCTGCGCTGCGGAGGTTTGATCCGCATGTGCTGGACCGGGTTGGACAGGATCTCGGGGCCGATGAACATCTCCACGGCATCCAGCAGGGCTTCGTTCCTCAGCAGACGGAAGACCGCGGGCCCCAGGTGCATCGGCGTGTCCGGGAGGATGTCGTCCTCGAGCGGAAGCGTGATGTCCATGGCCTGGAAGCAGGCGCCGTGGGTTTCCCGCATCAGTTGCAGCATGCGCTCGACGGGGGACGTGTCTCGGTCGTACTCGTCGGGGATCCACTGCTTCCCCAACCGGTCGACGACGGAGCCGTATTCGTCGATCACGGGCCGCAGCACCGTATCGGGATCGAGGACGTTCCTGGCGATCGCATATCCCTGGTCGGTGAACTCGTCGAGCAGGTTCGAACTCAGCATGTCGCCTTCCGGAGATCTTCACCCGGGTGACGCGCTCGGGTGCGGCGGTGAGGAATTTATTTCTGCGACATCTCCTGGAGTTGATACAGCGACTTCGGGTGGCCGTCGGGCCGGTAGATCACCGGCTGCGGGCCGCCGAATCGCGCGACCGGAGACCGCTCGCCCCGGATATGGTGTGCGCAGTTCTCGACGTCCACGACATGCGGTCCGGTGTAGATGGGGAATGCGTCGGCCGCCCGGTACTGGTAGATCAACGCCCGGCGCCGTTCCACCGAGACGTTTTTCGCGGACCGGTGCGGGGCCAGCGGATGCAGGAAGATCGCGCTTCCCGCCGTTCCCTCCACCTTGACCGGGGCACCGTACCGTTCCTCGTCGAGGTCCTCCGTGATACGGCCGGCGAAGGTGCCGTCCGGGAGAGTGTGGTCGAGGAAGCGCCGGTGCCGCCGGGCCAGTACCTCGATGCAGCCGTTCCGTTCGGTGGCGTCGTCGAGATAGATGAGGACTGCCACCAGATCGTCGTTCGTATGCGGAAAGTAGGTCAGGTCCTGGTGCCAGTCGACCGGGGCCCCGACCCGGGCCGGCTTCAGGTTCAGCTTGCTGTGCTGCAGCGCCAGGTCCGGGCCGATCAGCGAGACCACGCGATCCGTGATGCGTTCGTCCGCCGCCAGCTTCCGGAAGTTCTCGTGCTGCTCGTACGGGTTGTACAGGCGGCGGGGCACCCGTTTCCCGTCGACGGGTTCGTGCTCGAACTCGAAGACATCGGCGATCCGTTCCGCGTCGGTCTCCTCGGCGAGTTCCGCTGTCGAGGCGTCGACGAGCCGGATGTCCTCCTCCGACAGCAAGGACGGAACCGCTACGAAGCCTTCCCTCCGGTAATGCTCGATCTGTTGCCGCGTGAGGCCGCGCATCAGGTGTTCCAGACATCAGGAGGTGGGGAAAGAAGCGAGGAAAGGGCTGTCGCTGTCCAGCCGGCCCGGGTCGGCTGGACAGCGCCGGAGGTCTACACCGTCGCCGAGAGCGTCAGTGTGAAGGCCCGGATGAACTGGGTGGAGACGCCACGGCGCCCCTCCAGATCCCTGGTGCTCCGGCCGCCGAACTTCCCGGCGAGTTCGTACAGCTTGTCGGCGCTCACGTGGCCGCCCAGCGAGGCGATCACCCTGGCCGCGACCTCGGGGGAGAACATGAGGTGCCGGCAGTAGTCCGGAAGGCTGCCCATGATCCGGTCGAACAGGGCGCGCTCCTCCGTGATGAGCTTCTCCGCGGTGCCGTCGCCGACCTCGCCCAGGGCCGAGCCGAGGTCGGTGACCCCGCGCAGCACCAGGCAGGTGGCGTCCAGGGCGTGGTAGGTGAACTCGGCGCGGGCGGGCTCACCCGACACCTTGTGCTCGACGTACGCGATGTCACGGACACCGTCGTACACGCCGGAGACGACGTCCGCGGAGAATCCGATGACCCTGAAGAGCCTTTCGACGGTCTCACGGTCCAGGATGAACATCGCCTGGCCCCACGAGTCCGTCAGTTCCATGGCCTTCTTGCCGATGCCGGCCGCCTCGCTCCGCAGCGAGGAAAGGCATTTGGCGTCGACCTGGCCGACCGTTAACCGGGAGCTGACACCGGTGGCAGTACTCACTCTTGTGACCTCCCAATTGTGGGTGGTTCTTGCACGAGTACGCGGACCCCGGACGCTAGCAGCTATCTTATAAAGAGTCAACGGTCAACTGCCGGATCGCCAAAGGATGGAGACGAATATTCCCGATCGATCAGCCGCCCGTTGGTGCGGGGAAAAGAGAGCGGAAAATAATCTCTCCGGTGGTCCGGATCGCGATGGCGGCACGGGCGTGAGCGGGCATTGATCCCGGACATACCCTCGGACATACCCCCGGACGCGTCCGAACGCCCGTCGTCCGCCCGTCGTCGGCCGGACGCGTCCGAGGTCTTGTGAAAACTGCAACCCGTTCTTAACATCACGGGTGTTACAGCACTTGTGTCATAGATGCCATAGACGCCCGTAGACGCCGTAGATGCCGTGGAGCTGGGGTCCGGATGACAGGGACAGGGAACGGCTCGCTCGCCGGTCCGCTCGCCGGCGTGCGCGTGATCGAGCTCGCGGGGATCGGGCCCGCCCCGTTCGCCGCCATGCTCCTCGCCGACCTCGGCGCCGACGTCGTCCGCGTCGACCGGCCCGGCGGCCCGGGGATGCCCATCGATCCCCGCCACGACATCACCAACCGCAACAAGCGCTCGGTGGTCGTCGACCTCAAGGCCGAGGACGGGCCCGCCACCGTCCTCGACCTCGCCGAGCGGGCCGACGTGCTCCTGGAGGGCCTGCGCCCCGGTGTCACCGAGCGCCTCGGCATCGGCCCCGGGGAGTGCCTGGCCCGCAACCCCCGCCTCGTCTACGGCCGGATGACCGGCTGGGGCCAGGAGGGGCCGCTCGCCGACACCGCCGGGCACGACATCGCGTACATCGCCGTCACCGGCGCGCTGGGCCTCGCCGGGCCCGCCGACGGCCCGCCGTACGCGCCCGCCAACCTTCTCGGCGACTTCGCGGGCGGCTCCCTCTACCTCGTCATCGGCGTGCTCGCCGCGCTCCAGCACGCCCGCGCCACCGGCACGGGCCAGGTCGTCGACGCCGCCATCGTCGACGGCACCGCCCATCTGACCGCCTTCGTCCACGGCATGCTCGCCGCGGGCGCCTGGCAGGACCGGCGCGGCGCCAACCTCCTCGACGGGGGTGCGCCGTTCTACGGCACGTACGAGACGGCCGACGGCGGGCACATGGCGGTGGGCGCCCTGGAGAAGCGCTTCTACGCCGAGT
>NZ_JAINFC010000281.1 GCF_020740835.1 Streptomyces sp. UNOC14_S4
GCAGCGAGTACCGGGGACGGTACGGGCTGAGCGTCGCGGAGCTGGAGCGGTTCCACCGGCCGCGGGTGGCGGCCCTGGCCGAGGCGGGCCCCGACGCCCTCGCCCTGGAAACCGTGCCGGACGTGGACGAGGCGGAGGCGCTGCTGCGGGCGGTCGAGGGCTGCGGCGTGCCTGTATGGCTGTCGTACAGCATCTCCGACGAGCACACCCGGGCAGGACAGCCTCTGCGGGAAGCGTTCGCGCTCGCCGCGGGCCATGACCAGGTCATCGCGGTCGGGGTCAACTGCTGCGAGCCGGAGGACGCGGACCGGGCCGTCGCGCTCGCGGCGGAGGTCGCCCGGAAGCCCGTCGTCGTCTACCCCAACAGTGGCGAGCGGTGGGATGCCGAGGCCCGCGACTGGCGGGGGAGCCCCACGTTCGATCCCGCCAGGGTCGCCTCGTGGCGGTCGGCGGGTGCCCGGCTGATCGGAGGGTGCTGCCGGGTCGGCCCGGACGGCATCGCCGGGTTGGCTCGCGTCCTTGCCCCGGCCAGGGGCTGAGCGCTCCGCGGGAAGTGCGGTCCGATCGCCGCGGGCCGATGGGGCCGGTCGTGCCCACACGGCGGAGCCGCACGCTGCGGCGGCCCTACGCCCCGCACCCCACGTCCCTGTCGGGGCCCGGGGCCGCTGCGGCGTCGAGCCCCCGGCCTTGGCCGAATTCCTGCGCGGTGCCGTGGCGGCCTGTGCTGAGCAGCGGCCGAGCTGACGGCGCCCCAGATGCCTCACGCGCCCCTGGCGGTGATTGCAACACCAGTGCTCTCATTCGTAACGCCCTTTTACGCAATCCTAGTTGCGTCAACAGCGACTCCAGGCCAGTGCTTCACCGCTAGCGTGGGAACAAGGAGTCCGGACGATCGGGTGGGGCGAGGCATGACTGCTCAGGACACGGGTGACGCGATTGTCAGGGTGCAGCCGACGGGCCTCGCTCAGGGGGCGGTCATCGCACAGTCGCTCGACAATGAATGGGTCGACGCGAAATTGACCCGGCGCATGGTCGAGAAGGGAATTCCGCTCCAGGACGTCGAGGGCACACGCAACAAGGACGCGCGCGCCGAATACTTCCGCGGTCTCATCAATACGCGGCAACTCATCGTGAACCGCGCCTTCTTCTACAACAACAAGGCCGTGAGCCGCGACCTCGTCGCGGGCGGCGAGGCCCGGTCCGCCCACCGGAGATTACTGGCCGACGGCTCGCTGGTGCCGTACCTCCTCAACGAGCGCGAGCCCACCGACCGCCCGCCGAACATGACGCTGGACGAGGAGGCGTTCACCGCCTGGCGGGACACGGTCTCCGGAATGCCCGCGAGCTCGCGCATCACCTGCGTCCGGATGTCCTGGGAGGACCGGGAGAACCGCGAGGCCACCATGGGCGCGCTGTTCAACCCCTTCGCCGGCCAGGTGCAGCGGCTCACCGCGACGGACATCCCCACGCTCGCCTCCCACGTCGGCGTCCCGCCCGAGCGCGTCCCCGCGTTCCGCGAGAGAATGCGCGAGCTCGTCGAATTCAGCAGCGGACGCCGCAGCCGTGACGAGCTCGTCACGCGCAGGGTGCTCTACGACGAGTTCGTGTCCGTCCCGGGCCTGGGCGTGTCCGACGTCCGCTACGACCGGAACAAACCGTTCGCCGCGGAGATCAAACAGCTCCTGGACCTCATCTACAACGTCAACCTCGCCGACGCCCTGGGCGTGTATCCACTGACCCCGGCGGGCAGCATCCGGCGGGTCGCCCTCCAGGAATGGACCACCTTGCGGAGGACCCCGGCCGACACCGTCACCGACGCCGAGCAGCTGCTGCTGTTCCTGCGGCGGCAGGCCTTCTCGGCCGTCCAGGACCACCTCACCCCGTTGAACGTCGACGGCCTGGAGCTCGCGGACGTCTGGAGTCTGCGGCAGAGCGAGGCATGGGCGGCCTACATCCGGGCCTTCGACGCCCTCACCTCCGACCCCGTCGCGTTCCACGACCGGGTCGGTGAGGTCTTCGACCGCTACATCAGGCTCAACGCCGAGATCGTCCGTGTCGCGGCGGGCCGCAGGACGCGCCGCCTGGAGTCCAGCAAGTGGTTCCCCGTCATCGAAGTGGTCGTCCTCCTCGGCGGCGCGGTCTTCAGCGCGGTCACCGGTGACGAGACCTGGAACGTGGTGGGCGACATCGGCGCCGTGACCGCCAAGACCGGTGGTTCCGTGCAACTGGTGCTGCGCAACAGGCTGGACGGCGGACGGCAGCAGAAATTCGCCCGGGAGATAGCCACCGTGCGGTTGGACAGCGAGCGGGAGTGGGCACGATTCCACGGGCTGGTACGCCAGTTGCCCGGATACCGGGAGACGCGCGGTCCCCGGGCGGCCACCAGTTCCGCCACCGTCCAGGACGAGCTACCGGAGTACTGAACCCGTGTCAGAAGACGCCGTGACCCCCTACGACCGGCTGCGTGCCGCCCGCCCCGAGCTGTTCGGCAACGACCCGGAGGGCATCGAGATCGTCCTCGACCCGGACGGCATCGAGGAGGCGCGGCGCGTCATGGGGCTGGTCATAGGGGAGGGCCCGCAGGGGCACGGCGTCGTCTACACCGATCCCTTCGTCACCGTCGTCCGCGACGCCGTCCGTTTCCCCGGCGGCCTCCTGGGCCTCTATGTACGCATGCTGAGCACCGCCGCGGCACCGGGGGCCGTCATCCTCCCCCTGACGGGCACCGACGGCGTCGTGCTCGTCGAGCACTACCGGCACGCCACACGGTCCTGGCACTGGGAAGCGCCGCGCGGCAACGGCCGGGCCGGTGCCTCCGGCGCCGAGACCGCCGCCCGTGAACTCGCCGAGGAACTGGGCACGCAGGCCACGGAGCTCGTGCCCCTGGGCCGGGTGCACCCGGACACCGGGCTGCTCGGCGACTGCGTCGAGCTGTTCGCCGCCCGCATCGAGGGCACGGGGAGGCTCGACGCCGCCGAGGGCATCCGGCAGGCGGTCACCCGGCCGTGGCCCGCCGTGGCGGACATGATCGCCAACGGTGACATCACGTGCGGCTTCACGATCGCGGCCTTCACCCGGGCCCGGCTGAAGGGGCTCCTGGGCGCCTGCCACTGAGCGCGCACCGGTATGACAAGCGCGCCGACCTGTGGAAAACCCGTGGGAGACGCCGCACCGATCCGGCAATAATCGCCTGTGTGTTCCTGACGATGACCACCACCGGCATTCCCGGCTCACCCGCCACCGACCTCGGCTTCCTGCTGCACAAGCACCCCGACAAGGCGCAGCAGTTCTCGACCTCCCACGGGGCGGCGCACGTCCTCTACCCCGAGGCCGACGACGACCGCTGCACGGCCGCGCTGCTGCTGGAGGTCGATCCCGTGGCGCTCGTGCGCAGGGCGAAGGGCAAGGGCCGCGGAGGCGCGCCCGACTCCGCGCTCGCGCAGTACGTCAACGACCGGCCGTATGCGGCGTCCTCGCTGCTGGCCGTGGCGCTCGCCGCCGTCTTCTCCAGCGCGCTCAAGAGCCAGTGCGCGGCACGGCCCGAACTGCCCGGCCGGGCCAGGCCCCTGCGCGTCGAGGTGCCCGTCCTGCCCGCGCGGGGCGGCCCCGGCCTCGTGGAGCGGCTCTTCACCCCACTGGGCTGGAAGGTCACGGCGGAGCCGGTCGCGCTGGACGAGCGCTTCCCCGAATGGGGCGACTCGCGGTACGTACGGCTCGTCCTGGAGGGCGAGCGGACGGTCGCCGAGGCCCTGCGCCACCTGTATGTCCTGCTCCCGGTGCTCGACGACGCCAAGCACTACTGGGTCGCGCCCGACGAGGTGGAGAAGCTGCTGCGCTCCGGCGCCGGCTGGCTGGAGGACCACCCCGAACAGCGGCTCATCACCGACCGCTACCTCACCCGGCGCCGGTCGCTGACCCAGGACGCCCTGGAACGCCTCGCGCTCGCCCGGCTCGCCGAGTCCGACGACACCGAGCCGGAGCGGCTCGACAACGCCGTGGACGAGGAGGCCGACACCGAGGAGAAGCCCGTGCCGCTCGCGGTGCGGCGCCGCGAGGCGATCCTCGGCGCGCTGCGCACCGCGGGCGCCGCCCGTGTCCTCGACCTCGGCTGCGGCCAGGGCCAGCTGGTGGGCGAGCTGCTGAAGGACCCGCGGTTCACCGAGGTCGTGGGCCTCGACGTGTCCGTGCGCGCCCTGCGGACGGCCGCGCGACGGCTGCGCCTGGACCGTATGACCGAACGCCAGGCGGCCCGCGTGCGACTGCTCCAGGGCTCGCTCGCCTACACCGACCGCAGGCTCACCGGCTACGACGCCGCGGTGCTCAGCGAGGTGATCGAGCACGTGGACCCGCCGAGGCTGCCCGCGCTGGAGTACGCCGTGTTCGGCGCGGCCCGGCCCGTCACCGTCGTGGTGACCACACCCAACGTGGAGTACAACGTGCGCTGGGAGACCCTGCCCGCCGGGCACGTGCGCCACTCCGACCACCGCTTCGAGTGGACCCGCGAGGAGTTCCGCACCTGGGCGGAGCAGGTGGCGCGGCGGCACGGCTACGGGGTGGAGTTCGCCCCCATAGGACCGGACGACCCCGAGGTGGGGGCACCCACGCAGATGGCCGTCTTCCACAGGAACGCGACGGCGGAGGACGGCGGCAGCAGAACCGCACAGGACAGCGACAGGACCACGCAGGACGGAGACAGGACAGTGCAGGGCAGGAACGAGACCGTGAAGGAGGCGAAGGCCGCATGACCGGCACCACCACGGACGACGTCCGTACCCTCGCCGTGCCCGAGCTGTCCCTCGTGGTGCTCGTCGGCGCCACCGGATCGGGCAAGTCCACCTTCGCCGCACGCCACTTCAGACCTACTGAGGTGATCTCCTCGGACTTCTGCCGCGGACTGGTCAGCGACGACGAGAACGACCAGAGCGCCAGCGGCGACGCCTTCGACGTCCTGCACTACATCGCGGGCAAGCGGCTCGCGGCCGGGCGGCTCACCGTCGTCGACGCGACCAGCGTCCAGCCGGAGAGCCGCAAGCAGCTCGTACGGATCGCGCGCGAGCACGACGTGCTGCCCGTCGCGATCGTCCTCGACATGCCCGAGGAGGTCTGCGCGGCCCGCAACGCCGCACGCCCCGACCGCGCCGCCCTGCCGCGCCGCGTCATCCAGCGCCACCAGCGCGAACTGCGCCGCTCGCTCAAGAACCTGGAGCGCGAGGGCTTCCGCAAGGTGCACATCCTGCGCGGCGTCGCCCAGGCCGACGCCGCCGTGGTCGTCCGCGAGCCCCTCCTCAACGACCTGCGCCACCTCCGCGGGCCGTTCGACATCGTCGGCGACATCCACGGCTGCCGCTCCGAGCTGGAGACCCTGCTGGCCCGGCTCGGCTACGCCCTGACCCGCGACGAGGAGGGGCGTCCCGTCGACGCGGCGCACCCCGAGGGCCGCACGGCCGTCTTCGTCGGCGACCTCGTCGACCGCGGCCCGGACAGCCCCGGTGTCCTGCGCCTCGTCATGGGCATGGTCGCCGCCGGGCACGCCCTGTGCGTCCCCGGCAACCATGAGAACAAGCTCGGACGCCACCTCGGCGGCCGCAAGGTGCAGCTGACGCACGGCCTCGCCGAGACCGTCGAGCAGCTGGACCGCGAGGACGACGCCTTCCGGCAGCGGGTGCGCGCGTTCATCGACTCGCTGGTGAGCCACTACGTGCTCGACGACGGCGCGCTCGTGGTGTGCCACGCCGGACTGCCGGAGAAGTACCACGGCCGTGCCTCCGGCAGGGTCCGCTCGCACGCCCTGTACGGCGACACGACGGGGGAGACCGACGAGTTCGGCCTGCCGGTGCGCTACCCGTGGGCCGAGGACTACCGCGGCCGCGCCGCCGTCGTCTACGGCCACACCCCGAGCCCGTCGGCGACCTGGCTGAACAACACCATCTGCCTGGACACCGGGGCGGTCTTCGGCGGCCGCATGACCGCCCTGCGCTGGCCCGAGCGCGAGCTGGTGGACGTTCCCGCGGAGCGCGTCTGGTACGAGCCGGTCCGGCCGCTCGTCAGCGAGGCGCCGGGCGGGGCGGACGGCCGCCCGCTGGACCTGACCGATGTCACGGGGCGCAAGATCGTCGAGACGCGTCACCTGGGCCGGATCTCGGTGAAGGAGGAGAACGCCGCCGCGGCCCTGGAGGTCATGAGCCGCTTCGCGGTCGACCCCCGGCTGCTCGCCTACCTGCCGCCGACGATGGCTCCCTGCGCGACGTCCAAGGAGGAGGGTTACCTGGAGCACCCGGCGGAGGCGTTCGCCGCCTACCGCGCCGACGGCGTGCGCCAGGTGCTGTGCGAGGAGAAGCATATGGGCTCGCGCGCGGTGGTCCTCGTCTGCCGCGACGCGGACACCGCCCGTGAACGCTTCGGTGCCGCGGACGGCACACGCGGCGCGCTCTACACCCGCACCGGGCGGCCCTTCCTGGACGACGAGGGCACGGCCGGGCGCCTCCTGGACCGGCTGGCCCGGTGCGTCGGTGACGCGGGCCTGTGGGACGAGCTCGGTACGGACTGGCTGCTGCTGGACACCGAGCTGATGCCCTGGTCGCTCAAGGCCGAGGGCCTCCTGCGCAGCCAGTACGCCGCCGTCGGCGCCGCCTCCCGCGCGGCCTTCCCCGGCGTCCTCTCGGCCCTCGAGGCGGCGGCCGAGCGCGGGGTGGACGTGGCCGGGCTGCTCGGACGGCAGCGCGAGCGGGCCGGTGACGCGGAGGCGTTCACCGAGGCCTACCGCCGCTACTGCTGGCCGGTCGGCGACGCCACCGGGGACGGCGGCGGGCTGGACGGCATCCGGATCGCCCCGTTCCAGTTCCTGGCCGTGGAGGGCCGCAGCCTCGCCGCGCTCCCGCACGACGAGCAGCTCGCCATGACCGACCGGATGATCGCGGCGGAGGCCGCTGCTCCGTACGCGCACCGCATCCTCGCGCCCACCCGACGGCTGGTCGTCGACACCGAGGACGAGGCGTCCGTCGCCGCCGGTGTCCGGTGGTGGCTCGATCTCACCGCCGCGGGCGGCGAGGGCATGGTCGTCAAGCCGCTCCAGGCACTGGCCAGGGGCGCCGACGGACGGCTCGTGCAGCCGGGAGTCAAGTGCCGCGGGCGCGAGTACCTGCGGATCGTCTACGGCCCGGAGTACACGCGGCCGGAGAACCTCGCGCGCCTGCGGATACGGCACCTCGGGCACAAGCGCTCGCTCGCCCTGCGCGAGTACGCGCTGGGCCTGGAGGCGCTGGACCGGCTCGCCGCGGGGGAGCCGCTGTGGCGCGTGCACGAGGCGGTCTTCGCGATTCTGGCGCTGGAGTCGGAGCCGGTGGATCCGCGGCTGTAGTGGCCGCGGGCCCGTGGTGGCCTGCGGCGGCTGTGACGCCGTCGGGTGGCGCCTACTGGGGTGCCTCTTGCGCTCCGCGCGCGGCTGCGGGTCCGTTCTGGCTAGTCGCGCAGTTCCCCGCGCCCCTTATGGGGCGCGGGGGCCCTCTCCTCCGTTTTGGACACGGTCGGCGCGCGCGTGCGACGTACCGGCTGATCGCACCCCTTCCGGGCCAGGATGGTGGGATGGGATTCCACGTCGACTCCGAGACCGGGCGCCTGCGCCGCGTGATACTGCACCGTCCCGGCCTCGAGCTCAAGCGGCTCACGCCGTCCAACAAGGACGCCCTCCTCTTCGACGACGTCCTGTGGGTGCGCAGGGCCCGCGCCGAGCACGACGGCTTCGCCGACGTGCTGCGTGAGCGCGGGGTGAGCGTCCACTTCTTCCAGGACCTGCTGGAGGAGGCCCTGGCGGTGCCGGAGGCGCGTGCGCTCGTCCTGGACCGGATCTTCGACGAGAAGGAGTACGGCCCGCTCGCCACCGGCCACCTGCGGACGGCGCTCGACGGGCTGCCCGCGGCGGAGCTGGGCTCCTGGCTGGTCGGCGGGATGACGAAGCGGGAGTTCCTGGACCGCTACCCCGAGCCGGTCTCGGTCCGCTTCCACGTCATGGATCTGGACGACTTCCTGCTCAACCCGCTGCCCAACCACCTCTTCACCCGGGACACCTCCGCCTGGATCTACGACGGGGTGTGCGTCAACGCCATGCGCTGGCCGGCCCGTTGGCACGAGACCGTGCACTACGAGGCCGTCTACCGGTACCACCCGCTGTTCGCGGCGGGCTTCGGCCGGGGCTTCGCGCAGGGCGGCTTCCATGTGTGGTCCGAGGGGCAGGCCGCCTACCCCTCCACGATCGAGGGCGGGGACGTGCTCGTCATCGGCGAGGGCGCGGTGCTGATCGGGATGAGCGAGCGCACCACCCCGCAGGCCGTGGAGATGCTCGCGCACCGACTCTTCGCCACCGGTTCGGCCCGCACCATCGTGGCGCTGGACATGCCCAAGCGGCGCGCGTTCATGCACCTGGACACGGTGATGACGATGGTGGACGGCAACACCTTCACCCAGTACGCGGGGCTGGGCATGCTCCGCTCGTACACCATCGAGCCCGGCGTGGGCGAGCGGGAGCTGAAGGTCACCGACCACGCGCCGGAGCACATGCACCGCGCCATCGCCGCCGCCCTCGGGCTCGACACGATCCGGGTGCTCACCGCGACGCAGGACGTCCACGCGGCCGAGCGTGAGCAGTGGGACGACGGCTGCAACGTCCTGGCGATCGAGCCGGGCGTGGTCGTGGCCTACGAGCGCAACGCGACGACCAACACCTTCCTGCGCAAACATGGAATCGAGGTCATCACGATCCCCGGCAGCGAGCTGGGGCGCGGCCGCGGCGGGCCGCGCTGCATGAGCTGCCCCATCGAACGGGACGCGGTCGCCCGGGCCTGAGGCCCGACCGGGAACCCGTACTGCATAGCAATGCGAGTCTTCGTATAGACTTCCGATTTCCCGCAGTCGTGAGCTACGTGAGCTAGGAGCCCATCCCATGGCGACAGACCTCAAGGGCCGCCACTTCCTCAAGGAGACGGACTTCACCGCCGAGGAGTTCCACAGTCTCGTCGAGCTGGCGGCCGAGCTCAAGGCGGCCAAGCGCACGGCGGTCGAGGAGCAGCGGCTCCTGGGCAGGCATATCGCCCTCGTCTTCGAGAAGACCTCGACCCGCACCCGCTGCGCCTTCGAGGTGGCCGCCGCCGACCAGGGGGCGCGCACGACGTATCTCGACCCCGCGGGTTCGCAGGTCGGGCACAAGGAGTCGGTACGGGACACCGCCCGGGTCCTCGGTCGGATGTTCGACGCCATCGAGTACCGCGGTCATGGCCAGGCGGTGGTGGAGGAGCTCGCCCAGTACGCCGGGGTGCCTGTCTTCAACGGCCTCACCGACGAGTGGCACCCGACCCAGATGCTCGCCGATGTCCTGACCATGTCCGAGCACACGGCCAAGCCGCTGCAGCACGTTGCCTACGCGTACCTCGGCGACGCCCGCTACAACATGGGCAACTCCTACCTCGTCACCGGCGCGCTCCTCGGTATGGACGTCCGCATCGTGGCCCCGGAAGAGCTCTGGCCCGAGCCGGAGGTCATCGCTCAGGCCAGGCGGCTGGCGGAAGTGAGCGGTGCGCGGATCACGCTCACGGCGGACGTCGGGGAAGGGGTACGCGGCGCGGACTTCGTCGCCACCGACGTATGGGTGTCGATGGGCGAGCCGAAGGAGGTGTGGGACGCGCGGATCGCCCTGCTGTCCCCGTACGCCGTCACCATGGACGTGCTGCGCGCGACCGGCAACCCGGCGGTGAAGTTCCTGCACTGCCTGCCGGCCTTCCACGACCTCGGCACGACCGTCGCCCGTGAGATCCACGAACGCCACGGCCTCACGTCGCTGGAGGTGACGGACGAGGTCTTCGAGTCGCCGCACTCGGTGGTCTTCGACCAGGCGGAGAACCGTATGCACACGATCAAGGCGATTCTGGTGGCGACGCTTTCGGATTGACCGGGGGGTGCGTCTGTGGGGGGCCGGGGCGCCTATTGGG
>NZ_JAINFC010000282.1 GCF_020740835.1 Streptomyces sp. UNOC14_S4
CCGTACGAGGGGGCGGGGCCGGGCGGCCGCTTCCGGCCGCAGGAGGCGGAGCAGCGCGCTCCAGCGAGCGCGGCGGGCGGCGACGCGCTCGTCGACGATGGCGCGGAAGGCGTACCAGGTGCGGAACTCCCGGATCGTCCGGAGCTCGCCCTCACCGGGGGCGGGCGGCGCGGACTCGTGGTGCTGGGCAGTGCGGTAGAGGTCGAGCAGGTGCTGCTGGGTGCCGTTCATGGCTCCACCCTGCGCCGGGTGTGGAGGTCGCGGCCCGTCGATTGACGAGGACCGTCAATCGACGGCCCGACCTGCGAGAAGAGAGGAGACGATGAGCGCATGAGCGTGGACATCGACATCGCCGGCCTGCCGCCGGAGCGCATCCGGTTCTGTCCGTCGCCCCTCGCGGAGCTGGGCGCGATGCTGCACGCCCTGGCCGAGCCCGGGCACCACCCGGGGCTGCACGGCTGGGCCACCGCCACAGCCTCCGCCCTCGACGCGGACCTCGCGGACCGGCTGACGGAGGCGGACTTCCTGTGGCGCTCGACGCGTTCGGACCTGCTCCTGCCCGCCGTCCCCCGGGCCACGCTCGCCGAGGAGCTGGACGATCTCGACCGGATGGACGACGAGGACTTCACCTCCGCCGCCTTCGAGATCACCTGCAACTCCGAGTACGGGAAGGGGTGGCCCTCGCCGCTGGTCGACGAGCGGCAGCGGGCGCGGGTCCTGGAGCTCTCCGCGGCCCGCGGGCCGCGGCAGGCGACGTTCGTGGCGCGGATGCTGGAGGACCCCGGCCCGCTGCGCGGCTGGCTGCGGCGCCTCCTCGAGGACTGCGAGCGGGCGTTCTTCAACGACAACTGGCAGCGGGTCAGGGTGCAGCTCGCCGCCGACGCCCGGCAGAAGGGGGACCTGCTCCGCCGCAAGGGCCTCGCGGCGGCCCTCGAAGCGGTCTCCCCCGCGGTCTCGCTGGGCGAGGACGGGACCCGCATCGTCGTCGACAAGCTGACCAGTGGCCGGACCAGGGCGGGGCGGGAGCACGGCGTCGTCTTCGTGCCCACCGCGTTCGGCTGGCCGCATCTGTTCGCCGTCCACCGCCCCGGCTGGAGGCCGGTCGTCCAGTACCCCGTGGCCGCCGCCGAGCTCCCCCAGCCCACGGCCCTGCGCCTGGTGCAGCGGCGGATGGAGGCGCTGTCCCACCCGGTGCGGATGAGGCTGTGCCGGACGCTCTCGCGCGGCCCGCACACCACGGGCGAGCTGGCCGCCGCGTACGACCTGACGCCGCCGGAGGTGTCCCGGCACATATCCGTCCTGAAGAAGGCGGGCCTGCTGAGCACGCGGCGGCGCGGGCGCTACGTCCTCCACCAGCTCGACCTGACGACGGTGGCCCGGCTGGGCAGCGACTTCCTGGAGACGGTGCTGCGCTGATCCCGATGGCTCCGAGTCCCGATAGCCGCGACGGCCCCGATAGCCGCGACGGTCCCGATGGCTCCGATGGTCCCGATGGCCCCGAGCGGTCCCGCGACCGCGAGGGAGCCGGGGTCCTCATCCCACGCGGTAGACCTGGCCCGTCTGCCGTCCCTCCACCGAGCGGACGTACGCCTGTGCGACGCGCGCGGCGGGGACCGGTTCCATGCCGGGGAAGAAGGCGCCGTACGCGGCGACCGACTCCGCCACGATCGTCGGGCTCACGGCGTTGATCCGCTGCGGCGGCAGCTCGATGGCGGCGGCTCGGACGAATGCCTCCACCGCCCCGTTCACGGCGGAAGCGGCGGCGCCCGCCGGGATCGGCTCATGCGTCAGGATGCCGCTGATCAGGGTGAAGGAGCCGTGCGGAGGCAGGTGCCGGGCGCCCTGGCGGACGAGCTCGATCTGGCTCAATGCCTTCCCCCGGAAGGAGGCGGCGAAGTCGGCGGCGGCCAGTTCACCCAGCGGCTTGAAAACGGCGTCGCCCGCCGCGCACACCACCGCGTCGAGGCCCGTCACCTGCCCGTAGAGGCCCGCCACCGCCTCGGGGTCGGTGATGTCGCGGACGACGTCGCCCTTCGTCCGTCCGACGGTGACCACGTCGTGGCCGCGGTCGGTCAGGGCCGTGCGCACCGCGGTACCCAGGGTGCCGGAGGCACCGACGAGGAGAATCTTCATTGCCGACCTTCCAGAAAGCGAACGGAATCGAGAACCGCGGAACGGGGGCCGCCCCGCGGACACCCCCGACGCTAGAAGGCCGCCCCCGCATCCGGAAATGCCTTCTGCGCAGGGACTATGCTCCGGACGCATGGATGATGTGGAGCTGCGGCACCTCAAGGCCCTGGTCGCCATCGCCGACGAGGGCACGGTCACCGCGGCGGCCGCGCGCCTGCGCCTGACGCAGCCCGCGCTGTCCCGCACGCTCGCCCAGCTCGAACAGCGGATCGGGGTGCGGCTCGTCGACCGTTCGTCCCGCCGTCTGGCCCTGACCCCGGCCGGGAGCACGCTGCTGGAGCACGGCCGGGCGATCCTCGCCCACCTCGACGCGGCGCTCGCCGACACGGCGACCGTCTCCCGGCCCCTGCGGCTCGGCTACAACTGCGCCGTCCTCGGCCGGCAGACCGTGCCCCTGCTGCGCTCCTGGCGCCGGGACCACCCGCACGTCCCCCTGGAGCTGCGCCGGATGGACAACCGCACCGCCGGGCTCGCCACGCGCGAGGTCGACCTGGCGATCCTGCGCGTCCGGCCCACCGACCCACGCATCGAGGCGGAGGCCCTCTACCTGGAGGAACGCGTCGCCGCCCTCCCCGACGACCATCCGCTCGCCGCCCGCGACACGGTCACGGCGGCCGAGCTCCACACCGAAACGCTCGTCGTCTGCCCGGAGACGAGCTCGGCCGGGGTCGAGCTGTGGCCCCCGGAGCTGCGGCCGCTGCGGACGGTCGAAGTACGCAACGTCGACGAATGGCTGACCGTGGTCTCCGCCGGTCAGGCGATCGGCCTGGCGGCGGCCGGCACCCGGGAGAGCCACGCGCACCCGGGCGTCCGCTACGTCACGGTCACGGACGCCCCTGCCGCGACGGTGTGGCTCGCCCGTCCGGCGCGGCCGACGCACCCGGCGACGGATACGTTCCGCGAGGCCGTACGGGAGGTCGTCTGCGGCTGAGCAGGGGTTGGGCAGCGCCCCGAAAGGGGCGCGGGGAACTGCGCGACCGGCCACGACGCAACCCGCAGTCGCGCACCAAGCGCAAGAGGCACCCCGGTAGGCGCACCCGAAAACCCAGCCGCACCCAGCCCGGTCAAGCAGAGGGCGAGCCCCCCGCGCGCACAAGACCGCTCTCGTACGCGAGGACGACCACCTGCACCCGGTCCCGCAGCCCCAGCTTCGTCAGGATGCGCCCCACATGCGTCTTCACCGTGGCCTCCGACAGCACGAGCCGTCCCGCGATCTCGCCGTTGGACAGGCCCTGCGCCACGAGCATCATCACCTCGCGCTCGCGGTCGGTGAGCCTGCTCAGCTCGGCGCTCGTCGGCTCGTTGCCCGTGCTCGGGAGCATGGGGGTGAAACGGTCCAGCAGCCGCCGCGTCGTGCTGGGCGCGACCACCGCGTCGCCGCTGTGCACGGCACGGATCGCCCCGAGCAGTTCGGCCGGCGGCACGTCCTTGAGCATGAAGCCGCTCGCGCCGACCTTGAGCGCGGAGAACGCGTACTCGTCCAGGTCGAAGGTGGTCAGGATGAGCACCTTCGGCGCGTTCTCCTGCGCGCAGATGCGACGCGTCGCCTCGACGCCGTCCAGACGCGGCATGCGCACGTCCATCAGGACGACGTCCACCGCGGTACCGGCGAGGACCTCCAGGGCCTCCTCCCCGTCCCCGGCCTCGGCGACGACGTCCATGTCGGGCTGGGCGGCCAGCACCATACGGAAGCCGGTACGGAGGAGCACCTGGTCGTCGACGAGCATGACCCGGATGGACATAGAGATCCCTTTCTGGACGGGTTGGGCACTGCGAAGGCAAAGCTGTTCGGGGCCGGAGCGGCCGGAGGACCCGGACGGACCGGAGCGGCCTGTGGAGCCGGTCAGCGACCGCCCGGCTTGGCGGGCAGGAGCACGCTGATCCGGAAGCCTCCGCCGGGCCGGGGCCCCGCGTCCAGCGTGCCGCCGACCATGCCGACGCGCTCGCGCATGCCGATGAGACCGTGGCCCATACCGTCGGCGCCGCCGGACTGGTACAGCTCCTGCTGCGCGCCCCGGCCGTCGTCCTCGATCAGCAGCCCCAGCCCGTCGTCGAAGTAGGTCAGGCGCACGCTCGCGCCGACGTTGGGCCCGCCGTGCTTGCGGGTGTTGGTGAGCGCTTCCTGCACGATGCGGTACGCGGTGAGCTCGACGCCGCTCGGCAGCGGGCGCGCGGCGCCCTCGATCCGGAAGTCGACCGGCAGGCCCGCGCGGCGCACCTGCTCGACGAGCTCGCCGAGCTGCTCGACGTCGGGCTGCGGCACGTACTCCCCGCCTTCGGCGGTCTCGTCGGTGCGCAGCACACCCAGCAGGCGGCGCATTTCGGCCAGCGCCTGGCGGCCGGTGCCGGAGATGGTCTCCAGGGCCTGTTTCGCCTGTTCGGGGGATGCGTCCAGGACGTACGCGGCGCCGTCGGCCTGCACCACCATGACCGAGACGTTGTGCGCGACGACGTCGTGCAGCTCGCGGGCGATCCGGGCGCGCTCGGCCGTGACCGCGAGCTTCGCCTGCTGCTCGCGGTCCTTCTCCAGCTGTTCGGCGCGCTCCTCCAGCTGCGCCCAGTACGCGCGGCGGGTGCGCATCGAGTCGCCCATCACCCAGGCGAGGATGAACGGGACGGTCAGGAAGCCCACCATGATCATGGTCCGGAAGACGTCCGTGTCGTGCGCCCAGCGCAGCGCGGCCGCCGCGGAGGCCAGCAGACCGCCGGCCAGCGCCAGCCGCGAGGCCCACTTCACATGGCCGGAAGCGACCGTGTAGACGATCACGAGCATCGCGAAGTCGTACACGTTCGGCTGGATGTCGCCCGCGAGCTGCGCGGCACCGGTCGCGATGGTGAGCAGCAGCATCTTCTCCGGTGCCCGCCGTCGCAGGGCGACCACCAGGCACAACGCGATCGAGACGACGGCGCCGCCGAGCCGGTGGCCGATGGTGCCCGGCTGCTCGGCGACCGCGAGCCCGCTCATACAGAACAGCAGCAGTGCCCAGAAGGAATCCACACCCGTCGGGTGCCTGCGGAGGAAGTCGTAAAGGCGCTGCACGTCACCCAGCGTAGGCATGTCGCGTACGTGCCGGGGTCAACCGGACGATCGATCCGACGACGCCCCGCCTACTCCCCAAGGTGGAGGCCACCCGCCCGCCAAGGGCGCATAGCGTGTGCGCATGGCACGTATCGCACCTGGGAGAACGCCTGGGGAATCACCTGGGGAAAACGGAATGCGGACCTGGCACGCGGCCACGGAGCTCGCCCTGTACGGGCCGAAGGGCTTCTACCACCGCCCCGAAGGCCCTGCCGGGCACTTCCGTACCTCCGTGCACGCCTCCCCGCTCTTCGCGGGGGCCGTAGCGGAATTGCTGCGCCGGGTCGACGAGGCCCTGGGGCACCCCGCGGAACTCGCGTTCGTCGATGTCGGCGCGGGCCGTGGCGAGCTGCTGACCGGAGTGCTCGCGCGGACCGCGCCCGAGCTGGGCGCGCGGCTGCGTCCGTACGCCGTCGAGCGTGCCGGGCGCCCCCCGGAACTCGACCCGCGCATCACTTGGCAGACCGTCCTCCCCGAGGGTGTCGAGGGGCTGCTTTTCGCCAACGAGTGGCTCGACAACGTGCCGGTGGACGTCGCCGAGGCGGACGCGGAGGGCGTCGCGCGCCAGGTGCTCGTGCAGGAGGACGGCGAGGAGCTCCTCGGCGGTCCCGTGTCGGGTGAGGACGCCGTGTGGCTCGCCCGCTGGTGGCCCCTCGACGGCGCGCCGCCCGGCAGCCGCGCCGAGATCGGCCGGCCGCGCGACGCCGCCTGGGCGCGGGCGGTCGGCAGCCTGCGGTCCGGGCTGGCCGTCGCCGTCGACTACGCGCACCGGCGCGACGCGCGCCCGCCGTTCGGGACGCTGGCGGGGTTCCGCGAGGGCCGCGAGGTGCGCCCGGTGCCGGACGGTTCGTGCGACATCACCGCGCACGTCGCCCTGGACGCGTGCGCGGGCCCCGGCAGCACCCTGCTGACCCAGCGGGAGGCCCTGCGCGCCCTGGGCGTGGACGGCGGCCGCCCGCCGCTCTCCCTCGCCTCGTCCGACCCGGCCGCCTATGTACAGGCCCTGGGCACGGCGGGCGAGGCGGCGGAGCTGACGGCCCCGGCCGGCCTCGGCGGCTTCGGCTGGCTCGTGCAGCCGGTCGGCGGTGCCTGCGCCGGGCTGCTCGACGCCGCCGGAAGGCGGCCCGGGGCGGAAGGCTGACAAACTACTCCCCATGGCCCCTACCTCTGAGACGACAGTCGGCATCGGCGGCGCGGCGGAGAGCACCGACATGGTGCTCAACATCGGCCCGCAGCACCCGTCCACCCACGGTGTGCTGCGGCTGCGGCTCGTCCTCGACGGGGAGCGGATCCGGGAGGCGGAGCCGGTCGTCGGCTATATGCACCGGGGCGCGGAGAAGCTGTTCGAGGCGCGCGACTACCGGCAGATCGTCATGCTCGCCAACCGCCACGACTGGCTGTCGGCCTTCTCCAACGAGCTCGGGGTCGTGCTCGCCGTGGAGCGGATGCTCGGCATGGAGGTCCCGGAGCGCGCCGTGTGGACGCGCACGCTGCTGGCCGAGCTGAACCGGGTGCTCAACCACCTGATGTTCCTCGGCTCCTACCCCCTGGAGCTCGGCGGGATCACGCCGGTCTTCCACGCCTTCCACGAGCGCGAGCAGCTCCAGACGGTGATGGAGGAGGTCTCCGGCGGCCGGATGCACTACATGTTCAACCGGGTCGGCGGCCTGAAGGAGGACCTGCCCGCGGGCTGGCTCGGCCGGGCCCGGCAGGCCGTCGCCGACGTGCGCTCGCGGATGGACGTCTACGACCGGCTCGTGCTCGGCAACGAGATCTTCCGGGGGCGCACGCGGGGCGTGGGCACGCTCTCGCGCGAGGCCGTGCACGCGTACGGGGTGAGCGGGCCGATCGCCCGCGCGTCCGGCGTGGACTTCGACCTGCGCCGCGACGAGCCGTACCTCGCGTACGGCGAGCTGGCGGACACCCTGCGGGTGGTCACCCGTGAGGACGGCGACTGCCTGGCGCGCTTCGAGTGTCTGCTGGACCAGACGCACAACTCGCTGGAGCTGGCGGAGGCCTGCCTGGACCGGCTCGCGGAGCTGCCGCCCGGCCCGATCAACCAGCGCCTGCCGAAGGTCCTCAAGGCCCCGGAGGGCGCGACGTACGCCTGGACCGAGAACCCTCTCGGCCTCAACGGCTACTACCTGGTGTCGAAGGGCGAGAAGACCCCGTACCGCCTGAAGCTCCGCTCGGCCTCCTTCAACAACATCCAGGTCCTGACGGAGCTCCTCCCCGGCACCCTCGTCGCCGACATGGTGGCGATCCTGGGCTCACTGTTCTTCGTCGTGGGCGACATCGACAAGTAGCGGGGGCCCGAGGGCGGGCACCCCGCTCCGGGGTCAGGAGATGGCGCTCCGCAGATCCGCCACGTCGATCTGCTCCGTCTCGTCATGCTCCGTCAGATCGATGATGTCCTCCCCGGCCGATGCCGCGGCCTCGGCCCCGGCATCGGCGTCCGCCTCGGCCAGCGCCTCCTCCCCCACGACGTCGGCGAGGTCCGTCTCCTCGACCGGTCGGCCGGCAGCCGAAGGCCGCTGGGTGCCGAAGAAGTCGAACCCGCCCTGCGTACGCGGCGCGGGCCGCGCCTGCGGCGGGACGACGGCAGCGGCGGCTCTGACCGGCACGGGCGCCTGGGCAGACGCGACAGCCTCAGTGGGCTTCACAGCCTCACCCGAGTTCACGGTCCCAGCGGACTTCGCGGTCTCAGCGGCATTCACCGATCCGGCGGCCTTCACCGGTTCGGCGGAGACGGCCACCTCGTCGAGCTCCACCGGCCCGGCGGCCCTGGGCACCTCGGCCACCCTGACCCACTTGCCCGGCGCGGGGACCTTGACCGACTCAGGAGCCTTGGCGGGCTCGGGGAGCTTGACCGACTCAGGGGCCTTGGCCGACTCGGGGAGCTTGACCGACTCGGGGGCCTTGGCGGGCTCGGGGACCTTGGCGGTGGTCACGGGGCGCTCGGCGGCCTTCCGCTCCAGGTCGCGCAGCGCGTCCGCCGCGGCGCGGAACGCGGACGCGGTGACGGGCAGGGCCGTCTCCTCCGCCGTCCGGTCGGCTGCCGCGGCACTCTTCGCGCCGCGGGCCTGGCGACGGCTCTCCAGCGCGCTGGCCCGGCCGGTCTCGGCGGCGGCGTAGCGGCGCAGCAGGTCGGCGTGTTCGGTGCGGAGCCGGGCCAGTTCGGCGCGCTTGCCACGCAGCTTGAGCTCGACCTTGGCCCGGACGGCGCGGGCTTCCTCCAGCTCCGTCTCGAGTTCGGCGATGCGTTCCTCGGCCTTCCACTCCTCGCGCGTACGGGCGGCGGTGAGCTGGGCGACCCGCTTTCCTGCGGAGCGGTCCCAACGGCGCATCAGCACGGCACCGAACACCGCGGCGGCAGCAGCAGCCGCGGCGAGGCCCCGGATGACGACCGTTTCACCTACCACCCAGGCGCCGGAAGCGGCGGCGACCGACGACGCGGCGACCGTCGCGGGAGGGAGCAGCCTGTGCAGGGCGGGCGAATGGCGATGGCGTCCTCGTGGCATGGCCTGAAACTTACCGTGCGTCGCCTCAGGAGTGTGACTCCACCACCAAACTCTTCCCTTGATCTTACTTCTCTCCTACTTCTTCTCCTCCGTCAGCAACCCTTTGTCCTTGAGGTACTGAGCCGCGACATCGGCGGGCTTGAGCCGCTGCGCGTCCACCTTCTTGTTGAGTTCGGTGAGATCGGCCGTGGTCAGCACCTTGTTGAGCTTGCCGAGCGCGTCGGCGATCTTCTGCGAACCGGCCTTCCGGGCATTCACCACGGGCAGGACGTTGTCGGAGTTCTGGAGCTTCTTGTCGTCTTCGAGGACGACGAGTCCGAACTGTTCGAGAGTGGCGTCCGTGGTGGTGGTCAGCAGCATCTGGTCCTTGCCGGACTTGACGGCCTGCTTGGCCTGCGTGCTGCCGACCTCCAGCGGGTCGATCCCGGTGACGTCGATGCCGTAGGTCTTCTCCAGGCCGGGCTTGCAGAAAGGCCGTTGCGAGCATTCGTCACCGGCCGCCAGCCTGACCTTCTCCTTTGCCCCGCCCAGGTCGGAAAGGGTCTTGAGCTGGTGTTTCGCCGCGAAGTCGGCGGTGACCGCGAAGGCGTTCTGATCGACGGCCTGTCCCGCGTCCAGCACCTTGAGGCCGCGCGGTTCGGCGAGTTTACGGAGCGCCTTCACCGTGGCGTCGGCGTCCGCCGAAGCGACCGGGGAAGCGTCCTTGCCGTTCTGCTTCTTGTTCAGGAATTCCGTGAGGGTCGCGGCATACTCGGGAACGACATCGATCTTGCCCTTCTCCAGCTCCGGTTCATAGAGCTCACGGGCGTCGACGGTCTTGATCGTCGTGGAATATCCGGCGTCCTTCAGCAGCCCGGCGTATATCTCGGCGAGCACTTTGGACTCGGTGAAGGAGGCCGATCCGATGACCAGTGATCCTTCGCCGGACGCGGCGGAATTACCCCCGCCACCGGACTTCTCCAGACTGTCGCCGCCGCACGCGGCGAGACCCGCCGTCAGAGTGGCGACGCCCGCCGCCGCCAGCAGGGCACGGGTGACGGTGCGCGGGGTCCTGCTCATGGGAACTCCATCCATTCGGACAGGCGGCCGGTGCGTCCGGACGCCCTGTGATCGGTCGTCAGTGCCGGGGCGGGCAGGGCGGCCGCCTCACGCGGGGCTGCCCACGGTGGGGGAC
>NZ_JAINFC010000283.1 GCF_020740835.1 Streptomyces sp. UNOC14_S4
GGGGCGACGCGCCGGAGGTCGTCTTCTGCGGCGACCTGGTCGAGGAGTCGGGCGAGCCGCAGGCGGGCCCGGACGCGCTCCCCCGCCGCTGGTCCGCGGCCCTGGACCGGCTGCTGGCGCTGGGCGGGGACGACGCGGTGTACGTGCCGGGGCACGGCGCGGCCGTGGACGCGGCGTTCGTACGGCGGCAGCGGGACGCGCTCGCGGACCGTTTCGGCGTGTCGTAAGCCATTCGGCGGCCACGCGGGTGATCCACAATGGCCCGCATGCGCAGCAGACAGTACGGGCCCGATCTCACCCCTCCGTGGAAGCGCCGGCAGCCCGCTCCCGAGGTGCCCGCGGAACCCGATCTCGTGGTCGAGGAGGTCACCACGGGCTTCTGCGGGGCGGTGATCCGCTGCGAGAAGACGGCGCAGGGGCCGACGGTCACCCTGGAGGACCGCTTCGGCAAGCACCGGGTCTTCCCGATGGAGCCGCGCGGCTTCCTGCTGGAGGGGCGCGTCGTCACGCTCGTACGCCCCAGCCCTACGGCCCCGCACGCGCAGCAGGGCCCGGCCGGTGGGCTCGGCGGGGCCGGCAGGGCCAGTGGGGTCGGTCCTGGCCGTACGGCCTCCGGCTCGATCGCCGTCCCGGGGGCGCGGGCACGGGTGGCGCGCGCCGGGCGCATCTATGTGGAGGGGCGCCACGACGCGGAGCTCGTGGAGCGGGTGTGGGGCGACGACCTGCGCATCGAGGGCGTGGTCGTGGAGTACCTGGAGGGTATCGACGACCTCCCGTCGATCGTGCGCTCCTTCTCCCCCGGGCCCGACGCGCGCCTGGGCGTCCTCGTCGACCACCTGGTGCCCGGCTCGAAGGAGTCCCGCATCGCGGCCTCGGTCACGGACGAGAACGTCCTGGTGGTGGGCCACCCCTACATCGACGTATGGGAGGCCGTGAAGCCGTCCGCCGTGGGCATCCCGGCGTGGCCGCGCGTCCCGCGGGGCGAGGACTGGAAGACGGGCGTCTGCCGGGCGCTGCGCTGGCCTGAGCACACGGGGGCGGCGTGGCAGCGCATTCTGGGGTCCGTGCGGTCTTATAAGGACCTGGAGCCGGAGCTGTTGGGGCGGGTGGAGGAGTTGATCGATTTTGTGACGGTGGGGTGAGTCCATCCAGCCCGTCCGGCGTTTGAGGACGCGGCCGGAGGCCGCCCCCGCCGCAGGCGGCGACGGCGGGTCAGTCGACCAGGTCGCGGACCACCGCGTCCGCCAGCAGACGCCCCCGCAGGGTCAGGACCGCGCGGCCCGCCGCGTAGGGGGCGGACTCCAGGAGGCCGTCCGCCAGGGCGCGTTCCGCGGCGCGCGCGCCCGCCGGCTTCAGGAGGGAGAGCGGGCAGCCGTCGATCAGGCGCAGTTCCAGCAGGATGCGTTCGACGCGGCGGTCCTCGTCGGGGAGGACCTCGCGGCCCGCCCCCGGGGAGCGTCCTTCGGCGAGGGCCTGCGCGTAGGCGCCCGGGTGCTTGACGTTCCACCACCGCACACCCCCGACATGGGAGTGCGCGCCGGGGCCCGCGCCCCACCAGTCGGCGCCGCGCCAGTAGAGCTCGTTGTGGCGGCAGCGCCCGGCCTCGCCGGTGGCCCAGTTGGAGACCTCGTACCAGCCGAAGCCCGCGGCGGTGAGCGCTTCCTCGGCGATGAGGTAGCGGTCGGCGTGCACGTCGTCGTCGGTCATGGGGACCTCGCCGCGGCGGATGCGGCGGGCGAGCTGGGTGCCCTCCTCGACGATCAGCGCGTACGCCGAGACGTGATCGGGACCGGCGCCGATCGCGGCGTCCAGGGAGGCCCGCCAGTCGTCGTCCGACTCGCCCGGTGTGCCGTAGATCAGGTCCAGGTTGACGTGCTCGAAACCGGCGGCCCGCGCCTCGCCGACACACGCCTCCGGGCGGCCCGGGGTGTGCGTACGGTCGAGAATCCTCAGGACGTGCTGCCGGGCGCTCTGCATGCCGAAGGAGATCCGGTTGAAGCCGCCCTCCCGCAGCTCCGCCAGGTAGCGGGGGTCGACGGACTCGGGGTTGGCCTCGGTGGTGATCTCCGCGTCCTCGGCGAGCCCGAACTCGTCGCGGATCGCGCCCAGCATCCGTACGAGGTCGGCGGCGGGCAGCAGCGTGGGCGTGCCGCCGCCGACGAAGACGGTCTCCACGGGCCGCGGGTCGTCGCCCAGCACCTTCCGCGCGAGGCGGATCTCCTCGGTGAGCGTCTCGGCGTAGTTCTCCCGGGAGGCGAGGGCGCCGCCGGAGCCGCGCAGCTCGTTCGCGGTGTAGGTGTTGAAGTCGCAGTACCCGCAGCGCGTCGCGCAGTACGGCACGTGCAGGTAGAAGCCGAGCGGCCGCTGCCCGGCGCCCGCCAGGGCGTGGTGGGGCAGCGCCCCGTCCTCGGGCATGGGTTCGCCGTCAGGCAGTACGGAAGGCATACGCCCATTGTCCGGCATCGGGAACCGTGCCGAAGCGGCCGGCCACCGGGGGCTGCCGCCCCCGGACCCCCGGTGGTGGGCGTGCCCCTTTAGGGGCGCGGGGAACTGCGCGACCAGCCGTCGACAGCCCGCAGCCGCGCACCGGGCCCGGGTGGCAACCCGATAGGCGCAACGGGGGCCCAGGGACGCAGCCCCGGCGTAAGGCCGGGGTCAGAGCTCGCGCGCACCCGCGTACATCTCCTCGATCAAGCCCTTGTACTCCCGCTCGACCACCGGCCGCTTCAGCTTCAGGCTCGGGGTGAGTTCGCCGTGCTCGACGTCGAGGTCGCGCGGGAGGAGGCGGAACTTCTTGATCGTCTGCCAGCGCTGGAGGCCCTCGTTGAGGCGCCGCACATAGCCGTCGACGAGTTCCCGGGTCTCCTCGGCGGCGACCACCTCGGCGTAGCTCCTGCCGCCCAGGCCGTGCTCGGCCGCCCAGACCATGAGCGTGGGCTCGTCGAGGGCGACGAGGGCCGTGCAGTAGTTGCGGTCGGCGCCGTGCACCAGGATGTTGGAGGCGAAGGGGCACACCGCCTTGAACCGGCCCTCGATCTCGGCGGGGGCGACGTACTTGCCGCCCGAGGTCTTGATCAGGTCCTTCTTGCGGTCGGTGATGCGCAGATAGCCGTCCGGGGAGAGCTCACCGATGTCGCCGGTGTGGAACCAGCCGTCGCTCTCCAGGACCTCCGCGGTCTTCTCGGGCAGCCCGTGGTAGCCCGCCATGACGCCGGGGCCGCGCAGCAGGATCTCGCCGTCGTCGGCGATCCGGACCTCCGTGCCGGGCAGCGGCTTGCCGACGGTGCCGGTGCGGTAGGACTCGCCGGGGTTGACAAAGCTGGCGGCGCTGGTCTCCGTGAGGCCGTAGCCCTCCAGGATGTGGATGCCCGCGCCGGAGAAGAAGAGGCCGATGTCCGGGGCGAGGGCGGAGGCGCCGGAGACGCACGCCCGCAGCCTGCCGCCGAAGGCCTCGCGGATCTTGGCGTAGACGAGGGCGTCGGCGACCTTGTGCCTGGCGGCGAGCCCGAAGGGGACGCTCCTGCTGCCCGTGCGCCGGAAGTTGTCCTGGGAGGTCCTCGCGTACTCGCGGGCGACCTCGGCCGCCCAGTGGAAGATCTTGTACTTGGCCCCGCCGCCCTCGCGCGCCTTGGCCGCGACGCCGTTGTAGACCTTCTCGAAGATGCGCGGGACGGAGGCCATGTAGGTGGGGCGGACGACGGCGAGGTTCTCCACGATGCGGTCCGCGCGCCCGTCCACGGCCGTGACATGCCCGGTGCTGATGTGGCTGACGGTGAGCACCTTGCCGAAGACGTGCGCGAGCGGCAGCCAGAGGTACTGCACGTCGTCGGAGCGCACGAGGCCGGAGGCCTGGATGGCGCGGGCCAGGTACGACCAGGAGTCGTGGGTCAGCCGTACGCCCTTGGGGCGGCCGGTGGTGCCGGAGGTGTAGATCAGGGTGGCGAGCTGTTCGGCGCGGAGGGCGTCGATGCGCTCCTTGACGGCTCCGGGGTCCGCCTCCAGGCGGGCGGCGCCGCGGCGCTCCAGCTCGGCGAGGGAGAGCACCCAGCCCTCGGGGTCGCCCTCGGCGGGGACGGCGTCCCCGGCCTCGATCACCACGACGTGGGCGAGGTCGGGCAGCTCGGCGCGGTGCTCACGGGCCTTGGCGAGCTGGGCGGCGTCCTCGGCGATCAGGACCCGGCTCCCGGAGTCGGCGAGGATGAAGGCCGTCTCGTCGGCGTTGGTGCTGGGGTAGACGGTGGTGGTGGCGGCGCCGGAGCAGAGCACTCCGAGGTCGGCGAGTATCCACTCGACCCGGGTGGCGGCGGCGAGCGCGACGCGCTCCTCGGGGCGTACGCCCAGGTCGATCAGCCCGGCGGCGATGGCGAAGACGCGGTCGGCCGCCTCCCGCCAGGTGAGCGAGGCCCAGGCGTCGGGGCGCTCGCCGGACGGGGAGGGCACCGGGTAGCGGTACGCCTCGGCGTCGGGGGTCGCCTCGACCCGTTCGACGAGGATCGTCGCCACGGAGGGCGGACGGTTCTCGATCAAAGCCTGTGTCTCGGTCACGGCGTCCTCCGGTGCCCGGTTCGTTGCTTGGTGACTCGCGAGTAACCTCCCGCGCAGTGATCAGACTAGAGCCCGCGCGGCGGCTGCGTAAGGGTCTGTAGTTGCCTTGCCAAAGCTGTGACCGACGGGGTTTATGCGTTCTGCGCGCATCCATACAGAAGGGTGCGTTCCGTATACGGGAAGTGCCCGTCCCCCGGGGGAACGGGCACTTCCGGGCCGTGGACGGCGTCCGCGGAGGCGTCGGCGCGCGGCTGTTTCCTGCTCTTGCCGCGGCTTCGGGCTCCGTGCGCCGCGCCCGCGGTTACTTCTTCTTGCGGTTACTTCTTCTTCTCGCCGCCCTCGTCCGAGGACAGCACCGCGATGAAGGCCTCCTGCGGCACCTCGACGCTGCCGACCATCTTCATCCGCTTCTTGCCCTCCTTCTGCTTCTCCAGCAGCTTCCGCTTACGGGAGATGTCACCGCCGTAGCACTTGGCGAGGACGTCCTTGCGGATGGCGCGGACGGTCTCACGGGCGATGACCCGGGCGCCGATGGCCGCCTGGATCGGCACCTCGAAGTTCTGCCGCGGGATGAGCTCGCGCAGCTTGGCGACGAGCCGCACGCCGTACGCGTACGCCTTGTCCTTGTGCGTGATCGCGGAGAACGCGTCGACCTTGTCGCCGTGCAGCAGGATGTCGACCTTGACGAGGTCGGAGATCTGCTCGCCGGTGGGCTCGTAGTCGAGCGAGGCGTAACCGCGGGTCTTCGACTTGAGCTGGTCGAAGAAGTCGAAGACGACCTCGGCGAGGGGCAGCGTGTAGCGGATCTCGACGCGGTCCTCGGAGAGGTAGTCCATGCCGAGCAGGGTGCCGCGCCGGGTCTGGCACAGCTCCATGATCGCGCCGATGAACTCGCTGGGGGCGAGGATCGTGGCGCGGACGACGGGCTCGTGCACCTCGTCGATCTTGCCGGTGGGGAACTCGCTCGGGTTGGTGACCTCGTGCTCCGAGCCGTCCTCCATGATCACGCGGTAGACCACGTTGGGCGCGGTGGCGATCAGGTCGAGGCCGAACTCGCGCTCCAGGCGCTCGCGGATGACCTCCAGGTGGAGCAGGCCGAGGAAGCCCACGCGGAAGCCGAAGCCGAGGGCCGCGGAGGTCTCCGGCTCGTAGACCAGGGCCGCGTCGTTGAGCTGGAGCTTGTCGAGGGCCTCGCGCAGCTCCGGGTAGTCCGAGCCGTCCAGCGGGTACAGGCCCGAGAAGACCATCGGCTTCGGGTCCTTGTAGCCGCCCAGGGCGTCGGTGGCACCGCCCTGGAACTGGGTGATGGTGTCACCCACCTTCGACTGGCGGACGTCCTTCACACCGGTGATCAGGTAGCCCACCTCGCCGACGGACAGACCGTCGGCCGCCAGCATCTCGGGCGAGTTGGTGCCGATCTCCAGCAGCTCGTGCGCGGCGCCCGTGGACATCATCTTGATGCGCTCGCGCTTCTTGAGCGTGCCGTCGACGACCTTCACATACGTCACCACGCCGCGGTAGGCGTCGTAGACCGAGTCGAAGATCATCGCGCGGGCGGGCGCGTCCTTGACGCCGACCGGGGCCGGGACGTCGCGCACGACGCGGTCCAGCAGCTCGGGCACGCCGACGCCGGTCTTGGCGGAGACCTTGAGCACGTCGGACGGGTCGCAGCCGACCAGGTTCGCCAGCTCGGCGGCGAACTTCTCCGGCTGGGCGGCGGGCAGGTCGATCTTGTTGAGGACCGGGATGATCGTGAGGTCGTTCTCCATCGCCAGGTAGAGGTTGGCGAGAGTCTGGGCCTCGATGCCCTGGGCCGCGTCCACCAGGAGGATGCAGCCCTCGCACGCGGCGAGGGAGCGGGAGACCTCATAGGTGAAGTCGACGTGGCCGGGGGTGTCGATCATGTTGAGGATGTGGGTACCCGCACCCTCGGTGTCGGTGGGGGCCCAGGGGAGACGGACCGCCTGCGACTTGATCGTGATGCCGCGCTCGCGCTCGATGTCCATCCGGTCGAGGTACTGCGCGCGCATCTGCCGCTGGTCGACCACACCGGTCAGCTGGAGCATCCGGTCGGCGAGCGTGGACTTGCCGTGGTCGATGTGCGCGATGATGCAGAAGTTGCGGATCAGAGCCGGGTCGGTACGGCTCGGCTCGGGCACGTTGGTAGGGGTCGCGGGCACGCAGGATCCATTCGGTGACTTCGGCGTTCGCACGCCAGTCTCGGCGGGAGTCGGGGTATACGACCCTTCCATGGTCCCATGAGCGGCGGGTACGGTCCGGTTTGGGAGGCCGGAGAGCCTGCTGGTAGTCTGGACCACTGTGCCTGGCGTGCCCTCTACACGTCGCGGGCACACTTTCGAAATCCGACGAACCTGAAAAGGCTCTTTTCGTGGCGAACATCAAGTCCCAGATCAAGCGGAACAAGACCAACGAGAAGGCGCGCCTGCGCAACAAGGCCGTCAAGTCCGGGGTCAAGACCTTCGTCCGCTCGGCTCGCGAGGCCATCGCCGCCGGTGACGTGGAGAAGGCCACCGCTGCCGTCGCCCTGGCCGGCAAGAAGCTCGACAAGGCCGCCAGCAAGGGTGTTCTGCACAAGAACGCCGCCGCCAACAAGAAGTCGGCGCTGGCCAAGCAGGTCGCGGCGCTCAAGGGCTGACGTCCTTCCCGGGGCCTTTCCCGCTTTCGGCGGCCCCGACCCCGCCGGTGCGGGTGCAGCGGACCCTCTCAACCGCTCCGTCCCGGCAAACCCGACCGCACGCGGACGTTCGCCACGTAGGTGCGGTCTGTTGAGCCGTGAGTCTCACGGCTCGGTGATTTCCTGAAAGGCCCTGCCTTTGCCCTTCCCCAGGGCGGAGGCGGGGCCTTTCGGCGTATCCGGGGGGCTCTGCCCCCGGGCCCCGGTTCGTTCGCCTTGCCTGCGCCTGTCGTTTGCCCGCGGGCCGGTGGTCCGATCGCGTTCGGCTGCGGGCCGGTGGGGGCTGGTCGCGCAGTTCCCCGCGCCCCTGAAGGGGCGCGGTCGCCGTACGCCCCTCCCCCCTGGTTGTGGGCATGCGTTCCGCAAAGGGCGGAACGGGTGGGCACAACCGGACCACCGGCCGCAACCGACCACCACGGGGGTCCGGGGGCGGAGCCCCCGGTGGGTGGCCTACAGGTTGCGGGATCGCGCCGCTCGGGCGATGGTGACGACCGCTTTTTCCAGGGCGTACTCCGGGTCGTCGCCCCCGCCCTTCACGCCCGCGTCCGCCTCTGCCACCGCGCGCAGCGCCACGGCCACCCCGTCCGCCGTCCATCCCCGCATCTGCTGCCGCACGCGGTCGATCTTCCACGGCGGCATGCCCAGGTCGCGGGCGAGGTCGCCCGGGCGGGCGCCCCTCGGCGCGGAGGCGAGCTTGCCGATCGCGCGGACGCCCTGGGCGAGGGCGCTGGTGATCAGCACGGGGGCGACGCCGGTGGAGATGGCCCAGCGGAGGGCCTCCAGAGCCTCGGCGGCACGGCCCTCCACGGCACGGTCGGCGACAGTGAAGCTGGACGCCTCGGCACGGCCCGTGTAGTAGCGGGCCACGACGGACTCGTCGATGGTGCCCTCGATGTCGGCGACGAGCTGGGCACAGGCGCTCGCGAGCTCGCGCAGGTCGCTGCCGATCGCGTCCACCAGGGCCTGGCAGGCCTCGGGGGTCGCGGAGCGGCCGGTCGCGCGGAACTCCGAACGGACGAACGCCAGCCGGTCCGCGGGCTTGGTCATCTTGGGGCAGGCGACTTCGCGGGCCCCGGCCTTGCGCGCCGCGTCCAGCAGGCCCTTGCCCTTCGCCCCGCCCGCGTGCAGCAGGACGAGGGTGATCTCCTCGGCGGGCGCGGCGAGATAGCCCTTCACGTCCTTGACCGAGTCCGCCGACAGGTCCTGCGCGTTGCGCACGATCACGACCTTGCGCTCGGCGAACAGCGACGGGCTGGTCAGCTCCGCCAACGTGCCGGGCTGGAGCTGGTCGGAGGTGAGGTCCCGTACGTCGGTGTCCGCGTCGGCGGCACGGGCGGCGTCCACCACCTCGCGCACGGCGCGGTCCAAGAGGAGGTCCTCCTGGCCCACGGCGAGCGTGACGGGGGCGAGAAGGTCGTCGGTTGCAGTCTTCCTGGCCATCGCGTCCAGCATCCCACGAGCCGCTGGCACTCCCGCCCGCACCGCCTCCCCGACCCCTCCGTACGTCAGAGGCACACCCCACGTCGCGCCCGTCGGGGCATACCGCACAATGAGCGTTGTGAGCAGCGTTTCCTCTTCTTATCCGGTCTCTTCGCGCCCGGTTTCCCCGCCGTCCTCCGCTTACTCCGGGGACGACCCCGTACGGCACCTGCTGGTGCTGCCCGACCGCGACACCGCCGACGAGGTGGCGGAGGAAGCGGCCCGGCGCTTCGACCTCGAGGACGACCCGCAGGTCGTGCGCGAGGCCCTCGCCGGCGAGGATGACGCGGAGGACGCCCAGTGGCTCGTGGTCCTGGAGGACACGAGCGGCTCGCTGGACGTCGTCGCGCTGCGCGAGCTCGCCGAGGAGTACGACGGCTGGCTCGAGACCGAGTGACGCGGTAGCCCTGCCGGAGCCCCACGGCCCGGTCACGCCGGGAACGAGCGTGGCGGTCGCGGCGGTCACAGCGGGAACGAGCGTGGCGGTCACGGTGGCGTGACCGCCGTCGCGTCGGACGTCACCGCCACCGGGCCGTCCGTGTCCGTACGCAGCACCGCCGCCCCTTGCGCCCCCAGCTCCGCGAGCGTGCGCGGCGACGGGTGACCGTACGGGTTGCCCGCGCCCACGGACACGACGGCCAGCCGCGGACGGAGCCTGTGTATCAGCTCGGGGTCCTGGTAGGCGGAGCCGTGGTGGGCGACCTTGAGGACGTCCACCGACGGCAACTCGGGATGGGCCTCCAGCAGCGCCCGCTGCGCGGGCGGTTCGAGGTCGCCGAGCAGGAGCAGGGACAGCCCCGCGCTGTGCACCAGCAGGGTCACGCTCGCGTCGTTCGGCCCGTCCTCCGCGGCTGCTGTCGCGGCTCCTCCCAGTATCGCCGACGGCGGCCACAGCACCTCCCACGACAGCTCCCCCAGGCGACGCCGCTCCCCCGGCACGGCTTCCACGACCGGGATGCCCGCCTGCTCCGCCGTGCGGCGCACGAACATGACCTGACCGGGCGGTTCCGCGAACGGCGTCGTCTCGATCGCTCCGACCGCCCTGCCCCGCAGCACACCCGGCAGGCCGTCCACGTGGTCCGCGTGGAAATGACTGAGTATCAGCAACGGCACCCGCTCCACCCCGAGGGCCCGCAGACAGCGGTCGACGGCACGGGGCTCCGGGCCCGCGTCCACGACCACGGCGCGGCCCTCCCCCGCCGCGAGCACGAGCGCGTCCCCCTGCCCCACATCGCACGCGGC
>NZ_JAINFC010000284.1 GCF_020740835.1 Streptomyces sp. UNOC14_S4
CGCCCGTGCCGTCCGTGCTGCCGTCGTCGACGAGGAAGACCTCCGCCCGCCCCGGATAGTCCTGCGCGAGCAACGACGGCAGGCTCGACGGCAGCACCCCCGCCTCGTCCCGGGCGGGGACGACGATCGCCACCGTGGGCCACTGTCCGTCCGTGGGCGGTGTGCGCGGCGGCAGGCGCACGTCCGTACGCCAGAAGAAGCCCTGCCCCAGCAGCAGCCACGCCCATGCGGCCAGGGACCCGACAGTGATCCACGTCAGCGCACTCACCGTGGCAGTCTTCCCACCCGGGCGCACGAAATCCAGCCCTTCCGATC
The DNA here is from genome assembly GCF_020740835.1 of Streptomyces sp. UNOC14_S4. Lineage (GTDB taxonomy): Bacteria > Actinomycetota > Actinomycetes > Streptomycetales > Streptomycetaceae > Streptomyces. The sequence goes on from NZ_JAINFC010000284.1 coordinate 316, forward strand.
TTCGCCGGCCCCTCGCCCGTCCTACGCCGGCCCTTCGCCGACTCCTCGTCGGCGGCTCCCCGGGGCCGTCCGGGAGCGAGGGCGGGCCACGGCCCGGACACCCCCATCCATTAAAGTGACCGGGTGAAGATCGCGCTCATGGACTCAGGAAACGGCCTGCTGGCGGCCGCCGCCGCCGTACACCGCATGCGGCCGGACGCCGATCTCGTCCTCTCCTCCGACCCCGGCAGCATGCCGTGGGGCCCCCGGACCCATGAGGACATCATCGCCCGTGCCCTGGCCGTCGCCGGTGCCGCCGCGGCCCACCGCCCCGACGCGCTGATCGTCGCCTGCAACACCGCCTCCGTGCGCGCGCTGGCCGCCATACGGGCCGAGCTGGAGCCCGGGATCCCGGTGATCGGGACCGTCCCGGCGGTCAAGCCCGCCGCCCTCGGCGGCGGCCCGGTGGCCATCTGGGCCACCCCCGCCACCACCGGCAGCCCCTACCAGCGCGGGCTGATCCGTGACTTCGCCGCCGGTGTCCAGGTGACCGAGGTGGCCTGCCCCGGGCTGGCCGACGCCGTGGAGCACGCCGACTCCGGGGCCATCGACGCCGCCGTGGCCGCCGCGGCCGCCCTCACCCCCGACGATGTAAGGGCCGTCGTCCTGGGCTGCACCCATTACGAGCTCGTCGCGGAGCGTATCCGTGCGGCCGTTCAGCCCCGTCTGCGTCCCTCGGACGAGCCCCTCGCGCTCCACGGCTCCGCCGACGCCGTCGCCGCCCAGGCACTGCGCCGGATCGGGTCCGCCCCCGCCCCCGACGCCGAGCCCTCGGGCACCCTCACCGTGCTGCTCGGCGGCCGTGAGGAGACCCTGCTGCCCTCGGCGCTCGCCTACCCCGAGGGGCGCTCGCTGCCCGCGGTCGGCGCCGCGCGGCCCTGAGCGACCGCGGCCCGCCCGCTCCTCGCGGGTCCCCGCACGTTCCGTTTCCGTCGCGCAGCACCCTGCCGCGGTGGCGGAAGGTGAGTAGGCTGCGTCATATGAGGGACCACTCCAAGGGCCCGCAGGGCCACGAGGGCGACGGGAAGCCGGACGCGGTCGGAACCCCTTCCCCAGCCGACAGCGGCACCGAACCCGCCGTCTGGACCGGCCGAGCGACCAACCGGATCCAGTGGCTGCTGGCCGCCGCCGGCGCAGCCTGCCTGGCGCTGGGCGTCGAGCTGGCCGTCGACAGCGCGTGGACCTCGGGGCTGGCCCCTCTCGTCATGTCGGTCGTCGGCTGCGTCGCCGCGGGCCTGCTGATGCTCTACGGCACCCTCGCGTTCGTCCATGTCGCGGTACGGGTGGACGCCGAGAAGCTGGAGGTGCGCTGCGGCCACATCGGCGTGCCGCGCACCCGCATCCCGCTCGCCCACGTGGTCGGCGCCGAGTTCGCCCCGCGGGTGACCCCGCGGCAGTGGGGCGGCTGGGGCTACCGCTGGCTCCCCGAGAAGGGCACCGCCGTCGTCGTGCGGCGCGGCGAGGGCTTCGTCCTGAGCCTGGGCGACGGCCGGACCTTCACCGTCACCGTCGACGACGCCGAGGCGGCCGTGGCGATGATCCGCGACTGCCTCCGCCGGAGCGGCGGCGGGCGCAGGGCCACCGCCTGACGCCGTCCGGTCCGCGCGGGTCCGTGGCACCGGTCCGTGGCACCGGCCCGTGACACCCATGCCGGCCGTCCCGGCCCGCACGCCACGAGTGATCACCGAGGGGCATTAGGCTCGACGTATGCCGATCCCCGACTTCATCCGTGACATCCGCGCCTCCGCCGGTCACCAGCTCCTGTGGCTGCCCGGCGTGAGCGTCATCGTCCTCGACGACGCGGGCCGCGTCCTCCTCGGCCGCCGGGCGGACACCGGGGAGTGGTCGATCATCGGCGGCATCCCCGAGCCCGGCGAACAGCCCGCCGCCGCGGTGGTCCGGGAGGTCTACGAGGAGACCGCCGTGTACTGCGTCCCCGAGCGCGTCCTCCTCGTCCAGGCCCTGGAACCCGTCACCTACCCCAACGGCGACCACTGCCAGTTCATGGACATCTGCTTCCTCGCCCGCGCCACGGGCGGCGAGGCCCGCGTCAACGACGACGAGTCCCTCGAGGTCGGCTGGTTCGACCCCGACGCCCTCCCGCCGATGGAGGAGTTCGCGGTCACCCGCATCAAGCAGGCGACGGAGGACGGGCCGACGTGGTTCGAGGGGGCGGGGAAGGTCTGAGCCCGCCCGCCGCGCGGGCGGGGCACCCCCCGGCCGCGATAACCCTCCCGGTCCGTGGCTATGCTCACGCGGACTCAGGAACGGGCACCGGGCCCACTCCTGCCAGGGGATGGGGATTGCAGGATGCGTCGCAGGTCATGGGTCGCCGCAGGCGCCGGGGCAGTGGTTCTGACGGGCGGACTGATCGCGGCCATCGTGCTGAGCGGCGGCGGGGACGGGGGCCAGGAACCGAGGGCGCGTCAGTACACCGACCACAGCGCCTGCCTGCTGACCGACGGCCGGGGAGTGACGGGGGACGAGGCGGCCCCGGTCTGGGCCGGCATGGAGGACGCCTCCCTGGCCACGCATGCGAAGGTGACGTCTCTCCCGGTCTTCGGCCCGGACACCGTCGCGAACGCCGTTCCCTATGTGAACACCCTCGTGCAGCGCCGTTGCGACATCGTGCTCGCCGTCGGCCGGACGCCGGGAGCGGCTACGGAAGAGGTGGCCGCCAGAACACCCGCAGCCCGGTTCGTCGTCGTGGGGGACGGCAGGAAGAGCGGGAATGTGACGGTGATTCAGCAGTCCCGGGACACCCGGTCCGCAGTGGCGCGGGCGGTGAAGGACGCGGTGCATAAGTGACCGATTGACGTGGATTATCTCCACATCGAGTCATTTATGCATGTGAACTCAGGTCTGGTGTCAGTAAAGGATCATTAAGGGCATGTTCATGACTCTGGAATGATCGCTCCTTGTGAACGAAGGTCAACAGGTTGTTTTGATCTTCGATGGAGTAGTCATGTACCGACGCCCGTACCGCCGTTCCACCCGATGGAGACAACTGCGCCACCGCCTTGCCCGGGGGGTGAGCATAGCCCTTCTGGCGATTTTCGCCATGGCCTGCACATGCGGACAGGCCGCAGCGGCAGGGGCGGCCTCGGACCCCTGGCCCACCCCCAGCCTCTCGGGGCTGACCTCCTTGCTCAGGGGGCACAAGCCACCTCACTGGGGCAACCTGCCGCACCAGACGTCAGGAACCGCTGCGGGCCGGGGACATGACGCCTCGACCTCGTCGACCCGCGCCGGTCACGGCGCTGGCGGCAAGCCCGAGCCCGGCAAGGGTGAGCTGCCGCCCTACGCGCCGAACGACCGGAAGCCGGTCAAGGGCAAGAGTGCAGGCGGCCAGGGCTTCGACGCCCGGACCAGCAAGCGCGTCGCGTCGAAGTCCACCGCCACCTCGGACTACTTCGAGAACGCGGACGGCTCGCACACCCAGAAGCTGGCACCGGCCCCCATCAACTTCCGGGACGGCGACGGCAACTGGCAGCACATCGACACGACGATGCGCAAGGGCTCCGACGGCCGCCTGCACCAGGGCGCGAACTCCGTCGACGTGGACCTGGCCCCACGCGCCACGGATTCGGCACTCGTCCGGGTCGCGCCCGACAGCCGCCACGCACTTTCGTACGGCCTGCAGGGTGCCGCCGACGTTCAGCCGGACGTGTCCGGTCCGACCGCCCGCTACCGTCAGGTGCTTCCCGACACCGACCTCGTGCTCCAGTCCGGCGCCATCGGGCTCAAGGAGTCGCTGATACTCCACTCCGCCCGCGCCGGGAACGAGTGGACCTTCCCCCTGGAGACCCAGGGCCTGCGCCCCGTGCTGGCCGATGACGGCTCCGTCAAGCTGCTCGACGCCGACGGCAAGGCCTCGGTCGTGATCCCGGCGGGCTACGCCTACGACTCCCGCACCGACCGGGTCTCGGGCGAGCACGCCACCACGCACGCGGTCACCTACCGGCTCGTGGAGTCCGGCGGCCGCACCTCGCTCCGGATGACGCTCGACGCCTCCTGGCTCCACGCCCGGGAGCGGGTTTTCCCGGTCACCGTCGACCCGTCGGCGATGAACTGGGGCACCGTCACCACGTACGCCGAGTCCGGCGAGCCCGGAGACCACTCGACAGAGCTGACCATGAAGGTCGGTTCCTGGGACTCCGGCCCTCACTCGGCTGTCTCCTACCTGCAGTTTCCGGACCTTGCTCAGGCGCTGGACAACTCCAAGATGTCGGTCACGGCGGCCGCACTGGAGCTCTACGCGATCTGGTCGTCCACCTGCACGCCCGAGCGCTTCGACGTCGCGCCCGTCACCAAGGCCTGGTCACCCCAGCAGATCACCGGCTATCCGGGGCCTTCGTACGGCTCCTCGATCGGCAACCTGACGCCGAACGTCCCCGTCAGCTGTGCCAACAAGAGTGGTGACCTGTCCAAGGGCGACTACCTCAAAGTGCCGCTGTCGACTGGTGTTTTCAACAGCTGGGCCAATGGCTCCTCCGGTGACTTCGGACTGGCCGTCTACGCATCCACGTCGGACAACCTGCACTGGAAGCAGTTCGGATCGGCCTACAACCTGGATGTGGGACCTTCCCTCTCTCTGACCACCAGCGCCGCGCTGCCCCCGGTGGTTGTCTCGACGACACCGGAGAACAACGCCGTCGTGAACACCCTGACCCCACAGCTGACGGCAGACGCTCGGTGGGACACGGGGCTCACGACGTCCGCGAAGTACTACTTCCAGGTGTACGACACCGGGGGAACGAAGCTCGCGGACTCCGGGCTCATCGCCGACAAGGGGACTTTCGCCGGTGTCTCCTACACCGTTCCGGCTGGGAAGCTGAAGTGGGGCCAGTCCTACTACTGGGGGGTCCAAGCATTTGACGGCACCAACTATTCCGCCGGTCCCAACTGGCAGCAGCTGACCACCCAGGTGCCGCAGCCCGCCGTCGCCTCCGGGCTCTCGCAAAACCCGGACGGGCATGGCTACAGCCCGGCCATCGGGAACTACACCACCTCCGCCACCGATGCCAACGTCTCCGCGCCGGGTCCGTCGCTGACGGTCACCCGTGACTACAACTCCCGTGACCCGCGCACCACGGGTGCCTTCGGAGCAGGCTGGTCCAGCGTTTTCGACGCGCGCGTCGCCGAGCAGTACGACGCGTCCGGAGGTGTGACCAGCGCCCAGGTGACCTACCCCGACGGCTCCGCGGTCGGTTACGGCAAGAACGCCGACGGTTCGTTCTCGCCCCCGCAGGGGCGCTTCGCCACCTTCCGGTCGATATCCGGCGGGTACTCGCTCACTGACAAGAACGCCACCGTCTACGCCTTCACCCAGAGCCTCGGTTCCGGCAAGTACGGCCTCACGTCGATCACCGACGCCAACGGTCGTGCCGAGAACTTCAGCTGGTCCTCGGGACACATCACCGACATGACGTCGGCGGTGTCCGGCCGGGCGCTGCATCTGACGTGGAGCACACCGTCGGGCGCGACTGGCCCGCACGTAGCGGCTGTCGCCACCGACCCCGCCGTCGCGGGTCAGTCAAACACCGCCTCGACCTGGACGTACACATACAACGCTGATCAGCTCACCAAGGTCTGCTCGCCGGTCGACACGAACGGCTGTGCCCAGTACGGCTACACCGCAGGCTCGCAGTACCACAACCAGACCCTCGACCAGGGCCCGGTCTCCTATTGGCCGCTTACGGAGAGCACGGGGAAGATGGCCGCCAGTGCCGTGCTTGCCCGGGCCGGAGCGGACACTGCCACCTACAGCAATGTGACGCTCGGCCGACCCGGCCCGCTGGCCGGAAGCAGCGCGACGGCCGCCGACTTCGACGGCTCATCTTCCTACGTGAAGCTGCCGAACCTCGGGATCGGGACCAGCTCCGCGCAGTCGGTCTCGTTGTGGTTCAAGACGTCGACCGCCGCGGCCGGCGTACTGTTCTCGGCTTCGAGCAAGCCGTTGCAGCCCTCCATCAAGGACGATGTCCTGCCTGCCCTTTACCTGGGCAACGACGGCAAGCTCAAGGGCCTGTACTGGTGGGGCATGGAGAACCCGGAACCGATCAGTACCACGGGTTCGGTCGCCGACGGCAAGTGGCACCACGTGGTGCTCACCGGGTCGTGGGCCGCGCAGCAGATGTGGCTGGACGGCGGCTTGGTCGGCAGCGCGCCCGGCGCGGGCAAGGTCGGTCTGAGCGGTACGTCCCCGTGGTTGTACAGCAACGTGTACCTCGGTACGGGCTACCTCGGCAGCTACTGGCCCGACCAGCCCCACCCCAACTCGACCACGTTCTACGCCACCTACTTCAAGGGCTCCCTCTCCAACGCCTCCTTCTACAGCAAGCCCCTGACCCAGGACAGCGTCCTGGACCTCTACCGGGCCGGTACCAGGCCCGCCGGTCTCCTGACGTCCGTCACCCGTCCTTCGGGCAAGACGTATGCCTCCGTCTCCTACGACCCCGTCACCACGGCGGTCACCCAGCTGACCGACTCCAACGGCGGCTCGTGGACCATGGGAGCCCCCACGGTCTCCGGCTCCAGCCAGATATACCGTTCCTCTGTCCTCGGCTCGGGCCCCGCCGCCTACTACCGCTTCGGTGATGCGGCCGGCGCCCGGGAGGCAGCCGGTGAGGTGAACTCCGGTGCCGCCGCGTACAACGGTGTGACCCTCGGCTCCGACGGGCCGTTCACGGACGCCACCACCGCGGCCTTCGACGGCGGCACGTCCTTCGTGCAGCTGCCCACGAACCAGCAGGTACAGACCGGGCCCAACTCGGTCGAGATGTGGTTCAAGACTCCTCGCGGCACCACCGCGGGCGGAGTGCTGTACGGCCAGATGGGCGTTCCGCTGAATGCGTCGAACCCGACATCCTCGGACTGGACCCCCGCCCTCTACGTCGGTACCGACGGGAAGCTGCACGGCAAGTTCTGGGACACCAACGGCGTCTCGGGCGGCATGACGTCCACGGCTCTCGTGAACGACGGCAAGTGGCATCACGCCCTGCTGAGCGGGTCCGCCAAGGGACAGCACCTGTACTTGGACGGTGTGCAGGCCGGCTCCACCACCGCCGCGCTCCGCGGCTCGGCCGCCGGCTACAGCTACATCGGTGCCGGTGAGGCCGCCGGCACGTGGCCCGCCCACCCGACCAACACCCTCGGTTACTTCTCCGGTTCGATCGCCGAGGCCGCCTTCTACCGCACCGAGCTCACCGGCCAGGACGCGGCCGCCCACTGGTCGGCCGGGCGCAGCTCCAACGGGCTCTCCCCGCTGAAGACCGTGAAGGTCACCGACCCCGGCACGAAGACGATCACGTACCAGTACGACCTGTGGAACGGCAACCGCGAGGTCGCGCAGACCGACGGCCGCGGCTACCGGACCACGTACGGCTACGACACCGGCGGCTTCCTGCACACGGTCACCGACCCCAACGGCAACGTCGTGACCTCCGGCCACGACGTGCGGGGCAACGAGGTCAGCAGGACCACCTGCCAGAACCAGGCGGGGCAGGCGTGTTCGACCACGTACACGAGCTACCTGCCGGACGACACCAGCGACCGACTGAGTCCCGATCCGCAGAACGACCTGCCGGCCACCGTCCGCGACGGCCGCTCGTCGTCCGCGACCGACACCACCTACCTGACCTCGTTCTCCTACGACGCCGCGGGCAACAAGACCGGCGTGACGACCCCGCCGGTGGCAGGGTCCCCCAACGGGCGCACCACCACGATTTCCTACACCGACGGCACCTCGATCGAGGCCGCCGATGGCGGGTACGCGCCCAAAGGCCTGCCCTACAAGACCGTTTCGCCGGGTGGTGCCACCACCACGATCACGTATTTCAAGAACGGCGACGTCGCCTCGACCATCGACCCCAACGGCGTCATCACCAGCTTCACTTACGACAATCTCGGGCGAGTACTGACGAAAAAGGTAAACGCGGATGTCTTCCCCGGCGGCCTCGTCACCCAGTACCGCTACGACGCCGAATCACAGGTCGTCCAGCAGACCGACCCGGCGGTGACGAACCGCGTTACCGGTGCTGTCCACCAGGCGCAGACCACCACGGTCTATGACGTCGACGGACTCGTCACCTCCCAGACCGTCGCCGATCTCTCCGGCGGCGACGCTTCGCGCACCGTCACGTCCACGTACAACCAGTACAACCAGCTGGCCACCAACACCGACGCGACGAAGGCGACCACCACACTCACCTACGACGCTTACGGCAACAAGGCCACCGAGCGCGACCCGCTCGGCAACACGATCGCCTACACCTACGACGCCAACGGGCACCTGCTCACCCAGACTCTGCAGGCGTACACGGGCGATCCGGTCGCTCCCTCCACGCCGAAGGACCTCGTGGAGTCCTCACGGGCCTACGACCCGGCGGGGCGGCTGCAGTCCATCACCGATGCGATGGGCAACACCACCTCCTACACCTACACCGACAACGGCCTCACCGCGTCCGTCACCCGCGCCGATCCCACCGGCAAGAACACCTTCGTCCAGCAGGCCAACACGTATGACGCCGCGGGCAATCCGATCCAGCACGTCACCAACAACGGTGCGACGGTGACCAAGTCCACCGTCGACGCCGCGGACCGCGTCACGGCCACCACCGTCGACCCGGCCGGGGCCAACCGCACCACCACCGTCTCCTACACGCCGGACGACCGGGTCGCCACCAGCACCCTGACCGACGGCAGCGGGACCACCCGCGCCACCAGCTCCACGTACGACGCGATGGGCAACATCACCAGCCGCTCCGTACGGCAGGACGGCGTCGGCCACCCGACCGGCTGGTGGCCGCTGAACCAGAGCTCCGGCAGCACGGTCACCGACGCCTCCGGTACGGGCAACACCGCCGCGGCGACGGCCGTGACATGGAGCGACGGCGCAGCTTCGCTCAACGGCACCACCAGCGTCATCACCACCAACGGGCCCGTGCTCAACACCGGCTCGTCGTACACCGTCTCCGCGTGGGTCCGGCTCGCCGCCCAGGGCGCGAAGGACCAGACGTTCGTCGGGCAGGGCGGGAACAACCACCAGGCGTTCTCCCTCGGGTACAGCGCAGGTGCGAAGGCGTGGTCCTTCGTCACCAGCACCAACGACGGCTCCGGCACGGCGTACCCCGCCGTGTCCTCGCCGGACGGGAGTGCCGCCGCGGGCGCCTGGACGCACCTCGTAGGCACGTACCAGGCCGACACCGGCGCCATGAAGCTGTACGTCAACGGCCAGCCGGTCGGCGCGGCGACCAACTCCACCCCGTGGAACTCCGCCGGTCCGCTGACGCTGGGCGCGGTGCACACGATCGGCGGCGGCCTCTACAACCAGGCCAACGGCTCGATCGGGAACGTCCAGACGTACTCCCGTCCGCTCTCCGCCGACGAGGTCTCCCGCCTCTACGCGGCCGACCGCACCGGCGACGCCACGGCGTCGGGCAGCCAGGCCACCACGCGCTGGCAGCTCGACAAGCGCGGCCTGCCGGTGAGCATGACCGACCCCGACAACAACGTCACCAACTACGCACACGACGAAGCCGGTCACCTCACCGTGACCAGCGCGCCCGCGGCCAATACC
>NZ_JAINFC010000285.1 GCF_020740835.1 Streptomyces sp. UNOC14_S4
GCGAGGAAGGATCTCGCTCTGCGTCTCATGAGCCCCCCTTGCGGTGACCCGGCACGTGGGTGCGCGGGGTGCTCAGGCTGCGACGCGCGCATGGCCATGTCAACAGTGCGCCGTCGGACGGGAGTTGACCGCCCGGGGCTGCGCCCCGGGCCCCGTGCGCCTACCGGGGTGCCTCTTGAGGCCGGTGCGCGACTGCGGGTCGTGTTCGGCTGGTCGCGCCCACGCGGCGGAGCCGCAAATAAACACAGCCTCGCGCCCCTTACGGGGCGCCCGCGGGCGGAGCGCTCAGCCGACCATCCCCTCCGCCAGTTCCTCCGACAGGTCGGAGAGATCCGAGAGGTTCGACTCCGTGCCCGGGATGCCCAGGTCCTGCGCCCGCTTGTCGGCCATGGCCAGCAGTCGCCGGATGCGCCCCGCCACCGCGTCCTTCGTCAGCGGCGGGTCGGCGAGCGCGCCCAGCTCCTCCAGGGAGGCCTGCTTGTGCTCCATGCGCAGCCGCCCGGCCGCGGCGAGGTGCTCGGGCACCTCCTCGCCGAGGATCTCCAGCGCCCGCTGCACCCGCGCCCCGGCGGCCACCGCGGCCCGCGCGGAACGGCGCAGGTTCGCGTCGTCGAAGTTGGCGAGACGGTTGGCCGTGGCCCGCACCTCGCGCCGCATCCGGCGCTCCTCCCAGGCGAGCACCGACTCGTGCGCGCCCAGCCGCGTCAACAGCGCGCCGATCGCGTCACCGTCCCGGACGACGACCCGGTCCACGCCGCGCACCTCGCGCGCCTTGGCCGCGATCTGCAGCCGACGGGCCGCGCCGACCAGGGCCAGGGCCGCCTCGGGGCCGGGACAGGTCACCTCCAGGGAGGAGGAGCGGCCGGGCTCGGTGAGCGAGCCGTGCGCGAGGAACGCGCCGCGCCAGGCGGCCTCCGCGTCGCACGTGGCACCGGAGACGACCTGCGGCGGCAGACCGCGGATCGGCCGCCCGCGGCCGTCGACCAGGCCGGTCTGGCGGGCCAGCTGATCACCGCCCGCGACCACCCGCACCACGTACCGGCTGCCGCGGCGCAGCCCGCCGGGGGCCATCACCACCAGGTCGGAGGAGTGCCCGAAGATCTCCAGGATGTCCTTGCGCAGCCGCCGGGCCGCGATCCCGGTGTCCAGCTCCGCCTCGATCACGATGCGGCCGCTGACCAGGTGCAGTCCGCCCGCGAACCGCAGGATCGCCGAGACCTCCGCTTTCCGGCAGCAGGTCCGGGTGACGGGGAGCCGGGAGATTTCATCCTTCACCGCTGCCGTCATCGCCATGGGCCGATCCTTCCATGCATCCGAAAAATACGGTCGTACGCGGCGGCCAACAGCTCCGGGTCATGGGTCGGGGAGCCGTCGGGCGCGGCGACCGGCGCCAGCTCGACCGTGGCCCCGAGCCGCTGCGCGGCTTCGGTGAGGCTCTCCCGGTCGGGCACGGCGGCCTCGTCGGCCAGCACCACGTCCAGGGCGAGTTTAGGGGCGTGTCGGGCCAAAACCTCCAAATGACGCTGCGGGGAGAAGCCATCGGTTTCACCCGGCTGCGGCGCGAGGTTCAGCGAGAGCACCCGGCGGGCCTTGGTGGCCTGCAGCGCGTCGAGCAGCTCGGGGACCAGCAGATGCGGGATCACGGAGGAGAACCAGGAGCCCGGGCCGAGAACCACCCAGTCGGCGTCGAGCACCGCCTCGACGGCCTCGGGGACCGCGGGCGGGTCCTCCGGGACGACGTGCACGGACTGCACCTCGCCCGGGGTGAGCGCCACAGTGGCCTGCCCGCGCACAGTGGTGACCGCCTCGGGCTCGGCCGGGTCGTGGCCCTTCACGAGCGCCTGGAGCTCCAGGGGCACGGCGGACATGGGCAGCACCCGGCCGTGCGCGCCGAGCAGCTTGCCGACCAGGTCCAGGGCCTGCACATGGTCGCCGAGCTGCTCCCACAAGGCGACGATCAGCAGATTGCCCACGGCGTGGCCGTGCAGGTCGCCCTCGCTGGCGAAGCGGTGCTGGATGACGCGGGCCCAGGTCTGGCCCCAGTCGTCGTCACCGCACAGCGCGGCGAGCGCCTTGCGCAGGTCGCCCGGGGGCAGCACGCCGAGCTCGTCGCGGAGCCGTCCGCTGGAGCCGCCGTCGTCGGCGACGGTGACGACGGCGGTGAGGTCGCCGGTGATCCGGCGCAGGGCGGCGAGCGACGCGGACAGCCCATGGCCGCCGCCGAGGGCGACGACCTTGGGCTGCGCGCCGCGGCCCACGCGGCCCTTCCCCCGCCCGGCGGCGGGGACGAGACGGCGGACGCGGCGCAGACGGAAGGAACGGCCGGTCACTCGCGCCCCATGTCCCTGTGCACGACGACGGTCTCGACGCCCTCGGAGACCAGGCGGTGGGCGAGCTTCTCGGACATCGCGACGGAGCGGTGCTTGCCACCCGTGCAGCCCACCGCGATGGTCACATAGCGCTTGCCCTCGCGGCGGTAGCCCGCGGCGATCAGCTGGAGCAGCTCGGTGTAGCGGTCGAGGAACTCCTTGGCGCCGGGCTGGTTGAAGACGTAGCCCGAGACCTCCTCGTTGAGCCCGGTGAAGGGGCGCAGCTCGGGCACCCAGTGCGGGTTGGGCAGGAAGCGGCAGTCCACCACGAGGTCGGCGTCGACGGGCAGGCCGTACTTGTAGCCGAAGGACATCACGGTGGCCCGCAGCTCGGGCTCCTCCTCGCCCGCGAACTGGGCGTCCATCTTGGCGCGCAGCTCGTGCACGTTGAGGCTGGAGGTGTCGATCACCAGGTCGGCGTCGCCGCGCAGCTCCCGCAGGAGGTCGCGCTCGGCGGCGATGCCGTCGACGATGCGGCCGGAGCCCTGGAGGGGGTGCGGGCGGCGCACGGACTCGAAGCGGCGCACGAGGGCGTCGTCGGAGGCCTCCAGGAAGATCACGCGGCGCTTGACCTTCTTGGCGGCGAGGTCCGCGAGGGATTCGCGGAGGTTGTCGAAGAAGCGGCGGCCGCGGACGTCCACGACCACGGCGATGCGGGCCACGTTGCCCTGCGAGCGGGCGCCGAGGTCCACCATGGTGGGGATCAGCGCGGGCGGCAGGTTGTCCACGACGAACCAGCCGAGGTCCTCCAGGCACTTGGCGGCGGTGCTGCGGCCCGCCCCCGACATGCCGGAGATGATCACCAGCTCGGGGATGCCCGCCGCCTCGCCCGTCGCGTCCGCCGTCGTGCCCGTACTCACCTGTGCTCCGTCCCGTTCGTTCCCGGTCATGCTGCTACCCCCGTTCTGCGGACGGAGCCGCGGTCGCGGCGCCGTCGTCCCTATCGTCCATGATCTCGCCTGTCGCCGTGTTGACGGCGGGTGCGGGCGGCGCCGCCGCGGCGAGCGCGGCAGCGATCGTCTCGGCGGTCCTGCGGCCGATGCCGGGCGTCTCGCAGATCTGCTCGACGGTCGCGGCGCGGAGCTTCTTGAGCGAGCCGAAGTGCTTGAGCAGGGCCCGCTTGCGGGTCTCGCCGAGGCCCGCGACGGCGTCGAGCGGGCCCGCCTTCATGGTCTTCGTGCGCTTGCTGCGCTGGTAGGAGATGGCGAAGCGGTGCGCCTCGTCACGGACCCGCTGGAGCAGGTAGAGGCCCTCGCTGGTGCGGGGCAGGACGACGGGGTCGTCCTCGCCGGGCAGCCAGACCTCCTCCAGGCGCTTGGCGAGACCGCAGACGGCGACATCGCTGATGCCGAGCTCGTCCAGGGCCCGGCGGGCGGCGGCCACCTGCGGCGCGCCGCCGTCGACCACGACGAGCTGGGGCGGGTAGGCGAAGCGCTTGGGCCGGTCCTGCCGCTCCTCCGCCGCCGCGTCCCCGTTCTCCCCGTTCTCCGTGACGGCGTTCTCGTCGGACCACTCCCCCGCCTTCTGCTGCTCCTGCAGATAGCGGCGGAAGCGGCGGCCGACCACCTCGTGCATCGAACGGACGTCGTCCTGCCCCTCGAAGGTCTTGATCTGGAAGCGGCGGTACTCACTCTTCCGGGCCAGGCCGTCCTCGAAGACGACCATGGAGGCGACCACGTCCTGCCCCTGGAGGTGGGAGATGTCGAAGCACTCGATGCGCAGCGGCGCGGAGTCGAGCCCGAGGGCCTCGGTGATCTCCTCCAGGGCCCGGGAGCGGGTGGTGAGGTCGGAGGCCCGCTTGGTCTTGTGGAGGGCGAGGGCCTGTGCGGCGTTGCGCTGCACGGTGGCCATCAGGTCCTTCTTGTCGCCGCGCTGGGGGATGCGCAGGTCGACCCGGGAGCCGCGGCGCCCGGTCAGCCACTGGACCACCGGCTCGACGGGGTCGGGGAGGGCGGGGACGAGGACCTCCTTGGGCACGGCGTCGCCCGTCTCCTCGCCGTAGAGCTGCTGGAGGGCGTGCTCGACGAGGCCCGCGGTGTCGACGGCCTCGACCTTGTCGGTGACCCAGCCGCGCTGGCCGCGCACCCGGCCGCCGCGGACGTGGAAGATCTGCACGGCCGCCTCCAGCTCGTCCTCGGCGACAGCGATCAGGTCGGCGTCGGTGGCGTCCGCGAGGACCACCGCGTTCTTCTCCATGGCCCGGCGGAGCGCTTCTATGTCGTCACGGAGCCGGGCGGCCTTCTCGTACTCCATCTCCTCCGCGGCATCGTGCATCTGCCGTTCCAAACGGCGGATGTACGCACCGGTACGCCCGGCCATGAAGTCGCAGAACTCCTCGGCGAGTTCGCGGTGCTCCTGCGGGGTGACGCGGCCGACGCAGGGGGCGGAGCACTTGCCGATGTAGCCGAGCAGGCAGGGGCGGCCGATCTGGGCGGAGCGCTTGAACACCCCGGCGGAGCAGGTGCGTACGGGGAAGACCCGCAGCATCAGGTCCACGGTCTCGCGGATCGCCCAGGCGTGGGCGTACGGGCCGAAGTAGCGCACGCCCTTCTTCTTGGGGCCGCGCATGACCTGCACGCGCGGGAACTCCTCGTTCAGCGTGACGGCGAGGGAGGGGTAGCTCTTGTCGTCGCGGTACTTGACGTTGAACCGCGGGTCGTACTCCTTGATCCAGGAGTACTCCAGCTGGAGCGCCTCGACCTCGGTGGAGACCACGGTCCACTCGACGGAGGCGGCGGTGGTCACCATGGTGCGGGTGCGCGGGTGCAGGCCCGCGAGGTCCTGGAAGTACGACGAGAGCCGCTGGCGCAGGCTCTTCGCCTTTCCGACGTAGATCACGCGGCCGTGCTCGTCGCGGAACTTGTAGACCCCCGGCGAGTCGGGGATCTGTCCCGGCTTGGGGCGGTAGCTGCTGGGGTCGGCCATGTCCCCAACCCTACTTGCGGGCACTGACAACTCCACCGCCCGACGGCGGCGGGCCCGGGCCGGAAGACGGTTTCCGGGCCTCTCCGGGGAGGGGCCCGGAGGGCCTCGTGGCTCCGGGCCCCTGGCTCCGGACGGCTCCGGCCCCGGCGAGTGTGCGCCGGGGCCGGAGCGGGGCGCTGTGGGGACGCCCCTGGTGCGGGTGGTCAGCCGCGGCGCCGCTTCCGGCGGACCACCAGGGCGGAGGCGCCGAGGGCCGCTGCCGCGCCCGCGGCCGCCGCGACGGAGGCGGTGTTCACCGGGCTCCCCGCGTCGGTCCGCGCCGCGGAGGCGGTCAGCTCGTCCCCTGCTGTCCTCTCCGCCGCCCCGCCGGCCGGTGCCGCCGCGTCACCGGCGGTTCCGGCCTGTTCCTCGTAGCCGCCCGCCAGGCCCTTCTTCGCGTACGCGGAGCCGGGCAGCTTGTCGCCGTACGCCTTGTGGACGCGCGCCCGGTAGGCCTCGACGGTGGTGCCGTCCGCCCCGACGGCCCGCACGGCGTCGGAGTCGAGCGGCAGGACCCGGTCGCCGCGCTGGACATACCAGGCGTTGATCTGCGGCTCGCGGAAGACGGTGCCCCCGTCGAGCTTCTTCGCGCCCTCTGCCGCGTAACGCGTCTCGTCGTCACCGGTGGCGATGTTGACGACCTTCCAGGCGGCACCGTCCTTCACCGTCCACACGGACGCCTTCTGCCCGTCGGCCGAGACCGCCGTGCTGGCCAGGAACTCCAGCCTGGCCACCGGCGCGTCCGTCCTGCCCGCCACAAAGTCCGGGGAGAGCGTGTAGACGGGCACGGCCGTCCCGGCGATCCTCGGCTGCGCCTTGGCGAAGGCGACGCGCCCGTCGCGGGCGAAGAAGCGGGAGAGCGTGTCGAGCGTCGCGGGGGCCGCCGCGGCGTCGTGGGCGGCCGCGATCCCCGCCGCGGGCGGGGCCACGGGGGCCGGGGCGCCCGCCGCGTCGGCGTGCGCGAGGGGCGCGAGGGGCGCGAGGGCGAACAGCGCGACCGTGATCGTCCCCGCGGCCGCCGCACGGCCCGCGGTCCTCCTGGTGATCCTCCTGGTGTGCGCGGTCATGGCGTCACGCCCCGATCCGGTAGAGCGAGTGCGTCCAGGAGAACTGGTCGTTGTCCACGTACCAGCTGTGCGACGCCCAGTTGTAGCGGTCGTTGGACGGCCAGGGGTCGCCCCAGTAGACCCAGCTGTTCGAGTCGTCGTAGCCGTAGAGCACGTGCATGTGGCCGCCGCCGGAGGCCCACTGGATGCGCGTCTCGACGGGCCGGTTGTTGCTGATCTCGTTCTGCACGGTCGAGTAGCGCAGCCAGCCGGACACGTACGAGCCGGAGTTGATGCCCGCCCAGTCGAGGGCGTTCTGCACATTGCCCAGGGTGGCCTGGTTGTTGGGGCAGGTGGTGCCCTGCTGCCGGTTGAACGCGGCGTTGCAGAACTGGTTCTGGCTGTAGTTGCGGCCGTACCAGGTGGCGATGGTGTTGCCGGAGCCGGCCCAGCACCAGTTGGTCTTCTGCTGCGCCTGCATGGTGATGTTGAGCTGTTTCGACGCGCGCAGACCCGCGTGGTCGCCGGTCGCGGCGCTCGCCGTGGTGGGGACGGCGAGGAGCGCGGCGGCGGCCAGGGCGGCGGCGGAGAGCCGTCTGCCGCGTATCCGGGCCTGCCCGTTCTTCAGTTGTCGTGCCGATGCACGGGACATGGACGTGCCTCCCAGTGGGGGGTGTTACGGAGAGCGCGTCCGGACGCTGATCAGGAGCATCGGGTGTTGTCAGTGACCGGTCAACAGGCTTCAATGCTGGGTGGACGGGCGGTGTGAACGACACCTACCGGTTGTGAACGGCCTGTGCCCGGTCAAAAGGATCACAACGCTCCGGCGGCCCGGTCCGCTCCCGCCGCCGGTGAATATTCACAGAGGGGCGAGCGGATGGCACCAAGTGGCACACCAGCGGACACGGACGGGACCGAGCTGGCACGGGCCCTGCGCAGCGGCCCGTTCCACCTCGCGCTGCGGGCCGCACTGTCGGCCCGCGGGCTCGCCCTGCACCGCGTCCAGCACCGGCTCGCGCAACGCGGCATACAGGTCGGGGTGACGAGCCTCAGCTACTGGCAGCAGGGCGCACGACGGCCCCAGCGGCCCGAGTCGCTGCGGGCGGTGCGCGTGCTGGAGGAGATCCTGGAACTGCCTCCCCGCGCCCTGACCCGCCTGCTGGAACCGCCCGAGCGGCAGACCGGGACACGGCGGCCCGCGACGCTCTCCTACCGCTCCCTGGTGGAGGAGTCCCGCCCGCTGGAGCGGCTGCTGGCGGAGCTGGAGTCACCGGCCGACGGCGGCCTGCACACGGTCTGCCACCTGGAACGGGTCCTGATCGGCGCCGGCCGGGAGCTGCGGGAGCGCGACTCGCAGCACGTCGTACGGGCGCACCGGGACGGCGTGGACCGCTATGTGGCCATCCACCGCGGGGACCTCGGGTGCGACCCCGGCCGGGTGACGGTCCGGGCCACCGAGAACTGCCGTGTCGGGCGCGTCCGGTGGCACGCGGAGGCGGGCGTCCTCGTCGCCGAGCTGCTCTTCGACGCGCGGCTGCGGGCCGGGGAGACCCATGTCTTCGGCTACGGCTTCGACGACGGGACCGCGGGCCCGAGCACCGAATACGTCCGGGGGTTCAGCTTCGCGGGCGGGCAGTACGTGCTCCAGGTCCGCTTCGACCGCGCCGCGCTGCCGGTGCGCTGCCGCCGGTTCAGCCAGGCGTCCGCGGGGGCGCCGCGCGCCGCGCAGCAGGAACTGACGCTGGCGGGGCGGCACCGCGGGGTGCACCTGGTGGAGCAGGGGGTGCGCCCGGGGATCCTGGGGATCTCCTGGGACTGGGAGTAGGCCCTCGGGCCTGGACCCTCGGGCATGGGCCCTCAGGTGTGGCCCCTCAGGCGTCCGGGCCCGCGATCAGCTTGCCGCCGGCCAGCTTGACCTGGACCTCGGGCAGCGGGGCACCGGCCGGGCCCTGGAGCACCTTGCCGGTGGCCGGGTCGAACTCGCTGCCGTGGCACGAGCAGTGGATCCTCCCCTTCTCGATCTTGTTGACGACACAGCCCGCGTGCGTGCACACCGCGCTGAACGCCTTGTACTGCCCCTTGGCGGGCTGCGCGACGACGAGGCGCTGCTCGCGGTAGAGCTTGGCACCGCCGACCGGGACGTCGTCGGGGGCACCGAGGTCGACCGGGGCCGTGGGGACGGCCGGGCCCTTGCCGCCGCCCGTGGCACCGGAGCAGGCCGTGGCACCGAGCCCGGCGGCACCGGCCAGCGCGGCGCAGCGCAGCACGGTGCGGCGGGACGCGAAGGGTTCGGTGGACGCGGCGGGGGTCTCGGGCGCGGGGCTGGTCATGGGGTGCTCCAACGGTGGACTGTGCGAACGATGAACTGTGCGAGAGGAACGACGGATCGGACCGACCCTACCGGCACCCCGGATTCCGGTTGCGGGCCCTCCCGGGCGGCGGGCCGCGGCATGGCAGTCTGGGCCTCCTGGCCGAGGGGACTCGAGGGGACCGGAGGGACCGCAGTGATCGTCGTAGCCGGTGAAGCCCTGATCGACCTCGTGCCCGCCGACGGCGGGGGCGGGGACGGCGCACTGCCCGCCCTGCTGCCGAGGCGCGGCGGCGGCCCGTACAACACCGCCGTCGCGCTGGGGAGACTGTGCTCCGCGACGGCGTTCTGCTCCCGGGTGTCGGCGGACGCCTTCGGGGAGTCCCTGCTGGACGGGCTGCGGGCGGCGGGGGTCGACGTCTCGCTGGTGCAGCGCGGACCGGAGCCGACCACGCTCGCGGTGGCCTCCGTCGGCGCGGACGGCTCGGCGGGCTACGGCTTCTACGCGGAGGGCACCGCGGACCGCCTGTTCGCGCTCCCGGGGCCCCTGCCGGACACCGTCTCGGCGCTGTGTCTGGGTACCTGCTCGCTGGTCCTGGAGCCGGGCGCGAGCGCGTACGAGGCACTGCTGCGGCGGGAGGCGGAACGGGGCGTGTTCACGCTCCTGGACCCCAACGTCCGCGCGGGCCTCATCCCCGACGCGGCCGCCTACCGGACCCGCTTCCGCTCCTGGCTCCCGCACGTCACCCTGCTGAAGCTGTCGGCCGAGGACGCGCACTGGCTGGGCGGCACCCCGGAGGAGTGGCTGACGGCGGGCCCCTCGGCGGTGGTGGTCACCCACGGGGCGGAGGGTCTGTCCGTCCACACCCGCGACGACCAGTGGTCCGTACCGGCGGTACGGACCGAGGTCGTGGACACGATCGGGGCGGGCGACACGGTGAACGCTGCGCTGCTGCACGGAATGACGGGGCGGGGCGTACTGTCGCGCGAGGCGGTCGCGGCGCTTGGTGGTACGGAGTGGTGTTCCCTCCTCGATTTCGCGGCGCGGGCCGCGGCCGCGACGTGCGCCCACGCGGGCGCGGCCCCTCTGTGACCTGGGCTGCGCCCGGCGCGCCACTGCGGGGCCGGTGGCTCCGGTGCGCCCACCGGGGTGCCACTTACGCTCGGCGCGCGGCCACGGCCCCGGTGGGGGCTGGTCGCGCAGTTCCCCGCGCCCCTGACGGGGCGCGCCCGGCGCCGTACGGGGG
>NZ_JAINFC010000286.1 GCF_020740835.1 Streptomyces sp. UNOC14_S4
CCCCGCCCCCGCCAGCTGGGCGGACTCCACACCGGAGGCGAACGCGGAGCGGACCGCGTCACGGTCCGCCTCGGTGCGGGCGCCCGCCAGGGCTTCCGGCAAGGAGCCCGCGGCGGTGATCGTCGCCGGGAGCAGGGCCGTGAAGCGGGAGTTCATGACCGCGCCCAGGGCCGCGACGCCCAGGCTGCCGCCGAGCTCCGACATGGTGCCGTCGACCCCGGCGCCCGCTCCCGCCTGCTCCGGCGGGATCGATCCCATGACCGCCCCGGCGATCGCGGGGTTGGCCACCGCGCAGCCCGCGCCCATCAGGACGAGACCGAGGAGCAGTACGCCGTAGCCGTCCGAGGGAAAGGCCGCGACGACCGCGAAGCCGAGCGCCATCACGCCCACACCGACGGCGACCGCCACCGGCAGCCGCATCCGGGCCAGCAGCCGCGTCGACGCCCCGGTGAAGTTCAGGGCGACGACCGTCAGCGCGAACGGCGCCGTGCGCAGGCCCGCTTCGAGCGGGGAGTAGCCGCGGACGAACTGGAGCTGCTGCGAGAGCAGGAACAGCGCGCCCGCGCTGCCGAAGGTGATCAGCACCACGCCCACGACGGCTCCCACGAACTGCCGGTTGCGGAAGAACCGCAGGTCGAGCATCGGGTGCGGGATCCGGCTCTCCCAGAGCACGAACGCGCCGAGGACGAGCACACCGCCGAGCGCCGCGGCGAGCACCCGGCCCGAGCCCCAGCCGTGGTCGGGCCCGGAGATGACGGCGAAGACGACCGCCGTCATGCCGGCCGTGGACAGCAGGGCGCCGAGCAGGTCGGGCCGTCGGCCGTCCGCGTTCCTCGACTCGGGCACCAGGACCCACGCCGCGCCGAGACCGACCAGCACCACCGGGATGTTGATCAGGAAGATCGCACCCCACCGGAAGTGATCGAGCATCAGGCCGCCGATGAGCGGGCCCGCGGCGAAGCCCAGGGCGTTCACCGCGGCCCAGACGCCGATGGCCCGCAGCCGCTCCTCCTCGTCGAAGACCTGCATCACGACCGCGAGGGTCGTGGTCGTCAGCAGGGCCCCGCCGACGCCCATGCCCGCGCGGGCGGCGATCAGCTCACCGGTGGAGTCCGAGAAGCCCGCCGCCAGCGAGCCGACGCAGAACAGGGCGAGCCCGGCGATCAGCATCCTCTTGCGGCCGTAGCGGTCGGCGGCGCTGCCCCCGGCCAGGAGCAGCCCGGACTGCACGAGCGCGTACGCGTTGATCATCCATTGGACGTCCGCGGTCGTCGCGTCCAGCTCCCGGGTGAGGGACGGCACGGCGACGTTGAGGACGGTGTTGTCCAGGACGACGGTGAGCTGCGCGAGGCAGATCACCCCGAGGATCAGCCACCGGGCCGGGAGCCGGGCCCCCGTCCCGGTGGCGTCGGCCGTCACGCTCATGCGGCCCGCGGGGCGAACCGCGCGATGGGGTTGCGCAGCGTGCCGACGAGCTGGAGCGCGCCCGAGGGGTCGGCCAGGTCGACCATCTGCTGGTTGTTGCGCAGCTGGAGCCGGTTGAGGCAGGACAGCGCGAACTCCTCGGCGAACATGTCGTACCGCTCGAAGCGGTCGGCCAGCTCCGGCACGGATGCCTGATAGTCCGTCACGCACTCGGCGACGGTCCGCCAGAACGCGTCCTCCTCCAGCACGCCCTGGTCGGCCAGGACCGCGTTGAGGTAGCGCAGGAAGCAGTCGAAGACGTCCGTGAAGATCGACAGGAGCTTCATGTCCTCGGGGACCTCCGCCTTGACCCGAGCGACCTCCGGCGGGAGGGCCGCGTCCGGGTCCATGACGACGATCTCCTCGGCGAGGTCCTTGAAGATCACCCGCTCGACGGTGCCGCCGTCGAGGACCATGATGACGTTCTCGCCGTGCGGCATGAACGCCAGGTCGTACGCGTAGAAGCTGTGCAGCAGCGGCGTCAGGTACGCGTCGAGGTAGCGGCGCAGCCACGCCTCGGGCGACAGCCCCGACCGCTCGATGAGCGCGGCCGCGAGCGAACGGCCCTCCTTGTCCGTGTGGAGGAGGGAGGCCATGGTGGCCAGGCGGCGGCCCGGCTCGACGCCCGGGACGGGGCTCTCGCGCCACAGCGCGGCCAGCATCTTGCGGTAGGGCGAGTAGCGGTCGGTCGCCGCCTCGTACTGCCGGTGGTGGTAGCCGACGGCCGCGCGCTCCCGGATGACCGTCAGCCGCGCCGCCCGCAGGACACCGTCCGACTCGGTCAGCTTCGCCAGCCAGTCGTTGATGGCCGGGGTCGCCTCCATGTAGGCGGCGGACAGGCCGCGCATGAAGCCCATGTTCAGCACGGACAGGGCCGTCTTCACATAGTGCTTGTGCGGCGCGCTGGTGTTGAAGAACGTCCGGACGGACTGCTGGGCGAGGTACGCGTCGTCACCGGGGCCGAGGCACACCAGGCGCCGGTTCGCGACCTCGGCCGCGAACGTCACCGACAGCTTGTTCCACCACTGCCAGGGATGGACGGGGATGAGCCGGTAGTCGGCGAGGTCGAGCCCGAGGCCGGCCATGGTCTCCGCGAAGCGGGCGAGGGTCTCCTCGCCGAGCTCGTCGCGCATCAGGCCGTCGTAGTCGAGGCCCGCGCCCGAGGTGAAGGTGGCGTGGTCGCCGTGGGCGGCCAGCCAGATCAGCCGGATCGGGCTCGCGGCCTCCGGCGCGTACGCGTGGTACTCGTGCACGCCGAAGCCGAGGCGGCCGTTGTTGGCGACGAAGCCCGGGTGGCCCTCCGTCATCGCGGTCTCGACGGTCTGGAAGTCCGCCTCGGCGAGTTCCGCGGCGCTCGGCTGCTCCTTGGCGAGCTTGTAGGCCGTGCCCGAGAGCGTGGAGCTGATCTCCTCCAGGTAGACCGGGAGGACCGCGTCGGACAGGCCGAGCGCGTCCCGCAGGATGATCATGAAGTCGAGCGCGTCGAGGGGGAGTTCCGTATCACCGCGGTGCCGGGTGATGCTGTCGGCGTCGATCTGCCAGTGGTCGAGCGACAGCAGCCGGGCGGCGAACCGGTACTCCTGGCTGCCGTCGTCGCTGCGCACGACGTAGTGGCCGGGCCCGGCGGGCTCGGGGGTGAGCAGCCGCTCGTGGGAGAACTCGGCGAGCGCCTTGCGGACGAGCTGCCGGTTGGCGGCCGCCCAGTGGGCCGGAGTGAGGTGGGAGACGGCTTCGCGGGGGTTCACGCGGATACTCCTCGGGTGGTGGCGGTACCGCCGCTCGCGTTGTGGAACTGGTCGCGGGTGCAGACGCTGAGCAGCGCCTCTTTCTCGGGCTTCCGGAGGGTGCGGACGACCTCGAAGCCGACCGCCGCGTTGAGCGCGTGCACGGCCTTGTTGCGCGCGTCGGGCTCGACGACGACGCGGCGGGTGGCGGGGGAGTCGAAGAGCCAGGCCATGACGGTGGTGATCACCGCGCGGGTGAAGCCGTGCACCGGGGTGTCGGTCGGCGCGCACAGGAAGTGCATGCCGACGTCGCCCTCCTCCGGGTCGTAGAGGCCCACCAGGTCGACGTACGTCGGGTCGTAGCGCTCGATCAGGAAGGCCGGGACGCCGTCGAGCATGCCGACGAAGGCGTCGTGGTGCGGGTTCCCGGCGACCTCGCGGTAGAAGCGGGCGACCTCCGCCACGTCGGCGTCCTGCATCAGCCAGAAGGCCGCCTTGGGGTGGGTCACCCACGGGTGCAGCAGAGCGGCGTCGGCGTCCGGGTCCAGCGGCCGTACGGAGAACTCGCCGAGCGCGTCGGTACGGGTCCAGAGGGTCGTCGTCACAGCGCGACCCCGCCCTCGGGGGCGCCGAACTGCTGGAAGGCGATGGACTTCTCGATCGGGTACACCTCGCGGCCGAGCAGCTCGCGGAGGATCCACGCGTTGCGGTAGGGGCCCATGCCCAGGTCGGGGGAGGTCACGCTGTGCGTGTGGGTGCCCGCGTTCTGCAGGAAGACGCCGCGGCCGGTGGTGTCGACGCTGTAGTTGCGGGCGACGTCGAAGCGGCCGTGACGGTCCCAGCGGATGCGGTCGCGCACCGGCTCCAGGAAGGCCGGGGTCCGGTAGCGGTAGCCGGTCGCCAGCACGAGCCCGTGGGTGGTGAGAGAGAAGTCCCGCTCCTGCTCCACCTGGCGCAGGCCGAGGGTGTAGGTGCTCGATATGTCGTCGTACGAGGCGCTCTGCAGGGCGGTGTTGGTCATGAGCCGGGTGGGGACCGGGCCGCGCACGCTCTTCTGGTAGAGCAGGTCGAAGATGTTGTTGATCAGCTCCGCGTCGATGCCCTTGAAGAGGCCCTTCTGCTCGCTCTCCATGCGGTAGCGGGTGTCCTCCGGGAGCGCGTGGAAGTAGTCCACGTACTCGGGGGAGGTCATCTCCAGGGTGAGCTTGGTGTACTCCAGCGGGAAGAAGCGCGGGGAGCGGGTCACCCAGTCCAGGCGGTAGCCGTGGGTGTCGATGTCGGCGAGCAGGTCGTAGTAGATCTCCGCGGCGCTCTGGCCGCTGCCGACGACGGTGATGCTCTCCTTGGCCTGGAGCAGCTCCTTGTTCTGCAGATAGGCGGAGTTGTGCAGCACGTCGCCGCCGAGACCGCGGCAGGCGTCCGGGACGTACGGCGGGGTGCCGGTGCCGAGCACCAGATGGCGGGCGCGATGCGTGCCGGTGCTGCCGTCGGTCCGGACGGTGTGCACGGTGTAGACACCTTCGGCCTCGTCGTACTCGACGGAGGTCACCTCGTGGCCGAAACGGACGGAGCGGAGCTTGCCCGCGGCCCAGCGGCAGTAGTCGTTGTACTCGCTGCGCAGCGGGTAGAAGACCTCGCGGATGTAGAAGGGGTACAGCCGGCCGGACTCCTTGAGGTAGTTGAGGAAGGAGTACGGCGAGGTGGGGTCGGCCAGCGTGACGAGGTCGGCCATGAAGGGCGTCTGGAGCGTGGCGGAGTCCAGCAGCATGCCGGGGTGCCAGTCGAAGTCCTGCTCCTGCTTGCTCTCCAGGAAGAGGCCGTCGAGCTCGGCGAGCGGTTCGGTCAGGCAGGCGAGACCGAGGTTGTAGGGGCCGAGGCCGATGGCGACGAAGTCATGGGTGGTGGGGGGAGTCATCGGGGATTTCCTGTTCGAGGAGTGTGAGGGCAGGTCAGCCGGCGCGGTGGAGGAGCTCGGCGGTGAGCCGCTCGTCCACGTACCGGCCCGCGTGCCCGGCGAGGAGGTCGAGGACGTGCGCGATGTCGTCCAGCGAGGTCTCCGGGTTGAGCAGGGTGAACTTCAGGTAGTGGCGTCCGTCGACCTTGGTCCCGGCCACGACGGCGTCACCGGAGGCGGCGAGCGCCTCGCGGGCGTGCAGGTTGGCCTCGTCGGCCAGTTCCCGGGCCCGGTCGTCCGCGGGTACGTAGCGGAAGACGACGGTGCTGAGCTGGGACTTGGTGACGACCTCGAAGCGGGGGTCGTCCATGAGCAGGTCGTACGCCCGGGCGGCGCGGTCGCAGACCTCGTCGAAGAGCGAGCCGATCGCGTCCGGGCCCATGATGCGCAGGGTCAGCCAGAGCTTGAGCGCGTCGAAGCGGCGGGTGGTCTGGATGCTCTTGTCGACCTGGTTGGGGATACGGGCCTCGGCCATGCGGGCCGGGTTGAGGTAGTCCGCGTAGTACGTGGCGTGCCGCAGGGTGGCCCGGTCGCGGACGAGGACGGCGCTGGAGCTGACCGGCTGGAAGAAGGACTTGTGGTAGTCGACGGTCACGGAGTCCGCGCGCTCGATGCCGTCGAGCAGGTGGCGGCGGGTGGGGGAGGCCAGCAGGCCGCAGCCGTACGCGGCGTCGACGTGCATCCACAGGCCGGCCCACTCGCACAGGTCGGCGATCTTGGTGAGCGGGTCGATGGAGCCGAAGTCCGTGGTGCCCGCCGTGGCGACGACGGCCATGACGTACAGGCCGTCGGCGTGACAGCGCTCGATCTCGCGGGCGAGGGCGGCGGGGCGCATGCGCCGTTCGGGGCCGGTCTCCACGACGACGACGGCGTCCCGGCCGAGGCCGAGGAGTTTCGCCGATTTCTGCACGCTGAAGTGGCTGGCCTCGGAGGTGAGGATGCGGACTTTCGGGAGGATCTCGTGGCGCTCCAGGGGGAGCGCGGAGTTCTTCTCCGCGTAGCGCAGGGCCTCCTCGCGGGCGAGGAGCAGCGCCTGGAAGTTGGACTGGGTGCCGCCGCTGGTGAAGATGCCGTCGGCGTCCTCGCCGAGGCCGATGCGCTCGGCGGTCCAGTCGATCAGACGGCGCTCGATGAGGGTGCCGCCCGCGCTCTGGTCCCAGGTGTCGAGGGAGGAGTTGACGGCGGTGAGGACGGCCTCGCCGAGCAGGGCGGGGATCACCACCGGGCAGTTGAGGTGCGCGAGGTAGCGCGGGTGGTGGAAGTAGACGGCGTCCCGCAGGTAGACGTCCTCGAGCTCGTCGAGGGCGGCGGCCGGGTCGGCGAGCGGCCGTTCCAGGTCGATGCCGGATATCCGGGGGGCGAGCTCGGCGGGGGATATGCCGGTGAAGGGCCGCTCGGTGCGGGCGATCCGGTCGGCCACCCGGTCGATCCCGGCGGCGAGGGAGCGCCGGTAGCTGTCGACCGTCAGATGGTTGAAGAGGTGCGGCCTGGCGTCCGCCGCACCCGTGGCCTCCGCCGCCGTGGCCCCGGGGGCCTTGGGTGCGGCGGCTGCCGAAGGGGCCTCGGCGATCTGCCCCTGGGAACTCATGTGGTGTCCTTCCGGTCGCTGACGCGCTGATTGCTGAGCGATCAAACTTAGGTGAGCCTAACCTAACCTATCCCGCGATCACGTCACCCCCGCTCCGGGCCGACGAAAGGCGAGTGGGGGGTCGAGGGGATGGTTAGGTTAACCTAACCTAACAACGATTTTCGGCCAGGGGGCGCGGGCCCTCGACGGGCACCGGCACAGTGGATCCGTGACCGTGCCGCACCGTCAATTCACCGCAGAACGAGGAGGCTTTGTGAGCATCGAGGTCCACCGGGACGCCTGGGGCATCCCGCATCTCCGGGCCGACGGCCCGGACGAGCTCGCCTTCGCGCAGGGCCGCAACGCCGCCGTCGACCGTGCGTGGCAGATCGAGGTGGAGCGCCACCGCTCCCAGGGCACCACGGCCGCCTTCCTCGGCCCCGAGGCCCTCGGCTGGGACCGGCTCGCCCGCCAGGCCCGGCTCGACGACACCGCCCGGCGCTGCTTCGAGAGCCTCGACGACGGCACCCGGACCTGGGTCACGGCCTACGTCGACGGCGTCAACTCCGGCCTCGCCGAAGGCGCGCGGCGCGCGCCCCAGTTCGCCGCCACCGGGCTCGCCACCGGCCGCTGGCAGCCCTGGACCCCGCTGGGCGTCTGGCTCTCCCACCACCTCCTCTTCGCGGGCTTCCCCTCCAAGCTCTGGCGCGAGGAGACCGCCCGGCACCTCGGGCCCGAGGCGGCCGAGCTCTTCGCCACCGACGGCCCCGCGGGCTCGGGCAGCAACGGCTGGCTCGTCACCGGCGACCGCACCGCGAGCGGCGCGGCCCTCATCGCGGGCGACCCGCACCGCTTCATCGAGGACCCGGGCATCTACCAGCAGATCCACCTGAAGTGCCCCGAATACGATGTCGTGGGGCTAGCGGTCCCCGGCGTTCCCGGCATCGCCCACTTCGGCCACACCGGCTCCGTGGCCTGGGCCATCACCAACGCCATGGCCGACTACCAGGACCTCTACCGCGAACGGCTCCGCCGCACCGCCACCGGCGTCGAGGCCCTCGGCCCCGACGGCTGGAGCCCCGCCACCGCCCACATCGAGACCGTCGAGGTCGCCAGGGCCGACCCGGTCACCGTCGAGATCGTCGAGACCGACCGCGGGCCCGTCATCATCGGCGGCCCCGACGACACCGAGGCCATCAGCCTCCGCTGCCCCCCGCGCGTCCGCCAGGACCTCGGCTTCGCCACCCTGCCCGCGCTGCTCCGCGCCACCACCGTCGCCGACGTCGACCGCGCCTTCGACCACTGGACCGAACCCGTCAACGTCGTCCAGGCCGCCGACACCCAAGGCGGCCTGCTGCACCGGGTCGCGGGCAAGGTCCCGCTGCGCCACCACGACAACCGGCTGCGGATCGTGCCCGCCTGGGACGCCGCCCACGCCTGGCAGGGCTGGCACGAACCGATGCCCCGCGCCGACGTCGACGGCATCGCCGTCATGGCCAACCAGCGCGGCCTCGCCGCACCCCTCGGCGTCGAGTTCGCCCCGCCCCACCGCGCCGACCGCATCCGGGAACTGCTCGACGCCTCGGACGGCTGGACCCCCGGCGACATGGCGGCCGTCCACACCGACACCCACCTCGCCTCCGCCCGGCCCCTGCTGGCGCTGCTCGGCACCCTGGACGACCTCGGGCCGGACGCCGCCCGCCTCCGGGACCGGCTGCTGCGCTGGGACCGCCGCATGGACGCCGACAGCACCGACGCCGCGGCCTACGCCGCCGTACGCACCGCGCTCGTACACCGCGTCGCCGCCCACCCGGCGCTTTCCGCGCTGGCCGAACGGCCCCCGTACCCCGACATCTTCCTGCCCTGGCTCTCCCTCACCCAGCGGACCGCCTTCGCCCTCGAACACCTGCTGACGGACCGGCTGCTCACCGACGAGGAGCGCACCGCCTGCGTCCGCGCGGCCGTCGAGGAGGTGGCGGCCGCGGGCGCGCCCGAGCAGGCCTGGGGCGAACTCCACCGGCTCGCACCCTGGCAGTCGCTGCCCGACGCGACGCCGGAGGAGTGGCCGGGACTGTCCGGCGACCACGACTGCGTCCTGTCCACCACCAGCGTCCCCGGCCTCACCGACCTCAGCGCACGCGGACCCGCCGCCCGCTACGTGTGGGACCTCGCCGACCGCGACAACAGCCTGTGGGTCGTGCCGTTCGGCGCCTCCGGAGTGACCGGCGACGCACACCAGAGAGACCAGATGCCGCTGTGGCTGCGGGGCGAGCTCGCGCCTGTCGTCACCGACTGGCAGAAGCTGACCCAGGAGCACCGCAATGTCTGACACCCCCGCCGCCCGGACCGCCGTCCACGAGGAGGACATCGACGGCTTCGGCACCGTCCGCGTCGTACCGGTGGACCCCGCCGCCGACATCGACCTGATCCACAGCTGGGTCGCCGAGGACCGCGCCCGCTTCTGGGGCATGCAGGAGGCGGGCCGCGAACGGGTCCTGGAGATCTACGAGTACCTGGACTCCCTCACCACGCACCACGCCTACCTCATCCACCGGGACGGGGTGCCGGTCGCGCTCTTCCAGACGTACGAGCCGGAGGCGGACCCTGTCGGGGAGTACTACGACGTCCGGCCGGGCGACTTCGGCATCCACCTGATGATCGGCCCCGTATCGGGCCCCACCGGCGTGACCGAGCGGGGATTCACGGCGACGCTCATCTCCGTATTCCTCGCCTATGTCCTGCAGGAGCCGGAGCGGCTGCGGATCGTCGTCGAGCCGGATGCGCGCAACGCGAAGGCTGTCGCCCGGCTGGTCCGTATGGGGTTCACGCTGGGGGAGCAGGTCGATCTGCCGGAGAAGCGGGCGCAGATGGCGTTTCTGACGCGGGGGGAGTACGAGCGGGGCGTGTTGGCCGGGACGTAGCCCCCGGGCTGCGCCCCGGCACCCGTGGTCAGTTGCTGTCAGGTGGTCCGGTTGCGCCCACCGGGGTGCGGCTTGCGCTGCGCGCGCGGGTGCGGCCCCGGTGGGGGCTTGTCGCGCAGTTCCCCGCGCCCCTCAATGCCGCCTGCGAGCTCGGCTCGCTGTGCCCGTCCGGCGACTGCGGGCCGTCGTTGGTTGCTCGCGCAGTTCCCCGCGCCCCTGACGGGGCGCCCCGGACGGGCGGAGAGCCGACAGCGGACGTGGGCGCCCCCTACCGGCAGCCGACGTCCGGTGGAGGGGGCGGGGC
>NZ_JAINFC010000287.1 GCF_020740835.1 Streptomyces sp. UNOC14_S4
CCCCCACAGCCGCAAGCGCGGAGACAGCGCCACCCGCCAGAAAGCCGACCCGGGCCCCGTACACATCCGTGACCCACCCGACGAGCGGCGCCCCCACCGGCGTACCGCCCACGAAGACCATCATGAAGAGGCTCATCACCCGCCCCCGCATCGCGGGATCCGTGGCGAGCTGGAGGCCGGAGTTGGCGGTGACGTTGACCGTCATGCCCAGCGTCCCGATCGGCACCAGCAGCGCGGCGAACAGCCAGAACGCGGGGGCCAGCGCGGCCGTGAGCTCCAGCAGACCGAAGAGCAGCGCGGCGCCGACGAGCAGCCGCGTCCGGGACGTGCCACGGCGCGCGGCCAGCAGGGCGCCCACCAGCGAACCGGCCGCCATCAGCGTGTTGAGCAGGCCGTACGTGCCCGCGCCGGCGTGGAAGACGTCGTTCACGAAGGCCGTCAGCCAGATCGGGAAGTTGAACCCGAAGGTGCCGATGAAGCCGACGAGCACGATGGGCCAGATGAGCTCGGGGTTGCCCGCGACGTAGCGCAGACCCTCGCGGAGCTGGCCCTTGCCGCGGGGCGCGCGGTCGGCCTTGTGGAGCTCGGCCGTGCGCATCAGCAGCAGCGCGGCGATGGGGGCGACGAAGGACAGGCCGTTGAGCAGGAAGGCCCAGCCGCTGCCGACCGCGGTGATCAGCACACCGGCGACGGCGGGGCCGACGAGCCGCGCGGACTGGAAGTTCGCGGAGTTCAGGCTGACGGCGTTGCGCAGGTCGTCCGGGCCGACCATCTCGACGACGAACGCCTGCCGGGCGGGGTTGTCCACGACGGTGACGAGGCCGACGGCGAAGGCCGTCACGTAGACGTGCCACACCTGCACATGCCCGGAGAGGGTGAGGACGGCCAGGGCGAGGCCGGTCAGACCCATGACGGTCTGGGTAAGGAGGATCAGCTTCCGCTTGGGGCACCGGTCGGCGATGACACCGCCGTAGAGCCCGAGGAGCAGCATGGGGAGGAACTGCAGGGCCGTGGTGATGCCGACGGCCGCGGAGGAGCCGGTGAGGCTGAGGACCAGCCAGTCCTGCGCGATGCGCTGCATCCAGGTGCCGATGTTGGAGACGACCTGGCCGGCGGCGAAGAGCCGGTAGTTGCGGTTCCTGAGCGAGCTGAACATACCGCCCTTGGGCTTGAGCTCGGGCTTGAGCTCGGGCCTGCCGGTCAGGGCGGTGGTGCGTATGTCTTCGTCGTGGCCGTTCGGTGCGGGTGCGGATTCTGTTCCGGGTCCCGTACTCAAAGTGGCTTCGCCTCCTCCGTGTGCGGTGGTGCTACAGGTGCGCGAGTTTCTCCAGCACGGGCGCGGCGGCGCGCAGCGTCGCCCACTCGTCCTCGTCGAGCTGTCCGACCAGCTCGCTGAGCCAGACGTTGCGCTTGCGACGGCTCTCCTCGAGCATGGCCTCGGCCCGCTCGGTCTGGGTCACCACCTTCTGGCGGCGGTCCTCGGGGTGCGGCTCCAGCCGGACCAGCCCCTTGGTCTCCAGCAGGGCGACGATGCGGGTCATCGACGGCGGCTGCACATGCTCCTTGCGGGCGAGCTCGCCCGGGGTGGCACGACCACAGCGGGCGAGCGTGCCCAGCACCGACATCTCGGTGGGGCTGAGCGACTCGTCCACCCGCTGATGCTTGAGGCGGCGCGACAGCCGCATCACTCCGGATCGCAGGGAGTCCACCGCGGCGGCGTTGACCTGGGTGTCGTCCGTGACTTCTGTGCCCACGGAGTCGTCTAGGGGGTCCGACATGTTCTTTAGGTTAACTCATTACTTGGGCTAATTAAAGCGGGGTACGAGGGGCGTACGGGTTCACAGTGGGGGCGGCCCGGTGGCGCCCGAAGGGGCGCGAGAGGGGCACGGGGACGAGGGTCGCCGCACCATGCGGCTCCGCCGCACGTGGCACCACCAGCCGCACCCGACCCGACGCAGATCCCTTCCGGCCAAACCCGAGCTTCACCCGCAAACCAGAACTCCAGTTCGATAGATTCGGCGGCGTTCGATCATCTATCGAGGAGGAGCAGCTTTGCGTCGGCCAAGGAAATTAGCCGCACTCGTCTCCACAGTGGCGTCCGCTGCCGCCGTCCTGCCTTTGTCCATGGCAGCCCCGGCCCAGGCGAGCGCGCCCACCGAGAGCTGCAGCAAGACCCACATGGCAAGAATCGTCTTCTGGGGTGTGGCCTGCGCCCAGCCGGGCGAGCCGGTGATCGGAGCGTTCGCGACCTGGCGCAACATCCCGATCGATTTCGCCAGGACCGACACGCCCAACACCACGGCACAGGCAACGAACCGTCTGGCCATGACCCCCAACACAGAGGGGGGCATGTTCGCCAACAACGTCGAAGTCGAACTCCACGCGGAGAAGACAGGGCCGACAACCAGCACGTACGGTCCACAGTGGATGGAGCAGGGCAACAGCGGCGGCACGATGCGCGCCATCGCGCAGGGAACCGACCCGGCCAAACCTGACGGGACCAACCACACCTACATGCTGCTGCGTCAGGCCAGCGGCGACCAGTGGGATGTCCTCTACGACTTCAACTGGGTCGGCAGCACCACTGATCAGCTCAAGGTTCCTCGCGGCAACAGCAATCGCATCGACATCGGTCTGGAGGTCATGGGGCCGCAGCACGTCACCGTGCCCGAGATCGCCAACCGGGTGCAGTTCATGGCCGAGAACAAGACCTGGTACCGCGCCGACACCGCGAACACCGCCCAGGTCGCCACTCTTGGTGTGTGCGGGCAGGACATGCCATGGGTGAATCCGCCCCGGAAATACCAGCCGCCCTACTGCTTCAACACCAAACTCACGGACGGCTCCAAGTTCACACAGTGGAACGTGAGCAAGCCTGGCCCCGCACCGTCGCCGGCGCCCCCGTCGGCCGCGACCCTGGCTGCTCCCCGGCCATCAGTTGTCCCGACAGCAAAGACCGTCAATGGAGTTGACCAGGAAACGCTGGCCCGTTGCATGGCGAACTCCCCCGACTCTTGCTTGGATTCCGTACCGGGACTGACCGACTGCATACGCACTTCCCGGATCTGCAATACAGCCGCCGCCAAGCCCCGGACCGGCCTCTCGGCTCCGGCCCGTACTGCACCCGCGATTGAGGCGGACATCCGCAAACGCGCTGCGGAGTCCTTCGGGGTCCGGGAGCACGACCTGCACATCTCCCCCACGGGCAAGGAAGGGATCGCCCGCCTGTCTTCGGCTCCGGCTTCGGCCCACAGCGATCAGGCCACTTGGACGGTGGAGTCTTCCGCGGAAACTCACGGCCTGGAGCGCCGTGGCCTCACGTTCCGCGGGTTCCGGGCCACTTACTCAGCCGCCACAGGCCAGCTCTTGGACGCCTGCTGGGGGCGGATGTGCGAAAAGTAGCCCTGCCCATTCGCGCCTACGGGGGAAAAGTATCCATGCGCAGGAATCAGCCGCCCGCCACCCTTCAGCCCACCCGGCGGCGTCCAAGGGCAGCCGTTCTGTCCGGACTGCCGGCCCTCGCGTGCGCCTTCGGTTTGACCGGCAACGCGACAGCAGCATCGCCGCACCCCCGAACAGCCGCCACGCTCACATCGGGCGGAGACCTGAGGGCCGAGTGCGCGACACACCCGGAAGCCAACACGAAGAAAGGGTGGGTGAAGAGCCGCTTCGAGTCCTGCGTCCACCAGCCCGTCTACCTCAAGCTCCTCGACGACAAGCGCCGCCTGCGCGGGGAGTTGTGGTTCGACCTCTGGATGCTCGGCTTCGCCTACGACGGCTCTCGGCGCGTGGACTACGTCACCAGCGTCGAGAACATACGGACCCAGGCAGTCTCCGGGGAGGACCCCGCCACCTGGCGCATCAGTCAGAGCTTCGACCACTCCATCAATGCCTCGGCCAGCAGCCCGAATCCCGAGATCTCGAAGCCTGCAACGACGGCACGAGCCGGAACCATCGCCGAGTGGACGACCAACCCCACGCAGGTGCTCACCTACACCTCGCCCGACACCGGCACACTCGACCCGGCCAACCCTCAGATCGTTCAGGGACAGGTCATCATGGAAATGAGCGTGACGTCACCTACTGCCGCACCATGGGTCGAATCCAACATGGCCTACTCAAACATCCGTTTCGACTACGCAGGCCGCCCGGCGGGCAAGTACAAGGGCACCGTCTTCACTGAAGCACGGGTCGAACTCGCCATGAGTCTGTCCGATCCGACAGTCAAGCAGAGCGCACGGCACATCCTCGACGCCCAGCAGTTTCCCGAGCGGACGTTCCCTTCCTGGCCCGGAAAGACCGTTCCGGGCGGGAATGACGAGCCTCTGCACCGCCTGATCGACGTAGACAAGCAGAAAGCCAACCGGAAGCGCTCCATCGAGCAGTGCGAGGATGCGTGGGGCGACTATACGGGAACCCGACTGCAGTGTGACGAGTACCCTTTCGCTTCCACGAAAGAAGGCTCTATGAACGGCGACAACCGGTATTCCGTACGGCTGATCGACGGCAGCGACAACGGCGCAGGTGGCAACCTCATCCAGAGCTTGTACGAGCAGAACCGCATACTCGACAACGACCCGTTCTACGTGAAGATCGTCCCCTGATCCGGAGGGAGGCAGCATATGGCGCTCCTCGCTGAGTACCGCGTGGCCGCCTTTCCCGACCGGCGCTTCGTCGAGGTCTACGATGCGGACGCATACCTCACCGACAGCGAAGCAATGGAAGTCGCCACTCGGGACGTCGTCGGCAGCAACGGCTACCACTTGTATCTGTGCAGCCTGCAACCCGACATCGACGTCCAGGTCGTCATCCGCGTCTGGGACACCGCCCAAGAGCCCCCCAAGGACGTGGAGGGCTTCGTCCCGATAACCCTCGAATCAGAGACCGGCATCCTTGTGGTCCGTCAGTTCACCTTCGGGCCCGCCGGAGAAACAACACTGCCCCGCCCCGGCGTGTACGAGGGACACGTCTCATGGACCGGACGCGAGGCCACAGCCACCTACTACGCGGAGACCCTGAGACACGTAAGCGGATGGAACGTGGAGCAAATCGGGCAAGCCTGGGCGCAGAACCCTGTCCCCGAGGAATACGTGCTCGACCTCTGGTGGGTCGCGGAGCCCACACCCGTCGACGACGAGGATGAAGAAGAGGAGCTGTAGCGCGGGGCACGCGGGGAGAAACCCCATTCCGTACGGAGGCAGTGCGAGGCCCGCACCGCCTCCGTACGCGACACCGAGGTCGCCCGCCTCGGCCTCCATGTCACGATCGGCGAGCCCGGCCCGTTCCGCACAAGCCCCCAAGGTCGCGGTCGCGGGACACCCCGCCGCCGTGCCGGACGAGGCAATCCATCACAGCGGCAGGAAGCCGGTGCGTCATCCCGTGCCGCCCCCGCAACCGGCGCACCTGGGCAACAGGCCGATTCCGGTCATAGGCTGGCTGTCCAGGCGCCGTACAGCAGGGCGCGCATGCCCAGAAGTGGTTCGCCCACGCCGGAGTCGTACTCCTGCCCGCCGGAACGGCCTGGGACGCCATCCGGGTAACCGGCGACCTGGCCAGGAACGTACTCGCGTCCGGAGTCGACGGCCCTGTGATCCGCGACCGGGAAGAGCATTACTTCCTCGTCCGGCCGGGCAGTGCCGACACGTGGGTGACGCCGGGCGGCGAGGGCCTCGGCGCCGCCTGCTATGTGGCCGTACCGGCCCCGGAGTGCGCGAGTGAGCCAGGCGTGCACTGGGCGCAAGTGCCTGATGGGAGTGGCCTATTGGTCGACGCCGAACAACTCGCTGCCCTGATCCGGGGCGCGTACGAAGAGGTCGGCCAGTGACCCAGCCGCCCAGCGGCGAAGACAGCGCCGCAGCACACCGCTTCCCTGTCGGAGTCACCTTCCTCACCGGCGCGCCGCCCATCAGGTGGCCGCTTCCCGAGCTGAGGCGACGCCTGCCGCGAAACACACGGTGCAACCCCGGTGACGGTCACCCGGACCCGCACCCCGACAGCGCTCAGCCGCCACAGCCGACGGAGCCCACCGATGACCCCTGACCCGCCACAACCGCTCGGCACGATCGCCGCTGCCGCGTGAGCCCTCGACGGGAAGCCCGACGCGGGCGGTGCCCACTGACTGCGGAAGCGCGTGCGCGAGGCGGTCACGAGACCTGCGTACCTCGCCCGACAGGCGACCGTCGGACAGGACAAGGGCCCGCTCGCATCTCTTGACTGCTGCGCATGTTGAGTGCCTTCAGTCGAGCACCGAGCACTTCCGCGTCGGTGGCGGGCCGGGTGTCGCCGGGGTCGGCGTCCCACCCGCGCCCGCCGCACAGCCGGGGGAAAAGAGCTCTTACCAGGGCCGTGATACCGGCGGCGCCTCACATCATCGACTCCTGGTCAGTTGGGGGCCATGCCCCGGACCACGATGAGCGGGCAAATCAGCGGCTACGGCCCGGCGGGCAAGTGCGGTCAGGGCTTGCCGATGTCGACCACCCACACCCCGGTGCCGTCGTACGCCTCGGGCGTGGCAGTGAGCACCTGCCCTTCGCCCGACTCGGAAACGGCCGCATAGACGGCGTGCGCGTGGCGCCAGTCGACGCCCGAGGTGACGGCCTGCTCGACGGCCGCGGAGGCGGCGAAGTCCAGGGGCAGGAACTCCAGGCCCGGCAACGCCCCCACGTGGGCTGTCGCGCCGGGCAGTTCAAGGCTGGCGGAAACCAGGCACAGCGCGGGCACATGTGCCCGCTGTGCCGGGTCATCCGTCTCGACGACCGCGAGACCGGCCAGGAAGCGGTGCCCTCGGCACAGGGCGAGCACCGCCGTGTGGTCGAGAATGATCACCTGCGCCCCCCGGCGCGCCCGGCCACGATGTCGGCCCGCCACTCCTGGGCACGTCGCACGTCGTCGTCGGTGAGATCGGGGCACAGGTTCGTGCGGACGTAGGCCAGCGCCCGGGCCGTGCGTTCCTCGCGTTCCGCGTGGGTGGGGATCTCGGAGATCAGCCGCTCCACGAAGCTGCGTGTACTGGTGCCGCGCTCCTCGGCCAAGGTGCGAAGCCGGTCGCGGATCTCGTCAGTGATCTTGATCGTCGTATCAGCCACACCGCGAGAATACATCCGGATACCGCTTCGTGCAGCGGTTCCGGCCCCGCATGAAGCCGGAGGCAGGCCCCGCGCCGGAACTATCCTGGAAGACGCGGCAACATCCCCTGCACAGGAGCCCTTCATGACCAGGAAAGTCGCCGACTGCCGCAGATTCCCCAGCGAGACGAACTGCACGCTCACCATCACCGGTGAGGAGGACGAGGTCCTCCAGGCGGCCACCCAGCACGCCATTTCCGTGCACAAGCACCAGGACGGTCCCGAGCTGCGCGAGCGGATCAGGGACTTCCTGGAGGACGAGGAATCGAAGGCATAACGCTACGGACCGGCGTAAGGACCGGCGTCACGCCACGGACCGGCGTCACGCCGGGAAGCGGCGTCCCACCCAGCGCCAGAGCAGTTCCATCACCACGGCCGCCACCGCGGAGATCGCGACGGCGGCCCACGGCATGGTCGTACCCACCAGTTTCAGCGCGAAGAAGCGCTGGAACGGCGGCACGGCCAGGACCAGCAGGAAGGCCAGGGCCATCGCGATGACCAGGGCGATCCGCCACCACGTGTACGGGCGGGCGATGATCGCCAGGACCCAGATGGAGATCAGGAAGAGCGTCAGGGTCGCCACGCTGGTCTCGGCGTCCAGGGAGTCCGGCCAGCCCGTGTAGTACGACCGGGCCAGCAGGTACGCGGCGAACGTGGCCGCGCCCGCGACCAGCCCCGCCGGGATCGCGTACCGCATCACGCGCCGTACGAAGTGCGGTCTGGCCCGCTCCGTGTTCGGGGCCAGGGCCAGGAAGAACGCGGGCACGCCGATGGTCAGCGTCGACAGCAGGGTCAGATGCCGCGGCAGGAAGGGGTACGGCACCCGCCAGCAGACCACCAGGACCGCCAGCAGCACGGAGTAGGCCGTCTTGGTCAGGAAGAGCGTCGCGACCCGCGTGATGTTGCCGATCACGCGGCGGCCCTCCGCCACCACCGACGGCAGGCTCGCGAAGCTGTTGTCGAGCAGGACGATCTGCGCGACCGCCCGCGTCGCCTCGGAGCCGGAGCCCATGGACACGCCGATGTCGGCGTCCTTGAGCGCCAGCACGTCGTTGACACCGTCGCCGGTCATCGCCACGGTGTGGCCGCGCGACTGGAGCGCGCCGACCATGTCGCGCTTCTGCTGCGGCGTGACCCGCCCGAAGACCGCCCCCTTCTCCAGGACCTTGGCCATGGCCTCCCGCTCGGCGGGCAGCTTGCGCGCGTCCACCGGGGCCTCCGCCCCCGGCAGCCCCAGTTTCGCCGCCACCGCACCGACCGAGACGGCGTTGTCACCGGAGATCACCTTGGCCGAGACACTCTGCTCCTCGAAGTAGCGCAGCGTGTCCCCGGCGTCGGGGCGCAGCCGCTGTTCGAGGACGACGAGCGCGGCGGGCCGTACCCCCTCCGCCACACGCGGGTCGTCGAGCTCGCGCTCGGCACGGGCCAGCAGCAGCACCCGCAGCCCCTGGGCGTTGAGCTGCTCGATCTCCGTCAGTACGGAGCCTGCTCCGGGGTCGGTCTCGCGGAGCAGCACATCGGGGGCGCCGAGCAGCCAGTTGCTGCTCTCGCCGTCGGGGCTGTTGAGAGAGGCGCCGCTGTACTTGCGCACGGACGAGAACGGCAGCGCCTCGGTGCAGCGCCAGCCACTGCCGTCGGGGTAGGCGTCGATGATCGCCTGGAGGCTGGTGTTGGGGCGCGGGTCGGACTCACCGAGGGCGCCGAGCACCTGTCGTACGTACGTCTCCTCCGCGCCCGCGAGCAGCACGCGCAGCTCGCTGACGTCCATGCCGCCCTCGGTCAGCGTGCCCGTCTTGTCGAGGCAGACGGTGTCGACGCGCGCGAGCCCCTCGATCGCGGGCAGCTCCTGCACCAGGCACTGCCGCTGCCCCAGCCGGATGACGCCGATCGCGAAGGCCACGGAGGTGAGCAGCACCAGGCCCTCCGGGACCATCGGCACGATCCCGGCGACCATGCGCCGGACGGCCTCCCGCCATTCGTGGTCCTGCACGACGAGCTGGCTGATGACGAGGCCGACGGCGGCCGGCAGCATCAGCCACGTCACGTACTTGAGGATCTGGCTGATGCCGGTGCGCAGCTCGGAGTGGACGAGCGTGAAGCGGGACGCCTCCTCGGCGAGCTGTGCCGCGTACGCCTCGCGGCCGACCTTGGTGGCCGTGAACGCGCCGCCGCCCGCGACGACGAACGAGCCGGACATGACCTTGTCGCCCGGCTTCTTCAGCACCGGGTCGGCCTCGCCGGTGAGCAGCGACTCGTCGATCTCCAGCCCGTCGGCCTCCCCGACCTCGCCGTCGACGACGCACTTGTCGCCCGGCCCGAGCTCGATGAGGTCGCCGAGGACGATCTCGCTGGTGGCGACGGGGGTGGGCGCGCCGTCCCGGCGCACGGTGGGTTTCGTCTCGCCGATCACCGCGAGGGAGTCGAGGGTCTTCTTGGCCCGGAGCTCCTGGAAGACGCCGATCGCGGTGTTGGCGACGATCACGAAGCCGAAGAGGCCGTCCTGGATCGGGCCGACGACGAGGATGATCAGGAAGAGGGCGCCGATGATGGCGTTGAAGCGGGTGAAGACGTTGGCCCGGACGATTTCCGCGGTGGAGCGGGAGGAACGTACCGGGACGTCGTTGACCTCGCCCTTCGCTACGCGCTCGGCGACTTCGGCGGCGCTCAGGCCGGGGAGACGGACCGGGGTGTGGGCCTCGCTCATGGTCTGACGGTAAGCGGCGCGCGCTTTTCCCGAAACCGGGGGCCCGGTAGGCGTCTGCGGGTCCGGTGGGGGCTGGTCGCGCAGTTCCCCGCGCCCCCGGGTGGT
>NZ_JAINFC010000288.1 GCF_020740835.1 Streptomyces sp. UNOC14_S4
GCGACCACCTACGTGCTGGCCGTGCACCTCGACCACGACGTGCCGCCGGGCCAGGAACTGCGCCGGCGGCTGGCGTCGGCGGGCGCGCGGGCCGTGCCGGACGGCACGACCCTGGCCGTCGGCGACTACCACGCGGTGCCGGACCTGCCCCGCCGCACGCTGGTCGTGGGCGGCGCGAGATCGGGCAAGTCGGTGGAGGCGGAGCGGCGCCTGGAGTCCTTCCCCGACGTCGTGTACGTGGCGACCGGCGGCACCCGCGAGGGCGACACCGACTGGGCGGCCCGCGTCGCCCTGCACCGCGAGCGCCGCCCCGGCTCCTGGCGCACCGTGGAGACCTGCGACCTCGTGCCGCTGCTGACCGCCGACGGGCCGCCCCTGCTGATCGACTGCCTGTCGCTGTGGCTGACCGACGCGATGGACGCGGTCGGGGCGTGGGACGACGCGACCTGGGCGGGCGGCGGTTCGGACGCGCTCGCCGACCGGGCGGCGGCCCTGGTCGCGGCGGTGCGCGCGACGCGCCGCACGGTGGTGGCGGTGAGCAACGAGGTCGGCTCGGGCGTGGTCCCGGCGACGGCCTCGGGGCGGCGCTTCCGCGACGCACTGGGCCGTCTCAACGCGGCGTTCGCGGACGAGTGCGAGCACGTCGTCCTGGTCGTCGCGGGCCAGGCGCTGCCGCTGCGCTGACCGACGCCCTCGAAGTCCGGCGGGCCGGGAGAGGGATAGGCCCCCGTCCGCGCGGGTAATGTTGCGCGGATGAGCGGTCTGAATCTTGATGACTTCGCCACGCTGATCGAGCGTCCCGACCCGGCCGTCCGCCGGGACGCCGAGGCACGGCGTGAGCGCCTCGTGCCGCGGCCGGGCGCGCTGGGCAGGCTCGACGAACTCGCGGAGTGGCTCGCCGCCGCGCAGGGCACCGTGCCGGTCAAGCCCCTCGAACAGGTCACCGCGCTGCTGTTCGCGGGCGACCACGGCGTCGCGGAACTGGGCGTCTCGGCGGGCCCGAAGGGCGGTGCGCTGGAGCTCGTGCGGGCCGCCCTGGACGGGCGGAGCACCACCGCGATCCTGGCGCGGCGGACGGGCGCGCGGCTGCGCGTCGTCGACATGTCGGTGGACTGCGACCCCGGCGAGCTGCCCGAGGAGGTCACCCGGCACCGGGTGCGCCGCGGCTCGGGCCGTATCGACGTCGAGGACGCGCTGACCGCCGAGGAGGCGGAGGCCGCGTTCCGTACGGGCATGGCCCTCGCCGACGAGGAGGCCGACTCGGGCACGGACCTGGTGGTCCTGGGCGACCTGAGCGTGGGCGGCACCACCGCGGCGGGCGCCCTGATCGGCGCGCTGTGCGGCACGGACGCCTCCGTGGTCACCGGCCGCGGCGGCGCGGGCATCGACGACCTGGCGTGGATGCGCAAGTGCGCGGCCATCCGGGACGCGCTGCGCCGGGCCCGTCCGGTGCTGGGCGACCAACTGCAGCTGCTCGCGACGACCGGCGGCGCGGACATCGCCGCGGCCACCGGTTTCCTGCTGCAGAGCGCGGTCCGCCGGATGCCGGTCGTCCTCGACGGCGTGGTCTCGGCGGCCTGTGCCCTGGTGGCGCAGCGGGTCGCGTTCCGGGCGCCCGACTGGTGGCTGGCGGGGCAGTCGACCGGTGACCCGGCCCAGGCGAAGGCACTCGACCGGATGGCGCTCAACCCTTTGCTCGATCATGGCGTCACTGTGGGCGAAGGGACGGGGGCGCTGCTCGCTCTGCCATTGGTGCAGGCCGCGGCGGCCCTGGCGGCGGAGCTCCCCGAGCGCGGCTGACGGTTCCCGGGACCATGGACGGTTCTCGGGACCGTGCCGGAAGCGGCGGCTCCACCGCAGACAGTGCCCCATATGCTCAATTTCCATGGGAGAAGTCCGCTTGACTCCGGATGAAGGCACGCCGACTGCCGCCGCCCGGTCACGGCGCGCCGCCGCATTCGCCGTGTGGTACCTGCGCGTCGTCACGTTCGTCAACCTGCTCAGCGCGGTCTGGGTGTCGTTCGGGGCGGACATCCGCCGCCACAACGACAACGAGTTCTTCACGCCCTACCTGCTGACGGCGGGCTTCGCGTCGGCGCTGTGGTCGCTGGTGATGGCGGTGACCCTGCGCCGCCGCAAGCGGGCCTCGTGGATCCTCAACCTGGCGCTGTCCGGGCTGTTCCTGGTCTTCATGGCCGCGCTGATGACCGACCGGCAGTTCAACAGACACGCGCCGAACTGGTTCTCCCTGGTGGCGACGGCGCTCTTCGTCGGCGCCCTGCTGGTGGGCCGGAACGAGTTCTACGCCAAGGGCGACCGCTCCAACCCGAAGCTGGCCTCCCTGGTGGCCGTCGGCGGCCTGCTGGTCACCTCGCTCACCGCGGGCCTGCTGGTCATGGCCACCAACGAGGCGCAGCACGCGTCCCGTTCCTCGTTCCTGGAGCAGTGGCACTACGGCTTCATGCGGCTGATCTCGATCAGCGTGGACGACGAGCGGTACCCGGACATCGTCACGCCCGGCTGGGTCGACGTCTTCGTCAACGTCATGAGCTCGGCCCTGCTGCTGCTCGTGGTGTACGCGGCGTTCCGCGCCCGGCGTGCCACCGACCCGCTCACCGCGGACGACGAGGAGCGGCTGCGCACCCTCCTCGACCGGCACGGCGACCGCGACTCGCTGGGCTACTTCGCGCTGCGCCGCGAGAAGAGCGTCATCTGGTCCCCCAGCGGCAAGGCGGCCGTGACCTATCGCGTGGTCGGCGGGGTGTCCCTGGCCTCGGGCGACCCCATCGGCGACCCCGAGGCCTGGCCGGGCGCCATCGAGCCCTGGCTGGCCGAGGCGCGCGAGCACGGCTGGAGCCCGGCCGTGATGGGCGCGAGCGAGGAGGGCGGCACGATCTACGCCCGGCACGGTCTGAACGCCCTGGAGATCGGGGACGAGGCCATCGTGGACACCGCCGAGTTCACGCTGGAGGGCCGCGCGATGCGGACCGTCCGGCAGGCGTACAACCGGGTCAAGCGCGCCGGTTACACCGTGACCGTCCGCCGCCACGAGGAGATCCCCGAGGCGGAGCTGGCCGAGCTGCTGCGGCGCGCCGACGACTGGCGCGACGGGGCGACCGAACGCGGCTTCTCGATGGCGCTCGGGCGCCTCGGCGACCCGGGCGACGGCCGCTGCGTGATGCTGGAGTGCCATGACGGCGACGGCGAGCTGCGGGCCCTGCTGAGCTTCGTGCCCTGGGGCCCCAAGGGCCTGTCGCTGGATCTGATGCGGCGCGACCGGGACTCCGAGAACGGCCTGATGGAGTTCATGGTCATCGAGCTGCTCCAGCAGGCCAAGGGGCTCGGCATCACCCAGGTCTCGCTGAACTTCGCGATGTTCCGCTCGGTCTTCGAGCGCGGCTCCAAGCTGGGCGCCGGGCCGGTGCTGCGGATCTGGCGCTCGCTGCTGAGCTTCTTCTCCCGCTGGTGGCAGATCGAATCGCTCTACCGAGCAAATGCGAAATACCGCCCCATCTGGGAACCTCGATTCATGCTGTTCGAGAAGAGCAGCGATCTGCCGCGGATCGGCATCGCGGCCGCTCGCGCCGAGGGCTTCCTGGAGGCCCCCGGCCTGCCCAAATGGCTCAACCGCAAGCATCTGGAGAGCCCGCGATGAACCGCGCGGCGCTGCGTCGCGCCGCGCGCACCGAATGGGGTCCGCTGGTCGGCACCGTCCGGCGGGCCCTCGTACGCAAGAAGTTCCGCGCGATCCCGATGACCCTCACGGCCGTGGCCCTGACCGCGGTCTTCCAGATCGTGCAGAACCAATCCTGGGGCTTCCAGCCCGTGCAGCGGCTCGGCTCGGTGCAGGCACAGCTGCCCTGGTGGCTGGCGCTGCTGCGCACCCCGCTGTCGCTGTTCGTGCCCGCGCTGGACCTGCCGGTGTGGGGCGCGCTGGCGCAGGTCCTGCTGGTCTTCGGCATCGCGGAGATCTGCCTGGGCAAGTGGCGCACGCTGGCCATCTCGTACGTGGCGACGCTGGTCGGGACGATGTACGCGCGGCTGGCCGTGCACATCGGCCCCGGCTCGGTGTTCGGGCTGCCGCCGGAGGCCGCCAAGGTGATCGACACCGGCCCCTCGGCGGCCGTGGTGGGGCTCGCGGTGTACGTCTCGTGGCGCTACCGGGCCTGGTTCACCTGCGCGACGGTCGTGCTGGCCATGGTCGCGGAGGCCGTGATCAAACCGAACCTGGCGGGCAAGGAGCACATCGCCGCCGTCGCCGCGATGCTCGTGCTGTGCTGCGCCGACGAGCTGCGCAGGCGCCGCAAGCCCCGGCGGGACGCCTACTCGGGCACGGGCTCGGACACCGGCCCGGACGGCGGTCAGCGGTCGGGGGCCCCGGCCAGGAGGTCGTGAAGACGGTTGCGGACGGCGGCCCAGCGGGCGTCGTGCCGGTCGGCGCGCGCCCGCGCCCGGCGCAGGGCGCGCGGGCGGCGGCGGTAGAACCGCCGGGCCCACGGTGAGCCCGGCCGGGCCAGCCGTACCGCGCCGATCAGCGCCACCAGCGGCACCACGCAGCCGACCACGAAGATCCGGGGCTTGCCCTTCAGCAGGGCGATCAGCGAGACGAGGAAGTTGACCACGAAATTGGTCACGAGGATGGTGCGGTTCTGGAGTTCGTCGGGGGTCAGCTCGTTGACGCCGAAGGGCAGGAAGCCGGAGAGCACCAGCGCCACCAGCGCCGCCGTCATCACCACGACCTCGACGCTCTTGCGGCCCTGCTCCGTCCAGTAGACGTCGTCCAGGTGGAGCACGAGCGCGAACTCGTCCAGCACCAGACCCGCGCCGGTGCCGAACAGCACGGCCGACACCGCGGCCCCGAAGCCGTGCCTGCCCTCGGCGACGGCGCCGAAGCCGCCGACGACCATCAGCACGATGCCCGGCACCACATGGTGCACATGCAGCCCGCCGGGGCGGATGTTGCGG
The DNA here is from genome assembly GCF_020740835.1 of Streptomyces sp. UNOC14_S4. Classification (GTDB taxonomy): domain Bacteria; phylum Actinomycetota; class Actinomycetes; order Streptomycetales; family Streptomycetaceae; genus Streptomyces. The sequence goes on from NZ_JAINFC010000288.1 coordinate 4,966, forward strand.
AAGGGGCCCTTGCCCGCCCGGATCAGACGGGTGATCACCCGGGTGACGAGGAAGGTCAGCACAAAGGCGCCCAGCGCGAGCAGCAGCGGCAGCTTGCCCGGTTCGACAATGTTGCGCGCCAGCCAGTGACCCATGGTTCTCCGCTCCCGAACGGCTCCTCACCCCGACTCACCAGCCAACTTAACGCGCCGGGGCGGCGGGGTAGGGTGCCGCGATGACCGACACGACCCCCGGCCGCGCCGACCACGCCACGCCCGGGCAGGCGCTCCGCTTCGCCTTCGGCACGCTGACCGTGCTGCCCGTACGGTGCACCCGCTGGGACCGCGCCGCCGCGCGCGGCGGCATGGCCGCCGCACCGCTGGCCGGGCTGGTCGTGGGCGGCTGCGCGGGCGGGCTCGGCTGGCTGTTCCTCCTCCTGGGCGCGAGCCCCGCGCTGGCCGCGGTGGCCGCGGTCGCGGTACCGGCCGTCCTCACCCGCGGCCTGCACCTGGACGGCCTCGCGGACGTCGCGGACGGCCTCGGCAGCGGCAAGCCGGCACAGGACGCGCTGCGCATCATGAAACAGTCGGACATCGGCCCGTTCGGCGTCATCACGCTGCTGCTCACCCTGCTCGGGCAGGTGGCCGCGCTCGCCTCCCTCTACGACGCGTCGCCGTCGCGCGGCGCTCTCGCCGCCACGGTCGCGGGGGTGACGGCCCGCTGCGCTTTGACCCTGGCGTGCCGGGCGGGCGTACCGGCGGCGCGGCCGGGGGGGCTGGGCGCGGCGGTGGCGGAAGCCCTGCGGGCGCGCTGGGCACTGGCGGTGACGGCACTCGTCCTCGCCCTCGCGGGCGCGGCACTCTCCTGGCACGGCGTGGTGGCCGTCCTCCTCGCCCTGACCGGCTCCGAACTCCTCCTCCACCACTGCGTGCGCCGCTTCGGCGGCGTGACAGGCGACGTCTTCGGCTCCCTGGCGGAGACGGCGGCGACGACGGCCTTGGTCACCCTGACTTTGGGCTGACCCGGCTGTGGTGCGGGTCCGTGGTCCGGTTGTGCCCACCCGTTCCGCCCTGCGGAACGCCTGCCCACAACCGGAAAGGTAAGACGCAGGGCGCGCCCCATCAGGGGCGCGGGGAACTGCGCGACCAGCCACGACGCAACCGGCAGCCGCGCGCGGAACGCAAGAGGCACCCCGGTAGGCGCCGCACAGCGAACCCGCAGCCGCGCGCAGCGCAAGTGGCACCCCGGCAGGCGCATCAAACGACGGTGAGAACCCTGCCACCCACCGGCGGAGCCCGCCGCATACCATGCCCAAGGTGCGGCCGGCCCACCCATCGGCCGAAGAACTCAAGGAAGTAGGGACCCCACCACCGTGTCTGCTCTGACTCTCAGCACGTCCAGTGCGGCGACGCTCCGCGCGGACGCCATCGTCATCGGCGTGGCGAAGGGCCCCAAGGGCCCGCTCGTCGCGCCCGGCGCCGAAGCCGTGGACAAGGCGTTCGACGGAAAGCTCGCCACGATCCTGGAGACCCTCGGTGCCACCGGCGCCGAGGGCGAGACGACCAAGCTCCCCGCCCCGTCCGGGCTGAAGGCCCCGGTCGTGCTGGCGGTCGGGCTGGGTGACGCCCCGGAGGACGAGGACTTCGGCCACGAGGCGCTCCGCCGCGCGGCGGGCTCCGCCGCCCGCGCGCTCGCGGGTGTCAAGAAGGCCGGGTTCGCCCTGCCGGTGACCGACGCCGGCTCCGCCTCCGCCATCGCGGAGGGCGCGCTGCTCGGCGCGTACGCCTTCACGCCCGTCGACGGCAGCCGGAAGAACGAGAAGGCCGACAAGGGCGCGCCCCTCGCCGACGTCGTGCTGGTGGGCGCCAAGCCCCGTGACAAGGCGTACAAGGCGGCGGCCGAGCGCGCGACCGTGCTGACGCAGGAGATCAACCGCGCCCGCGACCTCGTCAACCTGCCGCCGAACGACCTCACCCCCAAGGAGTTCGCCTCCGTGGCCCAGGCCGCGGGCAAGGAGCACGGCCTCAAGGTCGAGGTGCTGGACGAGAAGGCGCTGCTCAAGGGCGGCTTCGGCGGCATCATGGGCGTCGGCCAGGGCTCGGCGAACCCGCCGCGCCTGGTGCGTATCGCCTACACCCACCCCAAGGCCGAGAAGACCATCGCGCTGGTCGGCAAGGGCATCACCTACGACTCGGGCGGCATCTCCCTGAAGCCGGCCGGTCACAACGAGACCATGAAGTGCGACATGGCGGGCGCCGCCGCCGTGTTCGGCGCCGTCGTGGCCGTGGCGCGGCTCGGGCTGCGGGTCAACGTCACCGGCTGGCTGGCCCTCGCCGAGAACATGCCGTCCGGCTCCGCCACCCGTCCGGGCGACGTGCTGCGGATGTACGGCGGCAAGACCTGCGAGGTGCTCAACACGGACGCCGAGGGCCGCCTGGTCATGGGTGACGCCCTGGCCCGCGCCTCGGAGGAGAACCCGGACGCGCTGCTCGACGTCGCCACCCTGACGGGTGCCATGGTGCTCGCGCTCGGCAATCGCACGTTCGGTGTCATGGGCAACGACGACGCGTTCCGCACCTCCGTGTACGAGACCGCCGAGGAGGCCGGCGAGCAGGCGTGGCCGATGCCGCTCCCGGCGGAGCTGCGCAAGGCCATGGACTCGCCGGTCGCCGACTTCGCCAACATGGGCGAGCGGATGGGCGGCGGCCTGCTCGCGGGCATCTTCCTGCAGGAGTTCGTGGGCGAGGGCATCCCGTGGGTGCACCTGGACATCGCGGGTCCCGCGTACCACGAGAGCGCGCCCTACGGCTACACCCCGAAGGGCGGCACCGGCTCCTCGATCCGCACCCTGGTCCGCCTCGCGGAGCGCACCGCCGACGGCGAGCTGGGCTGACGCGGGACCGGTAGAGCCCGGGCCTCTTCCCTGGAAGACCCGGGAAGGCCCGGGAAGACCCGGAAAAGCGCGGCGCGGCCGCTCCGCGAGGAGCCGGTGACCGCCGTGCCGCGCGGCCCCGGGCCTTCCGCCCGGGGCCGCGCGGCGTTCGTTCGCCCGTAACGAAATCCACCGGCCCGTACGCATCAGTAACCCCAGAAGGTGACGCATCAGTCGCCTCACAGCCCCGGCCCGGCGTCCCGTCGTCCGTCAACAAGTGCGAAGATGTTGTCTCGGCAGGACAGGGCCCACCGACCCAGGGCCGAACAAAAGCGGCCGAACGACAGCCGCCGCCCGGTCATCGACGACCGGCTCCGGCGTACCCATGCATGGAGGACGTGACGTGGCGAACGACGCCAGCACCGTTTTCGACCTAGTGATCCTCGGAGGCGGTAGCGGCGGTTACGCCGCTGCCCTGCGCGGAGCGCAGCTGGGTCTGGACGTCGCTCTGATCGAGAAGAACAAGCTGGGCGGCACCTGCCTGCACAACGGCTGCATCCCCACCAAGGCACTGCTGCACGCCGGTGAGGTCGCGGACCAGGCTCGCGAGGCCGCGCAGTTCGGTGTCAAGACCTCCTTCGAGGGCATCGACATCGCGGGCGTCCACAAGTACAAGGACGACGTGATCGCCGGCCTGTACAAGGGCCTCCAGGGCCTGGTCGCCTCCCGCAAGGTGACCTACATCGAGGGTGAGGGCCGCCTCTCCTCGCCGACCTCGGTCGACGTGAACGGCCAGCGCATCCAGGGCCGCCACGTCCTGCTGGCGACCGGCTCCGTGCCGAAGTCGCTGCCGGGCCTGGAGATCGACGGCAACCGCATCATCTCCTCGGACCACGCGCTGGTGCTGGACCGCGTCCCGCAGTCCGCGATCATCCTGGGCGGCGGCGTCATCGGCGTCGAGTTCGCCTCCGCGTGGAAGTCCTTCGGCACCGACGTCACGATCATCGAGGGCCTCAAGCACCTCGTGCCGGTCGAGGACGAGAACAGCTCCAAGCTGCTGGAGCGTGCCTTCCGCAAGCGCGGCATCAAGTTCAACCTCGGCACGTTCTTCCAGAGCGCCGAGTACACCGAGACCGGTGTCAAGGTCACCCTCGCCGACGGCAAGACCTTCGAGGCCGAGGTGCTGCTGGTCGCCATCGGCCGCGGCCCGGTCTCGCAGGGCCTGGGCTACGAGGAGCAGGGCGTCGCGATGGACCGCGGCTACGTCCTGGTCGACGAGTACATGCGCACCAACGTGCCCACCATCTCGGCCGTCGGCGACCTCGTCCCGACCCTCCAGCTCGCGCACGTCGGCTTCGCCGAGGGCATCCTGGTGGCGGAGCGGCTCGCCGGTCTCAAGCCCGTGCCGATCGACTACGACGGTGTGCCCCGGGTGACGTACTGCCACCCCGAGGTCGCCTCCGTGGGCATCTCCGAGGCCAAGGCCAAGGAGATCTACGGCGCGGACAAGGTCGTCGCCCTGAAGTACAACCTCGCGGGCAACGGCAAGAGCAAGATCCTCAAGACCGCCGGCGAGATCAAGCTCGTCCAGGTCAAGGACGGTGCCGTCGTGGGCGTCCACATGGTGGGCGACCGCATGGGTGAGCAGGTCGGCGAGGCCCAGCTCATCTACAACTGGGAGGCGCTGCCCGCCGAGGTCGCGCAGCTCATCCACGCGCACCCGACGCAGAACGAGGCGCTCGGCGAGGCCCACCTGGCCCTGGCCGGCAAGCCGCTGCACGCGCACGACTGATTCCCGAGCGCACCACCACCCGTACTACTCGTAAGGAGCAACCGCACCATGGCGGTTTCCGTAACACTGCCGGCGCTCGGCGAGAGCGTGTCCGAGGGCACCGTCACCCGCTGGCTCAAGGCCGAGGGTGAGCGAGTGGAGGCCGACGAGCCGCTGCTCGAGGTCTCCACCGACAAGGTCGACACCGAGATCCCGGCCCCCGCGTCCGGCATCCTGGCCTCCATCAAGGTCGCCGAGGACGAGACGGTCGAGGTCGGCGCCGAGCTGGCCATCATCGACGACGGCACCGGCGCCCCCGCCGCTGCCCCCGCCCCGGC
>NZ_JAINFC010000289.1 GCF_020740835.1 Streptomyces sp. UNOC14_S4
GGGTGGGTGGGTTTAACTTCACCGCCCATTCCTTGGATAAGGCGCTCGGGTCTCGATCCCCGAATCCCGAAGCTCAAGCGACGGGGGCTGTGTAGCTGATGAAGCCCACCCATGAGTGGGCCGGTATGGCGAGTTGGGCCCGAAGCTCAAGCTTCGAGTCTCGGCCCTGCCCCGCGGCGTTGCTCACAGCTCCTCCATCACCTTGCGGATGCGCTCCCTGGACTCTTCCTCGCCGAGCGCATGCATGCCCAGCATGGTGAAGGATTTCGTCAGGGAGTCGACCCTCTTACGAGTCGCGTCCAGAACGGCCGCATCCTGGACCTCCGTGTGGACGAGGCGTTCGCCGTCCGGCCCTTCAAGCAGGGTGAAGGGTCCGTCGAGCCCCGGGAAGTACCCCTGTCCGGCGGGCAGGATCTGGATGAACACGTTGCGCTGCTGCCCTACGTCCAAGAGCCGCTGGAGCTGCTTCCTCATCACCTCACGGCCACCGATCATGGTTCCCAACGCATGCTCGTGAACGATGAAGTGAAACAGTACGGCCTGCTCCTTGAGCCGCTCCTGGCGCTTCATCCGGCGAGCAAGGTACACCTCGATTTCCTCGTCGGTCTGGATCGGGACGTAGCCGCGCATGAGCGTTTGCGCGTACTCCTCGGTCTGCAGCAGTCCTGGAATGAGGATGAGGTGAAACTCCTGCAGCGCGACGGCTTCGCTCTCGGCGGTCCAGTACCCCGGAGCGCGAAGAGGCGGCGGTTCCGGCGTCACGTACTGGTACCCGGCAAGCAAGATCCCATTGGCTCGGCACAATTGGTCCGCCACTTCCATGGCCCGGTAGGTCGGCGCACGCCGCCCCTGTTCCATCGACTTGATGGATTCGACCTGGTAGTTGGACTCCGCGGCCAGCTCCTCGCGGGAGATGCCCGCCAGGTGTCGCCACTTCATCATCTGGTCCCCGGCGTAGCGCCAGGAGATCGGGTTCTCGGGATTGCCGGTCTTCGCCACCGTAACCACCTCACGCGGTCCGTACCCTCACGGTCACGGCGCACGGTAGAGGCGGCCAGAGCCTCACGCCCCGGAATCGGCAAGAGTTCCCCCGGACGAGCGTGCGGGGACGCGCCGGCGCCACCCGGGGTACGCGTGACCGATGCGCCCCGATCGGGTGAATTCCGTACGCGAGCCCTGTCCGCTTTTGACGGAGCGCAGTGTCCTACAGAAGAACGGTGGTTCGGGTGGTGCGGGCGAGACGGACCTCACCCTCAGCGCCGTCTGGCGGGCGTGGAGGTCCCTGTGGGACGCCACCCTCGACGTCTCCACGCCCGGACCATCCCCGCGTGCGCGGGGATCACCCCCAGTCGATCGTCACCGGGCCCATGCCGTGGGGACCATCCCGGGTGCGCAGCCAGCCCTACATGTCGTACGGCAGCAGTTCAAAGGCTGGTGCGTGCCGGGGGCGGACGACGGTGAAGTGTCGGCGGTCGACCGTGCAGACCTGTTTGGTCTGCCATCGCTCCGCGATGGCCACCACGCAGGCGTCGGTTCCGCCGAGCGGCAGGTCGGCGTACTGGCGCACGAGCTGTGCCATGCGCTCGATGTCCTCAGGCATGATGCCTGTGACGGTGCCGAGTTGGCCGGCCGCGAGTGCCTCAAGGAATGCTGCTTCGACTTGTGCGCCGCACCGTGTTCCGATCAGGTGGCAGGCTTCCGCGATGACCGGTGCCGGGATCACCAGGTTCCGTGGATTGATGCCGTCGTACCAACGCACGCAGGCGGCGTGGTGGCCGTCATCAGCATCCGCCAGAGCGACCAGCGGCCCCGTGTCCACAACGATCACTCGCCGAACCCTGTCTCCCGCAGGATCTCGTCTGCTCGTTCCGATGTATCGGAGTGCCCGGACCGGCCCATGCCGATGAACGCAGGCCGCGTCAACCTGCTGGCCCGCGCGATGAGCGGCCGCAGGCTCTGTGCCGCCGCTTCGATCTCCTCATCGGACAAGCGGTCGATGAGCGCATGCAGCTCTTCCCTTGTCGCCATATCCCCAGGGTGCCACGGGGCTACCCCCGCGTGCGCGGGGACCACGCTCGGCGACATGGCCGAGGCATCCACCTGCTAGGGCCACCCCCGCCTCTTCTGAACGCCCGGTCGCTATCTGGCCATCAGACGATGCCCCACGCGGGCAGTCGCTACGCACAGCGACAGCCTGAAATGCATGTGTAACCGTGCGGGGGCGGGCCGGTTCAGTGCCAGTACTGGGCGAGGACGCCTTCCTTGAACGGTGCGGGCGAGACCGTGAGGTCCCCCGAGAACGGCTTGTCCAGGGCGAGGACCAGGAGCACGCTCAGCCGATGAGGGCGGCGACCGCGCCGACGAACATGAGCTGGACTTTGACACTGCGGATGCCGTACGCCCAAGTCAGCGGGATGACGACCAGCGCACCCCCGAAGACCAGCATGGTCAGGAGAACCGGCAGCCCGTCCTGTGAGGTGGCCAGCCGGCTGCGGCGGGCGGCGGCGACACCGCCCAGGTTGGTGATCGCCTGGCTGTAGTACGCCTTCTGCGCCTCGGTGGTCGGCTCGTAGTCCTGGAAAACCCGGTAAACGCGCGTGATCTGGGGATTGACGAGATTCGGGTCCGGGTGTCCCTCGCGCATGCGCGGCCACTGCTTCTCGACGACGGCGTGGACGTACGCCCCCAGCGCCTCTGAAACCTTCTGCCGCTGCTCGGCGGGGAACGCCGAGGCGTCCCGCAGGACCTCCGCGGTCTGCGTGGCCTCGGTGGCGACGTTGGTCCGGGCGACGCCGAGTGCCTCCCACTCGGCCACGATCACGAAAGCGAGGAGGATGCCGTAGATCGCGCCGTAGATACCGAGGATGACGCCGATGGTCTCGTTGTGCCGCCCCTCGACGGTGCTCGGGAGCCGACGGCGCACCAACAGGCTGCCCGCTATGGCGAGGAGCACGACGCCGCCGACGAAAACAGTGGCCAGAGCCGGGGTGCTGAAGGTGTTGAGCAGCCAGAGTTCCACGACACCCTCCCGCGATACGGGACGTCGGTACTGTCCGCCTTGTTTGTCCGGTTGTGTCTGCCCGGTGCGGCGGTCCCGTATGCGGCGGCCGCCGGAGCCTCGGTGGTACGGCGGGCGGGTCCGGGATCCGGCGTGCGACGGCGCTCGTGTCCAGGGCGCGGACGGTGGTCGATCCTTGGCGTATTTCAGTGGTGCGGCGGCAGGTCCGGGAACCCGGTGTGCTCGGGCAGCTCCGGCGGTGCGGTCGGCCAGTCGGCGGGTGGGCGGGGAATGTCAGTGGGAAATCCGGTGGGGAAGTCCTTGGGGAAACCGGGCGGCCGCTCGGTGGGGAAGCCCTCGGGCGAACGTGCGGGGGCGGGCTTCTCGTGGACGACATCGGAGATCTTCTTCTCGACCTTGTCCGCAGCGGGTCTGAACACCACCAGGTAGACGCCCATGAACCCGAGGGCGCCGAGAACGAACAAAGTGAGGAAAGCGAGCACGCAGCCCGTACCGAAGAGAGTTCTGGCCTGTTCGGTGGGCGGAATGGCCGTCGCCCGGTCGGGGCGACCCTCGGGGTAGCGGACGACGACCCTGTCCCCGGTGACGACCGTCCGGGGCCCGCCCGCTTCCTCGAATCGCCGCACTTCCCCTTCGGGGGTGGTGAATTCGTGGACGTGATGCCAGGTGCTGTGGCCGGCGCCGCCCCCGTGACCGTGCCCGTGTCCGTGCGTGGTCGTCACCACGTACGCGCCGACGCACCGGCCCTCGGCGGTGATGCCGCTTTTCCAGGCGGCCCGCAGCCGCCGCATCCGCACCACCACGTACACCATTCCGGCGATGCCACCGGCGGCCAGCAGCCCTGGCAGTGCCAGGAAGAAGATGTCGCGCATGAATCCTCGTCGATCGGGATGTTCAGGGACATCCAATCGACTCCTGCCCGGTCCGGGCCATTGATTAAGCTCTGCGCTGCCCGGGGAACCGGGTGATCCGAAATACCGTCAGTTCGGAATCCGTACTTCCGGCGCGTGATCGCGTGACCGCGTGAAAGTGAGCAGACAGATGCAGCAGGCGCAACCGACGTTCGTACTGGTCCACGGAGCTTTCGCGAACTCCTTCTCCTTCGCGCCCCTCCAGGCCGAACTCGGCCTCCTCGGACACCGTTCGGTCGCCGTCGACCTGCCAGGTCACGGATTCGGGGCGACCTACGCACGCGCCTATCAGGCGCCGCAGGACCTCGAAGAGCTCGCCGCCGCGCCCGGCTCGATCAAGGGCGTCACGCTCGCCGACAATGCCGCCCACCTGATAGCGGTCCTGGAACGGGCCAAGCGGAACGGTCCCGTGATCCTCGTCTCGCACAGCCGCGGCGGCATCACGGCCACGGCCGCCGCCAACGCGCGGCCGGACCTGATCGACCGTATCGTCTACGTCTCGTCCTGGTGCCCGGTCGAACTCGACGTCAACGATTACTACGCCGAACCGGAAATGGCCACGGTCGACTTCGCGTCATTTGCCGCAGCAATTGTTGGAAATCCGGCCGAACTCGGGCTGATCCGCACCAACTTCCGCACCGCGGACCCGGCCGTCCTCGCGGGGCTCAAGGCGGCCTTCCTCGCCGATGGCACCGACGAGGAGTTCCTGACCTTCCTGAACACCTTCCAGTCCGACGAGAACCTGGACGTCGGCACCTCCGCCGACCGGGCGCAGGCCGCGACCTGGGGCCGCATCCCGAAGACCTATGTCCGGCTGGCCGACGACGCGAGCCTGACACCGGCCCTTCAGGACCGGCTGATCCGCGAAGGCGACGCGCTGACGCCGGACAACCCGTACGACGTCCGCACGCTGGAGGGCAGCCACCTGAAGTGGCTGACCGACCCGGCACCGGCGGCCCGGCTCCTGGGCGAGCTCGCCGCGCTTCTGTGAGCCGACCGCGGCGCGGTCAGTGCCGGGGCCGGGCTCCGCTCTGGACCGCGCCGAGCACGGCATCGGCCATGGCCCGCTCACCCGCGGCGTTGGGGTGGACGAACAAGGCCGGGCGCTCGGGCCGGGTGTAGAGGCCCTCGACGTAGCGGTTCTCGAACGGCTGGCAGGCGTCGTGGCCGGTGGTGACGGCGGTGGTGTCGACGTAGAGAGCGTTGTTCATCTCCGCCTCGCGGTGCAGCATGGCGTTGAGGCTGTGCAGGGTGTCGCGCAGGTAGGGCTGGTCGCCGTTGGCGATGCGCAGGGACTGGCGGCAGCCCTCGACGTCGGGGCCGATGATGGACGGGTAGCCGACGAGCACGACGCGGGCGCCCGGGGCCGCGCGCTTGTGGACGGCCCTCAGGACGTCGGCGACCTTCGGGGCGGTGGCGTCGATGCGCCGCTGGAGCTCGTCGCTGCCGCTCTGCTCGAAGTACCGCTGACAGGGGTTGTCGGTGGGGATCGGCCGGGGCCACGCGTACGTGCACCGGGCGATGATCCCGCCGAAGCCGATGTCGTTGCCGCCGATGCCCAAGGTGACCAGGGTGGTGTCCGGGGTGACCGCGGTGAGCTGAGCGGGGTTGTCGGTGCCGGGCTGCGGCTCCCACATGTCGTCCGTCTTGGCGGCGCCGCAGCTGACGTCGGTGAAGTCCACCGCACTCAGCGCTTTGTGCGTCAGCGAAGGGTAGTTGACGTCGGACCGCTGGCACTTGACGTTCACCACGGTGGGGATGCGGGGCCCGGACGTGAAGGAATCGCCGAGGGCGACGTAGTGCCCGTCGGCCGCGGGTGCCGCGGGTGCCTCCGCTGCCGGGGAGGACGTGGCGGACGCGGCGGACGCGGGGGTGACGACCCCCGCGCCCAGGGCTAAGGCGGTGCCGACCGCGGCGAGGGCCCAACGGGTTCTGCTCAGGTTCCGGCTGTGCATGCGTGCCTCCTGTGTTCGTTGTGTTCGCTGTGTTCGAAACGGGAGTTGCTGCGCTTTGCGATGCACAAGGGTTGGGTGCGGCGGAGTGAGGCGTCAACCAACAGCGGTGCGCAACAAGCGGGATCCGGACGTCCGACGGCATTTCGCTGTAAGGGCCCATCGCTGGGGTGGATAGGGGTGTTGCGGCCACCGGCGCGTTATGCAGGATCGTCTTTGCTGAGCGTGGGGGAAGGAAAGAACCGAAAATGACGATGCCTCCGGGAATGACCCCTCCGGTCGCCCCTGAAGAGACGGACCGGACCCTGCGCTTCGCGGGTCTGGCGACCTTCGGCCGCCTGCCACGGCTGGAGGACGTCAAGGAAGCGAACGTCGCCGTGGTCGGCGTGCCCTTCGACTCCGGCGTCTCCTACCGCCCGGGTGCCCGGTTCGGCGGCAACGCCATCCGTGAGGCATCGCGCATGCTGCGCCCGTACAACCCGGCCCAGGACGTCTATCCGTTCCACTACTCCCAGGTCGCCGACGCCGGGGACATCACGGCGAATCCGCACAACATCAACGAGGCCATCGAGAACATCGAGGCCGCTGCGGACAAGCTGCTGGACACGGGTGCCCGGCTGATGACGCTGGGCGGTGACCACACCATCGCGCTGCCGCTGCTGCGCTCGGTCGCGAAGAAGCACGGTCCGGTGGCCCTGCTCCACTTCGACGCGCACCTGGACACCTGGGACACGTACTTCGGCGCCGAGTACACGCACGGTACGCCGTTCCGCCGGGCCGTCGAGGAGGGCATCCTCGACACGTCCGCGCTCTCCCACGTGGGTACGCGCGGTCCGATCTACGGCAAGAGCGACCTGGACGACAGCGAGAAGATGGGTTTCGGCATCGTCACGTCCGCGGATGTCATGCGGCGCGGCGTCGACGAGGTCGCGGACCAGCTGCGGCAGCGGATCGGTGACCGCCCGCTGTACATCTCCATCGACATCGACTGCCTGGACCCCGCCCACGCTCCTGGTACCGGAACCCCGGAGGCGGGCGGTATGACGTCCCGCGAGCTGCTGGAGATCCTGCGCGGGCTGGCCGACTGCCAGCTGGTCTCCGCCGATGTGGTCGAGGTCGCCCCGGCCTACGACCACGCGGACATCACCAGCGTCGCGGCCTCCCACGCCGCGTACGAGATGATCTCGATCATGTCGAAGCAGATGGCTCCGACGTACTGGAGCAAGGCGTAGGCGCTCCGCTTGGTGCGCGGTTCGGTCGCTGCGGGTCCGGTGGGGGCTTGTCGCGCAGTTCCCCGCGCCCCTTGCGGGGGCGCGGGTAGGGTCTCGTCATGTTCCTATCACTCAGTAGCAGTAGCTCGCGCTCGTCGTCCCCCGTCACCGCGGACGACGTCGACCTCGCCGTACAGCTCGCCGTGAACGCTCTTCGCGAGGCGGCCCCGATGCTCTGGGAGCGCAAGGCCGGGGCTCTGGAGTGGGATTGCTGGGAGACCGTCGAGCACCTCGCCGACGACCTCTTCGCGTACGCCGTGCAACTGGGCCCGCGGACGCCGCCGTTGGACAGCGAGGTGCCCTTCATATGGGAGAGCCGACGGCCGGGCGGGCCCATGAACGCCGTGCACGCGGACCGCGCGGCGGGGACCGCCGGGCTGCTGCAGGTGCTGGAGGCGAGCGGCGCGCTGCTGGTGGCGATGGCGCGTACGGCGCCCCCGGCGACCCGCGCGTACCACCCCTTCGGGGTCTCGGACCCGGAAGGCTTCGCCGCGATGGGGATCGTGGAGACCCTGGTGCACACGCACGACCTGGCGAGCGGGCTCGGGTTCGCCTGGGACCCGCCCGCCGACCTGTGCGCGCGGGTGCTCACCCGCCTCTTCCCGGACGCGCCGGGTTCCACGGACCCGTGGCCCACCCTCCTCTGGGCCACCGGCCGCGCCGAACTCCCCGGACACCCCCGCCGCACCAAGTGGCGCTGGGACGGCACGCCCCGCTGACGTTCAGCCGGGGAGGTCGCCGTCGCCGCCCAGGTTGGCGACCATGCGGCGCAGGACGTTGACGGTGGTGACGTAGTCCGCCGTGGCGATGCCGTCGTGCATCTGCCGGTGCACTCGCAGGTTGCGCTCCCGGGCCCGCAGCCGTCCGGCCTCCCCGGCCCCGGTCAGCGTCATACGGCCGTCGGCGTCCTCCGTCAGCCAGCCGCGGGCCACCAGGTCGTCGAAGACGCCGCCGAAGTCGATGCCCAGGTCGTCGTACACCGTCAGCCGCTCGGCCAGCGTCGCCCGGGTCCACTTCCCCGGCTCCCCGGCGACGTGGTTGAGCGTCCACCAATGAGGCTGCGTGAGCTGCTCCACCCCGAGCTGCCCGCGCAGCGCCCCCACCACACGCCGGTACGCCTCCCCGCTCCACTGCCCGATGGGCTGGGCGGCCAGTTCCTCCTGCGTGTACTCCTTGAGCTCCACGGTCGCGTTCCCTTCCCAAGTGATCACCAGGACACGACGACGACCGTAGAACCTCAAGTCGGCTTGAGGTCAACAAGATCGGCGGGGGCTGCCCTCAGCCGGTCGCGCGGAGTTCTTCGCGTCGTTCACGGAGTCGCTTCAGGGAGTCCTCCGCGTACTCCGTCAGGGCGACCGGGCACAGCAGGACGTCCAGCGGGATGTCCGGGCCGCCCTGCCCGCGGCGCTGCTCGTAGAGGGCCCGGCCGCCCGGGCTCGTGAGCGTGATGCCGAGGTCCGCGACGTCGGGGCCCGTGCTGTACGGGAGCGGATGCTCGCCGTGCGCGCAGGACGCGTCCGCGTAGTGCGGCAGCGTCTGCTCCAGCGCCGTGACGAGTTCCTCGACCAGCTCCGCGTTCTCCTCGAAGGCGACGTACCAGCTCAGCGCCACGACGACCAGCAGGTGCCCGGGGCGGGCCGCCGGGTCCGCGTACCGCAGCTGCGACGCCTGGTGGGAGATCTCCTCGTCGACGTCCGTGCCCGCCTCCGGGTAGCCGTGCAGCAGCGCGGCGAGGGTGTTGATGGTGTCCATGGCCCCTACGTGCAGGCGGGGCGGGATGTCCGTGGCCGAGCCGGGCTCGACGACGTCCATGGCGATCCGCGCCAGACCGGCCACGTTGCGCGGGCAGCGCCACTCCCCGCGCGGGAAGTCCTCCTCCCACTCGGCGCCCTCGTCGGCGAGCCCGCGGAGCTGCTCGGCGAGGTACTCGTCGTACTCCTCCTCGTGCTCCTCGTACGGGTGCGCCTCGTGCGCACAGGACTGCTCGCGCAGGGCGCCGTCCGCGGCCTTCAGCGCGGCCATGACCTCCGGCGCGACGGCGTCGCCGCTGCCCCACGCGATGTAGGGGGCCATGAGCAGCAGGCCGATCGTCCAGGCGTACGCCGCCTCCCCGCCGGGGTCGGCGGCGAGGCGTGCGGCGCAGTCGAGGGCCGCCTCGTCGTACTCGTCGCTGTAGGCCTTGTAGTAGGTCTCGCGTATCGCGTCCCAGGTGAGGGAGAGGTCGTCGAGCGGCACGTCATCCTTGATCATCACAAGCCCGGCACCCTACATCCCTACATCGCGAGCTGCGGCACGCTCCGGCGGCGGCGCCAGTAGGCGAAGGTCAGCACCGGCACCAGCAGGCCCCATGAGACGAAGAGGCCGCTGACGGTCCCGGCCAGGAGCCGCCACCACCCGTTGACCCACGGGCCGTCCGTGAAGCCGGCGATATGGAAGGTGCACACGGCCCAGTCGGCGAACAGGAAGAAGAAGCCGAGGCCGGCGATCGACGCGGGGACGAGCGCGGCGACCGGCGGAATGCGCCTGCCACCGAGCCTCGGCACCCACTCGGGCACGACCTCGCCCCACCAGCTCACCAGCCCGCGGCACAGGAACGCGGCGAGCTCGGTCAGCAGGCTCAGCGTCCCGACGTAGGCGAGGCCGGGGAGGACGCCGACGTTCATGGGCTCCACGTCCATGCCCATCGTGTAGCCGACACCGATGGGCAGGCGCCACAGGCA
>NZ_JAINFC010000029.1 GCF_020740835.1 Streptomyces sp. UNOC14_S4
GACAAGGACGGTGGCGCCGCGCCGGGCGAAGGAGAGTGCCGCCATGCAGCCCGCCGGCCCGGCTCCCGCGACCAGTACGTCCGTGGTCCGCACGAATGCCCCCTCGGCGTCTCCTTGGCCCACTTCTGCTCGGATTATCAGGTCGCTAAACTGCGGAATATGCGATGTGTTCGCATATTCATGATATATAGCATGGTGCATGGTTGGGGGCGGGGATGATCCTTGTCACGGGCGCCACCGGGCACTTGGGCGCCAATCTGGTCCGCGCACTGCTGACGGAGGGTCAGGATGTGCGCGTGCTGCTCAAGGGGGCGGCCGGGCCCGCTCTCGACGGCCTGGCGGTGCACCGGGTGCCGGGCGACGTGCGGGACGGGGAGGCCGTGGGGCGGGCCGTCTCCGGCTGCGAAGAGGTCTATCACTGTGCCGCCCGGGTCTCCACGGGGAATGGCGCCCGGCGCCAGACCTACGACGTCAACGTGCTGGGCACCCATCATGTGCTCGCGGCGGCCCGGCGGGCCGGTGTCCGCCGGGTCGTGGTCACCGGGTCGTTGAGCGCGACCGGCTGGCGGCGCGGCGTTCCGTGCACGGAGGAGGACCTCTTCTACCCCTTCGGCGCCCACACGCCGTACACCATCAGCAAGGTGCTGGCGGAGCACGAGTGCGCCAAGGCCGCCACGCAAGGGCTCGATGTCGTCGTCGCCACGTCCACCGCGATCATCGGGCCCCATGACTACCGGCCGTCCCGGATGGGCCGGTTGCTGCTGGACTTCGCCAACGGGCGACTGCTGGCCTACGTCCCGGGCGGCTTCGAGTTCGTGTCCGTCGGCGACCTCGTCGCGGGGCACATGCTGGCGATGCGCCGCGGGGTCGCCGGGCGGAAGTACCTGTTCTCCACGCAGTACCACACGGTGGAGGAACTGCTCGGCCACTACGGCGAGGTCTGCGGACGGCGGCGGCGACCGCTGCGGGTGCCGTCGCCGGTGATGGCGGGGATCGCCAGGGCGGCCGCACCGGTGGTGACCCTGCTGGCCCCGCGTCATGAGATGCGGCTGACCCCGGCGGCGGTGGACTTCCTCCGCTCCCGTCGGCGCGCGGACTGCTCCCGGGCCGTCACGGAGCTCGGCTACCGCCCGACGAGTGTGGCGCACGCGGTGCGGGAGGCGTTCGCCTGCTTCGCCCGGCGCGGGCTCGTCGAGGCCCGTCGGGCACCTTCCGTACCGGGAAGCCGCCCGGGCCGGTCCGCGCGGCGCGCGGCGGGGCCGTCATGACCGGCTCGCCCGGCCCGCCCGGTTTCGGCCAGGCACGGGGCCGACGCCAGAAGGTCCTGGCGGCCGGCCTGGACCCCGACCACTGGTACCCCGTCGAGTACGAGCGGGCCCTGCCGCCCGGGCAGACCCTCGCCACCTCGTTCTGGGACCGGCCGGTCGTCGTCTGGCGCGGTGCCGACGGCTCGCTGCATGCGCTGGAGGACCGCTGTGCGCACCGCCAGCTGCGCCTGTCCGCAGGCGTGGTGGACGGCTGCCACCTCACGTGCGAGTACCACGGCTGGACCTACCGCGGGGACGGCCGGGTGGTGCACTACGCCCACGACCTCTTCGGCCGCGCCGAACCCGAGGTGAGGGTGCGGGACTACCCCGTGACCACCCGCCACGGCCTGATCTGGATCTTCCCGGGCGATCCCGCCCGCGCGGGCGGGCGGAGCATCCCCGACATCCCCGAGCTGACGGGTCCCAGGCCCTGGCCCCGGATGGACATCTCCTACGTCTGGCGGGCCCACCACGCCCTGATCATGGACAACACCAGCGACTTCACCCACGCCTTTCTGCACCGCAAGTACCGGCCGTTCTGGGACGCCAGGCTGACCCGCCACGCCATGACGGAGGACGGGGAAGGGGTCGAGATCTCGTACGACGCCTTTATCGGCGGCGGCCGCTTCGTCCGGCACTTCGTCGACCGCAGGCGCGCCGACACCACGTCCATCGACATCACCTACCGCTACCCGTACCAGTGCTCCGACACCGGCGGTTACATCAGGCACTGGCTCTTCCTCCTGCCCATGGACCGCCGCACCACGCGGGTCTTCTTCCTCTTCTACTTCAAGGCCGACGGAATCCAGCTGCCCGGCACCGGAGTGACCATGCCGTACCGGCTGACCGCTCCTCTGATGCGGGCGGTCAGCGCCTTCACCGCCCGCCCGACCCTGTCCCAGGACGGCGCGGCGGTCGAGGGCGAACAGCAGGGCTACGAGCGGCACTTCGCCGCCCCCGCCGTCGAGCTCAACCCGGCCGTCCGGCTCTGCCAGGACCTGACCATCCGCAAATGGGGGGAACACCTTGCGCGCGACGCACACGCCCGGCGACGGTCCGGCGACGGGTCCCGCCCCGAGCCCGGACCGAGCACACCGCAGGGCGGTTGACCGGCTGCTCTCCCTCCAGGACCCGTCGGGCCGCTGGGAGGGGGAGATGGTGTGGAACACCATGATCCTCTCCCAGTACGTCATCGTATGCCGCCTCGTCGGGCATCACCTGCCGGAGCCCGCCCGGACGGCGATGACGCGGCACTACCGCGTCACGGTCACCCCTGAGGGCGGCTGGGGTCTGCACCAGGAGTCGGGCCCTTCCCCGTACTGCACAGCGCTGGCCCACATCGCGCTGCGGCTGCTCGGCAATCGCCGGGACGACCCGCTGGGCGCCCGCTCGGCGGCCTGGCTGCGTTCCCGGCCGGGAGGAGCGCGGGCCGTGCCCACCTGGGGCAAACTCTGGCTGGCCTTCGCGGGGCTCCACGACTACCGGGCCGTCAACCCGCTGCCCCCGGAACTCTTCCTGCTGCCACCCCGGCTGCCGTTCCACCCCGACCGGCTCTACTGCCACACCCGCACCATCTACCAGGCCATGGCCTACCTCTACGGCATCCGCTTCTCCGGCGACCTCGGCCGCTCGCTCACCGGGGAACTGCGGGACGACCTTTTCGGCGGGGAGCACCAACCGCCGTTCCGTGCCCAGCGCCGTCTGCTCGGCACCGACGCCGCCGCTCCCCCGCGGCGTGTCCTGCGGGCCGCGTTCGACGCGCTGGCGCTGTACGAGCACCGCCCCCCGTGCCGGACGCGCGAGCGCGCGCTGGCGCGCTGTCTCGACCGCGTGACCCATGAGCAGGAGGCCACGCGCGACCTGGGACTCTCACCGGTCAGTTCGTTGCTCAACGTCCTGGTGCTGTACGCCTCCGGAGCGGGACCGGCAGCGGTGGACCGCGCGCTGAAGGCCCTCGACCACTGGCGCTGGGCGGACCCGGAGCGCGGCATCCGCTACGCCGGCGCCCGGACGCAGACGTGGGACACCGCGTTCGCCGTCGAGGCCCTGCTGGCCCACCGGCCCGACGGCCACACCGACGCCGCCCTGCGCCGGGCCTGCGCATATCTGCGCCATGCCCAGGTCACCGAGGACGTGCCGCGACCGGAGGTCACCGCCCGCGCTCCGGCCGCCGGAGGCTGGTGCGTCTCCGACCCCGGCCACCGCTGGCCGGTGAGCGACTGCACGGCCGAGGCGGTGACCGCGCTCCTGCACACCGGCTCCCTCCTCCCGGGCGCTCCCCTGCCCGACGGGCAGCGGCTGCGCCGGGCCACCGCGTTCCTGCTGCACCGGCAGAACCGGGACGGCGGCTTCGGATCGTACGAGCCACGCCGGGGCAGCCGCCTGCTGGAGGCGGCGAACCCGGCCGAGATGTTCTCCCACTGCATGGTGGAGGACTCCTACACCGAATGCACCGGCTCCGCCCTGGTCGCCCTCGCGGAACTCGGGCGGCTGGAGGGGCGGGCGCACCGCGAGGCAGTGACGGCGGCCGTCCGCAGCGGCGCCCGCTTCCTGCTGCGCACGCAGCGCCGGGACGGCTCCTGGCGCGCCGCCTGGGGCGTCAACCGCATCTACGGCACCCTCTTCGCCGTCCGGGGCCTGCGCGCCGCCGGAGCGCCACCCGGCCATCCCCGGCTGGCCCGGGCGGCGCACTGGCTGGAGTCCGTCCAGCGAGCCGACGGCGGCTGGGGCGAACACCATCGCGGATGCACCGAGGACCGCTACGTCGAACACCCCGAAAGCCAGCCCGTGACGACCGCGTGGGCGCTGCTCGCGCTGTTGCAGATCACCGGCCCCGGCACGGCCTGCGTGCGCCAGGGCGTCCAGTGGCTGTGCGACCGGCAGACGACGGACGGCTCCTGGCGCCAGGAGGCGGTGACCGGCGTCTTCTTCGGCACGGCCATGCTCGACTACCGCCGCTACGCCGACTACTTCCCTCTCTGGGCGCTCGGTGCGCACCTCGCCGCCCTCGGGCGTACGGGCTGACGTCAGCCCGTACGGCCCCGCCGGGCCAGTGCCTCGACCCTCTCCGCCGTCCCGGGCGACGGCGTCGGCAGGAGGGGCGTCCGGGTCCGGGCGGCCTGCCGGTGCAGTGCCCCGGCCAGTTCCCCGGGGGTACGGGGCCAGGGCACGAGGCCGGCACGGGCGAGGGTGGCGGCGTTCCGCCTGCCGTGCCCCGCCAGCACCTGGTAACTGACCGCCGGCAGCCCGGCGACCAGCGCCTCGGTCAGCGACAGGCCCCCGGCGTTGTGCAGCAGGACGTCGGCAGCGGCCATCAGATGGGGCACGTCCTCGCGCCAGCCGAGCGCCACCACGCCCGGCACGGCCGCGGCCCGGCGCCTCAGCCGGTCGTTGCGGCCGCACAGGACGACAGTCGCGGTACCGGGCACTTTCCGCACCGCGACGACGCTCGTCATCACCTCACCGGAGCCCAGCGCTCCCGCCGCCAGCAGCACCATCCGCCGGTCCGGCGGCACGCCCAGCTCCGCGCGCACCGCCCGGCGTACGGCCTCGTCCACCGGCTGCCGGAACACGGGAGCCACCAGCGGCCCGCCCACCGACATCGGCACGCCGTAACGCTCCGCGGCCTCCTCCGCCGTCGCCTGAAGGGCCGTCAGGTACAGGTCGACTCCCGGATGCACCCACAGCCGGTTCGGTGCCGGATCGGTCAGGCAGCACACCACCGGCGTGCCGAGCCCGCCGTCCCGCCGCAGCATGCCCAGCGTCTGTGTGGCGAGGGGGAAGACCGAGACCACCACGCCAAATCCGCCGACCGCCCAGCGGGCGACCTCGCCGCGGGCCGTGCGGCACACCCACCGCGTCCCCTCGCGGACGGCCGAGTCGCGTTCCTCGCAACGGGCCAGCCAGTCGAAGATCCGGGGCGTGTGCCGGGCCGTGAACGTGTGCAAGCCCCTCAGCGGTGGCCGGTGCGCCCGGGGCAGCGCGTCGAGGAAATCACGCGACACCGCCTCCACCCCGCGTTCCCCGAGCCGCCGGACGAGCTCCCGCGCGGCACCGTCGTGCCCCGCACCCATGCTGCCCGAGACCACCAGCACACGCGGCGCCCCGCCCTGCCCGGCATCTCCTGCCCGCATCACACCGTGCCGCTCTCGGCGAGACGGGCGACTTCGCGAGTGAAGGCCGCCGCGAGCCGACGGGCGTCACCGGGCGCACGGTGGGTGGTCACGGCGACGACGGAGGTGTCGGTGTAGTTGCTGAGGACGAAGCTGCAGCATCCGGCGGGCGGCACGACGGGTGAGGCCACGATGCGGATCACGGGGTCCGCGTCGAGTGCCCACCGGGTGTGCCCCCACGGCAGGCTGGTGCAGCTGGCAGCCGCGTGCGAGGGCCGCATGGCGCGGGCGAGCACGGCGTCCATGGCCCGCGGCCCCATGAGGTACGGCAGGCGGGCCAGTCGCCAGGGCAGCTCCAGGGCGCGACGGCCGAAGGCGTCCACGAGACCGCGGCACGCCATGAGCCGGGCGACCGGCTCGTCGACATGGACGGGCAGCGGCAGGCGGAACGCACTTGCCATATTGCCCAGTTCATCGGCGTTGTCGGCGGTACGAAGGCTCATCGGGACCCAGGTGAAGACGGAGCCACGTCGCCGGACACGCCCGGAGGGCCATCCGGCCGGGTCGCCGAAGCAGGCACGCAGGGCCCCGGCCGCAGCCGCCATCAACGTCTCGGTGGTGGTCGCGGCGCGATCGGGCAGGGCCTGGCGGGCCGCCCGGAACAGGCCGGCGTCGACCTGCGACCAGGCGAGGGCCGGCTCGACACCGCGCTCCGAGGACAACGGTACGGCCAGCCCTCTCCGCAGGAAGCTCTCCGCGACGCGGCGCGGGTCGGTGCGACCGGGACGCCGCGCCGGCTTGGGACCCGCGTCACCGGGAGCGTCCAGGAGCAGGCGCATCAGCGTGATGGCCGATTGGCCGTCGGCCATCACATGATGCATACGGAGCGCCAGCCCGTAGCCGCCCTCCTCCGGGCACGGCATGAGACGCAGCTGCCACAACGGCCGGTCCGGTGGCAGCGGACGGGTCAGGAGCCCGGATGTCCACGCCTCGAGCGTGGGTCCGGCCGCGTCCCGGAGGACATGGTGCTCCACCGCGAAAGCGGACCGCTCCACCCAGTGCCGCCGACCGCTGCCGGAGTCTCCGGGTGGCGGCGTCAACACCCTGCGCAGCAGCGGCAGATGGGACCACTTGGCTTCCGCGCGGTCCCGCAGGTCATCCAGAGGGGGCGGGCTGCCGTGCAGCAGGAACGTCACGCACAGGATCAGAGGACCGAAGGTGTGCCGGGCCATGAACTCGTCTGTCAACGAGAGAGGGATGCAACGGCTCATCTGCGTGATACTGCCTGCGCGGCGGGCGGGTGAAACACGGCAGCCGCCGCGAACGGCACCGGGCACGATGGCGCGAGGACGGCACCCCGTCGGGGAGACCACGCCCTGCGATCAGCGCCCGCGCGCGGGGGTCCTGGCGTGCTCGGGCGGCGGGGATCCGCGCGGCCGCCTCGGCCCGCCGAGCTCCGGCCACTCCGGGCAGCAGGATCCGTGTCGAGATCGGCCTCGTCACGCGCCCGGCTTGCCCGGCTTGCCCGGCTTGCCCGGCTGATCGTGGGTCGCGCAGTGGATGCCGCCGCCCGAGGCAATGGTGTCGATCTTCACCTGCACGATGTCGCGTCGGGGGAACCGGTCCTGCAGGATGCCCTTGGCGTGATCGTCGGCCTTGGCGTCGCCGAAGCGGGGCATGAACACCGCGCCGTTGGCGACGTAGAAGTTCGCATAGGTGGAGACGAAGGCGTCGCCCCGGCCGGTGATCCTGTGTTGCGGTTCTTGTTGACCACCGAGCTCTCGGTGACCAGCAGGGTGCCCGCGCCGTCCGTCTCGAAGGAGCCGCCTTCGGCGACCAGCGGAGCCTCGGCACGCGGGACGCCGTACTTCGCGAGGAGGGTACGGCCGACCCGGCGTCGTTGCGATGTTCCTGCGCGGTACCACGGGTTCGTACTCCGCGATCGCCCGGGCCACCCGCGCGATGTCCTCCCGCACGGAGGGCAGCTGACGGCCCCAGACCGACTCCAGGGCCGGCCAGGACATGAACGTGCGGGTGTGGCTGTCCCACTCGGCGCTCTTGGCGCAGTGCCCGGCGAAGGATCCTGCCGCGCGCCCCACCACCAGCGCGCCGATCGAGGCCTTGCGAGCCCACCCTGCCGTGGGCACCCAGGTGCGGTTCGCCGATGGATGGCTGCCCACCGCCATCCACGCGGACCTCATCCACCGCAGCGGCCCCTTCCCGTCGCCCGGGGCGCCGCACGCTCAGCCCGCCGTCACCGCGGTCTCCCTGCCTCTCCCCCGAACCGAGGGGCCCGGTTCCTCTTCGCCGCCGGCCCCGGCCCGTCACCGGCGGAGATCCGTCGGTCATGTCATGCGCCGGGGCTGCCGGAACGGGTGGTGGCGGCCTTACAGTCGGCGAACGACCGAGGGGCGCTGCTCCTCGGGCCTCCGTCCCCGAGCCGATGGGGGCCTCCGGCGTGCTCACGAAGGGAGCTTCAGCCGTGACCGAACAGCCGAAGAACATCCGGGTCGGGCGCCGTGGTCTGTTGGGCGGGGCCCTGGCCGGTGGTGCCGCTCTGGTGACCGGGAACGCGCTGTCCGCGCCGAGGGCGCAGGCGGCTCCGGCACCGGTCGCCTGCCGCGGTCCCCGGCTCCACACCCGCGAACAGTGGCGAGCCGTGCCGCCCCAGGACCCCGCCGGGGTCAGGGTGGAGCCTTTCCGGCCCGCGCTCGTCGTGGTCCATCACATGGACTATCCGAACAGCACCGACTACTCACTGGAACACGCCTTCCAACTCTCCCGGGACTGCCAGTACGACCACATGCACAACAACGGGTGGAACGACATCGGCCAGCAACTGACCCTCAGCCGCGGCGGTTTCCTGATGGAGGGGAGATACCGGTCGGCCGAGGCCGTCCGCTGCGGCGAACAGGTCATCGGGGCGCAGGTCGCCAACTGGAACACCGTGAGCATCGGCATAGAGAACGAGGGAACGTACACGACCGAGCTCCCGCCCGAGGCCCAGTGGCGCGCGCTCGTCGAGACCTGCGCGTGGCTGTGCCGCGTGTACGGGCTCTCGCCCATGACCGCGATCGTGGGGCACAGGGACCTCAACCAGCCGGGCACCCCGCTCGCGACCGAATGCCCGGGCAACGCCCTGTACAAGCGGCTGCCCGTACTGCGGCAGAAGGTCGCCCATGCCATGGGCCTGCCGGTCGGGGACGGGTCGCCCAACCATGTGGCGGAGGACCTGCCGGCCCCGCACGCCTCCGGGGCACGGGACCACGGCCCTGCGGTCGGCCCGCTGGATCCGACGCGCTGATGCCCTGGCCACAACACCCGTAGAACTCGATCGTGTCCGCCACTTCCTCCGCGCCCGGGCAGCCGCCGGCCCACACCGGCTCACATCGGCTCGTCGCCGCCCGGGCACGGTCCCGCTCCGGCGCCCGGCGCGGGCCCCGCGCCCCGTACCGTGTCGAAGAGGAGGCCGGGGGCTTCGGGCAGGCGCGCGCCGCGCCATGCGACATGCCCGTCCGGCCGGACCAGGCGGAACGGGACGTGCCGTCGGCTGAAGGCCTCCTCGACAGCGGGCAGCCGCCCGGCG
This sequence comes from Streptomyces sp. UNOC14_S4, assembly GCF_020740835.1. Classification (GTDB taxonomy): domain Bacteria; phylum Actinomycetota; class Actinomycetes; order Streptomycetales; family Streptomycetaceae; genus Streptomyces. The sequence continues at coordinate 9,006 of NZ_JAINFC010000029.1, forward strand.
TCGCCGAGGCACAACAGGTGGAAGGCGGGGCCGAAGAGGTCGAGGGGGTGGACAGTCCGGGTGCCGGCCATGCGTGCGGGGCACACCCGCCGGGCAGAGCGGTGGTCCGCCAGCCGACCGGGGAAGTGCCCTGGGACGCCGGACCGTTCACGTTCGGGTGAAGCCGTCGAGGCGGCAGCCCAGGAACAGGGGCCCTCGGGGACGGACGCCGACCGCCTGCGTCAGCAGCGGGGTCAACCAGTGCTGGGGGCAGGGGTGTTCGGGCTCCGGGGCGTACGGCAGGGGCGGCCGGGTCCCGGTCGTGCCGAGGTGCAGGCGGTGGATCTCGTGTCCGCCCAGCGCGGTGACCCATGCGATGTCCAGTGGATGACCCCGGGCCACCCGGCGGCCCGGATGCGGTCCGCCAGACCCCAGCGCCGGAACAGCTCCATCGACCGCGGGCCGACGGTGCCCGCCTTGGGGTGGCCGACGGTGCCGTCCGGCTGCTCCAGCACCAGGTGCCGTACGCCGCGCCAGGCCAGGCCCACCGCGAGGGTGAGCCCCACCGGCCCGGCGCCCGCCACCAGGACATCGGCCTCGTGCCGTTCCCCGCCATGTCCGTCTCCGGCCGTCCCGCCGCCCTCATAGGTCCTCCTGGATCGCTTTGGGAGATCCTTCGGAACGGCCGGTGAAGGGAGGGAAACCGTCATGGCTCCTGCGGAGATGGACGCCGTTCTCGACGAGCACTTCGAGGCCGAGCGGACAAAGGACATTCACCGACGAGCGCCAGGAACGCGTCCGCCGTTACTACGGCGAGAATTTCGTCGTCGACGAGAGCATCGTGCACGGCAGCGCCAACGGGGCACCGAACGGCATCCCCGGCGAGAACAAACCGGTCTCCTTCCGTCTGCTGCACATCTGCGAGTTCCGGGACGGACGGATGGTCCGGGAGAACGTCTGGCCTGACATCCTGTGCGCGATCCGGGCTGCGCGGACGCGTTCATGCGGCGCGGGCCGCCCCTGGCGCGCACCGAGTTCCACGTGGGCGGACGCCTGGCGGGCATCCAGCCGTTCGCCCTGACTGGCACCGCCTTCCCCCCCACCCCCTCGTCATCGAGCAGGACGACATCGAGAGCCTGCTCCACGACCGGCTGCGCCTGCTGGGCCCGGACGTGCAACGGTCCACCGAAGCCGTCGTCGGAGGCGGCACGCGCTTCTTCGGATTCCGGCCGGACGGGCACGTCGGCCTCCGGGCACGAGCCACCGGCCACAAGGCGCTGACAGCGTACCTGGACCGCCGACTGGTGCGAGCAGGATGAGACCCCGTACGGGTGGGGCGGGCCCGGGCCGCGGGCCCCGCCGCGCGGGCGGCGGGCGCCCTCGGCCGGATCGGCGGCGTCAACCCGCAGCAACCTCTGCGGCATTCACCGGACCCCCGCCTCCTCGGCGGTCTACTGTGTGATCGCGCCACGCCGCCCACTGCGGCCGCAAGAGGAGGAATCCTGTGTCATCGCCCTGTGACCCCCAGCACGCCCCCGCCGGCGATGTGGGCGCAGCACTCATGATGGTCGACTCCCGTCTCAAGGCCATCCACGCCGGCAAGACCGAGACCGACCCCGAACAGCAGGCGCTGATCGACCAGTTCACCGCGTCCCTCGGCCCCAAAGGGGCCAATGACGTGCTGGACGGCGCGTGCACCCTCATCTTCATGTTCATGCAGTGGCTGCGGCTGGCCTACGAGCAACAGGACGAGGACGTCATCGCGTACGTGGTGCCCAATCTCGTGGGCTCGATGCGCATGATGCCCAAGAGTGTCCGCCCCGAGGCCATCCCCACCATGGCCGGTCTGCTCGTCGCCGCGGGTACCGGCCTGAGCCCCAATCTGTGGCGCAAGCAGTACGGATTCTGGACCGAGAGCGAGATGACTCCTCTGGAAGTCACCGCTTTCCTGCTCGCGGAGCACATCAACCGCCTGACGGACGACCCCGATTTCGCGACCCGCATGATCACCAAAGCCTTGTCCGAATACCAGGACTGACGTGCCGCGAGTGCCGCCCGGCGCGCACCGCTGACGGGGTGTGTGCCGGGCGGCGGTCGCGTCCGGGCCGTCACCTGTTCCTGGCGGACCACCGCTGGTAGCCGCCCTCGTTGCACCCGGCGGTGACGAGCCGGCCGTCCGGTCCCGCGTCCAGGCACTGGTCGGCCCGTCCGGCCATCATCGAGAACTGGTTCCACAGCTTCGCGCCGATGCCGCCGCTCCTGCGGTCCCGCCACCAGACCGACTCGTAACCCGCGTCGCAGGGCCACGCCCCGACGGTGTCGTTGTTGTTGGAGTTCATGCCCAGGCAGGTGTTTCCCTGGCCGTTGTACACGTACTGGATGTAGTCGTTGCCGAGTTCCTTCTCGTAGAAGGAGTTCGCGAGGCCGTTGTCACAGGACCCGGCGGATATGCCGCCGTTGTTGAAAGTGAGGCAGTGGCCGGTGGCCCACTGCTGGACGTATACGTCGGGACGGTCGGCGTGTGCCGTGCCCGGCAGGACGAGGGTGAGCGCGGTTCCCGCCACGACGGTGGCGAGGAGTCGGGATGTGCTCCTGGCGATCCTCATACTGATGACGCCGTCCCTTCCGGAAGTCGGTGAACCGGCTGTCGGGACGGGCCGGACCGGTCCGGCCCGTCCAGGGCGAGCACACTAGCCCGTCGGATGGTCAAGGACCATGGGGCGGCAGAGGACAGCCGGTCGCAAGTGTCAGAAGGCGACCACGCAGTTGTCGGAGCTGTGGGTGCCGTGGACGGTAACGATGCCCGCCGTGCCGTCGCCGAAGAAGCGGGCGAGCATGCCCGCCGGGCGGCCGCCGAAGAGGAGCGGGCCGAGGACCGGTGCGATGTCGGCCTCGTGGAACTCGTCCGCGCCGTCGGCGGCCAGGGACAGGCGGCAGGTGCGCGGGGAAACGAACTCCTGGACGATGCTGGTGCCTTCCTCGGCGGCGGAGGCCACCGCCGTCTCCCACTGCGCGGGGTCCGTCTCGCGGCCGATGGCGACCTGCTTGCCGCTCATCCCTATGCCCGCCTTGAGCACCAGGGACTCGCGGTTGTCCACGGCGTGGCGCACGAGGTCGATCCTGCGGCCGTCCCGGTGGGTGAAGCGGTGGGAGAGCACCCGCGTCCACGGCAGGTACCGGTCGACCAGGGCCTGCTCGGCGGCGCTCATCCACGGGCGGCCTTCCGACAGCAGGCCCAGGGTGAGCTTGCTGGACAGGAAGGTGGAGGTCTGGGTGCCCACGAGCAGACAGCCGTGGTCCAGGGCGTCCTGTACGGGCGCGGTGTCGATGCCCAGTTCGGCCCAGTCGGGGATGGTGAAGTCCCTCAGCCCCACCGGGTAGCGCAGGTGCGGCGGGCAGTCCCAGGCCTGGTGGAGGTCCTCGGGCTCGAAGAAGCGCGCGGTCAGGCCCCGGCCGGCGAAGTACTCGGTCTGCATGTCGAAGTACCGGGTCGCCCCGCCCTGGTCGCGGGCGCTGCCCAGCACCGCCACGCGGGGGGCCACGCCCAGTTCCGCGCACAGGTCGCGGAACATCCCGGCGCGTACGGCGAAGGGGTCCTGGCTGCTGAACGGCACCCGGCCCGCGTCGTCGGCGTACAGCTCGCGCCAGACCGCGAGGCGGGAGTGCACCTCCACCGGGCCGCCGAGCGCGCCGCTGACGTTGAACTCCAGGAACTGCGGGCCGTTCGGGCCGATCACGATGTCCGGGCGGGCCACACAGTCCGCGTACCGCTCCTCGGTGAACTGATCGGCCATGAAGAGCCGGTGCTCGCTCTCCGGCATGCCGTACGCCGCCAGCCGGCCCTCCGTGGTGGCCGCCGTCTCCAGCGCGGTGCGGCGCACCAGGTCGAGCAGCGCTGCGCTCACCCGGAACAGCTCCGCGTACGACGCGCGCGGCAGCGCGATGGGCGCCGCGGGCAGCAGCCGCTGGTACGGCCAGCCGGTGTCCCGTATCTCATGGTCCAGCATCCGGCGGACCGTGGCCGGGGGCACGGCGGGCGGGGCGATGCGGTGATCGCCGAACCATGGGTGGCCCGACGCCGTCTGTCTGTGGATCTCCACCAGCGCGTTCATGTGTCTTCCCCCGTATCGTGCCGGTCCGCTCGGGACCCCGAACTCGGTGCGGATGGCGTGTGCCCAGCTCAGGCCGGTATCCGTCCGCTGTATGGAGCCAGATATGGATCTTGATGTGAATCTTGATTAGCGTACGTCGCACCACCCGGCGACCGCCGTACCGAACAGGGGAGACCGACGCATGACGCTGCGCCATGTCCAGGGCGACGAGTACGTGGAAGAACACGGCGGGGACTACGAGGACTTCGAGCCGGGGATGCTGATCCGGCACTGGCCGGGCCGGACCATCACCGAGACCGACAACACCTGGCTGACCCTGCTCACCATGAATCAGCACCCGCTGCACTTCGACCGCGCCTACGGCGAGGGTGCCGAGTACGGGCGGGTGCTCGTCAACAGCGGGATCACCCTCTGTCTGGTCGGCGGTATGACCGTGCAGGCCCTCTCCGCACGGGCCGTGGCCAACCTGGGCTGGGACAAGGTCCGCCTGAAGGACCCGGTCTTCGTCGGCGACACGCTGTACGCCGAGAGCCGGATCCTCCACAAGCGGCTGTCCGCGTCCCGTCCGGGACAGGGGATCGTCACGGTGGAGACGACGGGCAGGAAGTCGACCGGGGAGCCGGTGATCGTCTTCGAGCGCTCCTTCATGGTCCGCTGCCGCGAGGCGCGGCCCGAGGTCCCTCAGCCGCCCGCGGCCTCATAGAGCGCCGCGGCGGCGGCCGTGTCCTCGATGGCCATGCCGACACTGCGGAACACGGAGGTACGGCCCTCCGCCGCGGCCGCCCCGTCCACCAGCGCGCCCAGTTCGACGAGCTGGTGCTCGCCGATGAGCCCGGCGGCGAGCGCGGCCCGTACCTCGGCGGCCTCCTCGACCGCCGCGGACCGTTCCTCCACGACGACGAACGCGTCGGCGAGCAGCGCCGGTTCGACCTCCACCGCGTCCTCGTGGGTGCCGCCGATCACGTTGACGTGTGCCCCGGGGGCCACCCAGTCGGCCGCCACCAGCGGCGTGCGGTCGTCGGTCGAGGTCGCCGTGCAGACGATCGGGGCGTCCATCACGGCGTCCCGGGCCGTGTCGCACACGGTGACCTCGACCGCGGGCCCCGACGTGTCCCGTACCCACTGGGCGAAGGACTCCGTACGGGCGCGGGTGCGGGAGAACACGCGGACCGAGCGGATCGGGCGGACCGCCGACACCGCCCGTACCAGTGCCCGGGCCTGTACTCCGGCACCGATGAGGGCCAGGTCCCCGGCGTCCTCCGGGGCGCACAGGCGGGTCGCGAGGGCCGCGACCGCGCCGGTGCGGACGGCGGTCAGCTCGGCGCCCTCCAACAGTGCGGTGACCCGCCCGGTCCCCAGGTCCGTCAGCACCACGACGCCATGGATCAGCGGGAGGCCGCGACCGGGGTTGTCCGGGGTGAGCGTGGTGATCTTGACGCTGCCCACCCCGCGCCGCTCCCAGACCGCGGTCCCCGCCAGCAGCTCCCGCTGCGGGCCGTGCTGGACGACGGTCCGCGACGGCGAGGAGGTCCTGCCCGCCGAGAGATCGGCGAAGGCGTCGGCGAGCGCGTCGACCACCGTGAGCAGGCGCTCCTCACCGGCCATGGCCCCGGCGTCGATCATCAGTGGCCCCGTCATGCGGCCCTGCCGTGCTCACGGGCTCCCAGTTCGGCGACGACGTCGACGATCAGGTCCTCCTGCCCGGCGATGGCCTGGCGTCTGCCGAGCTCGAAGAACACGTCGCGCGGGTCGATCCCGGCGCGCCCGGCGTGGTCGAGCACCTGGTGCCGGAACCCCGAGAAGACTCCGGCCAGACCGCTGACGATGCTCAGCGAGCCGGTGACCGGTGGCGCGGGCATGAGTTCCCGCTCCGCGAACTCGGCCGCGTCGAGCAGCCCGTACAGGTCGATCCCGGTGTCGAACCCGGTGCGTTCCAGGACCGGGACGAGGACCTCCAGCTGGGTGTTGCCCGCCCCGGCGCCGAAGCCGCGCGCGCAGCCGTCGATGATCGTGGCGCCCGCCCTGGCGGCGGCCACCGAGTTGGCGACGGCCATGCCGAGGTTGTTGTGCCCGTGGAAGATCACGGGCACGTCGACGGCCCCGGCGATCGCGCCGATCCGCTCGGTGACGTCCTCGGGCAGGAAGTGGCCGGCGGAGTCCATGATGCCGACCGCCTGTGCCCCGTACTCCACGGCCCGCGCCGCGTGCTCGGCCAGTTCGGCGGGCGTCGCCATGTGGCTCATCATCAGCACGCAGTGGGCGTCGGCGTTCTCTGTCCGCAGGAATTCGAGGTGGCGCTCGGCCAGCGAGGTCTCCGTGCAGTGCACGCCGATGCGGACGACGTCGGCGCCGTGCGCGACCGCCTTGCGCAGGTCCGCGGAGGTGCCCCAGCCGGGCAGCATGAAGACGCCCATCCGGCTGGTGGTCAGCGCCTCCCGCACGGTCGAGAGCATCTCGTCGTCGCTGACGGCGGCTTGCCCGACCTGGAGCGAGGAGGCGCCCAGGCCGTTGCCGTGGCCCACTTCCACCACCGGGATCCCCGCGGCGTCGGCGGCTCGCGCGTACCCGCGCAGCGCGGCGGCGCCGAGCTGGTGCCGTACCGCGTGCTGGCCGTCGCGCAGCGTCGGGTCGTGGATCGTCAGGGAGCTCATCGGCCCACCCCCGTCCGGGCTGCCGCGAGCCGGGCAGCGTGCTGCTCGGCGACCATGACGGCCGCCGAGTTGATGATGTCCAGGTTCCCGGCGTACGGCGGAAGCACCTCGCTGTCCGCCATGACCTCCAGGGAGACGGTGACGCGGTCGCCGTTCACCTCGCAGGCGACGACCTCGTAGCCGGGCTGGACGGCCCGGACCCGCTCGGCCGCCGCGGCGACGACGGCGCGCACCGCCTCGGCGCCGGCTCCCGGGGCGAGGGCGTGGACGGCCGTGCGGAAGGGCGCCGGGGGCACGGCGGGGCTGATGTTGAGGACCGCCTTGGTGTCGCGCACACCGGAGAAGGCGGTGAGGGCGTGCCGGGTCGTGGCCACGTACTCGTCGAGGTTCAGCCGGGTCGCGCGGCCCGCGATGGTGGAGGCCACGGTGGAGACGACCTCGATGTACCGCACGTCGAACCGGTCCGCGAGCGCGTGCGCGATCGGTACGGACGCCTGTCCGCCGCAGCTGATCAGGTTGACGTTGCGCACCGCCGGTGCCTGCATGCCGGTGACGGTCGGCACCACCATCTGCCCGATCTTGCTGGGCGTCATGTCGATCAGCAGCGTGCCCAGCGGTTCGAGGAGCCGCCAGTGTTCGGCGTGTGCCATGGCGTTGGTGGCGTCGAAGACGATGTCGAACGCCTGTGGCGCGGCGAGGATCGCGTCGATCCCGTCCGCCGACGTCGGGTGGCCGAGCCCGGCGGCGTGCCGGAGTCCGGCGGAGTCGGGGTTGCGGCCGACCACCAGGGCGCATTCCAAAGCTTCGGAGCGGTGCGCCTTGCTGACCAGGTCCTGGCCGATGGCCCCGGTGCCGATGACGGCGACGGAGGCGGGGCGTACGGTCCGGGGTGCGACATCGGTGGCGTCGGTGATCCCAGTGGCGTCGGTGGTGTCGGTGGTGTCGTCAAGGACGGTCATGGGCCGCCTCCTCCTCGTCGCTCCACGCGCCGTGGGCGCGGTGTCCGAACCGCTGGGCCCACGCGTCGCCGAGCGCCACTGTCGTACGGGCCATGCGGGCGAACGGCGGGCCGACCATGTTCCCGTCCAGGAGCGCGACCCCGCCGTCGGCCGCCCGCACGGCCTCGGTGACGCGCCGGGCCCGGCGCAGTTCCCGCGGGTCGGGGCGCAGGGCGCGGTTGATGGCGTCCAGTTCGGACGGGTGTACGGTCACCTTGCCCTGGAAGCCCAGCTCGTGGACGCGGACGATCTCCTCGGCCAGCGCCGCGGGCTCGCCGAGCCGGAAGTTGGCCGTGTCGATGCAGGCCGTGCCGTGGCGGGCGCAGGCCATGGCCATCGCCTGCCGCGCCGGAAGCATGTTCGCCCAGGTGATCTCGACGCCCATGGTGGCGGCCAGGTCGGCCGAGCCGAGCACGAGGCCGTCGGCGGCCTCCGCCATCGCGTCGACAGCGGTGACGGCCCGGGGTGTCTCCACGGTCACGTAGATCTGCGGATGCGCGCCCGCCGAGGCGAGGGTGTCGCGCAGGACGGTGATCTCGGTGGCGGAGTCGACCATGGTCATCACGACGAAGCCGGGCCTGACCGGGCACTCGGCGAGCATCAGCAGGTCGTGGACGGCTTCCATGGTGCCCAGCTGGTTGACGCGCACGGCGACGTTCGCCGGCTCGGGGGCCTTCTCCAGGGCTGCCCGGCACACGGCCCTGGCCGCCGCCTTCTGCTGCGGCGGGACCGAGTCCTCCACGTCGATCACGTGGAGGTCCGCGTCGTACGACCAGGCCTTGACGACCTGTTCGAGGGAGAGCGCCGGGGTGTACAGGATGCTGCGGGGGACGGCCCGGGCCGGGCCGCTCACCGGGCCGCCCCGTCCGCGAGCGGGCCGGCGGGGCGGGCGCCCACCTCGGCCAGCACCTTGCCCAGGTCCCGGATCTGCCGCTCGGTCTGGCCCGCGCGCATCATGACCCGCAGGCCCGCCGTGCCCCGCGCGACGATCGGGAAGAACACCGGGGACACGTAGAACCCGGCCTCGATCACGCGGCGGCCCGCCTCGATCACGTTCGCGTCGCTCATCGGCACCAGCCGGATCGGGAAGGTGCTGCCGCCCTGGTCGGTGTGGATCAGCGAGTCGAAGAGCTCGATGTTGCGGTAGAGGCGGTTCTGCAGCGTGGTCAGTTCGCCGGTCCGGTGGATCTCCGCCGAGGCGAGGCCGGCGCCGACCGAGGCGGTGTCCAGGAGCTGGGAGTAGTTCAGGGCGCCGCCGAAGCGCTCGATGATGCGCAGCGTCTCCTTGGACTGCCCGTCGAGCACGATCGCCGCGCCGCTGGTGCCGAAGGCCTTGTTGAGGGTGACCACCGTGATGGTGCGTTCGTTCCGGAGCGGGTTGTGTGTACGGACGTAGCCGATGCCCCGTTCGCCGTATGCCGACAGCGAGTGCGAGTCGTCGTAGTAGACCAGCAGGCCGTACCGGTCCTGGAGCTCGGCGAGTTCCTTCACCGGCGCGTAGCCGCCCAGGCTGTCGCTGCCGTCGCAGACGTAGGCGACCTGGGCGTACTTCTTGCACATGTCCTCGATGAAGTCGAGGTCGTGGTGGCGGGAGGTGACGACCTCGGTCTCGTCGGCGCAGACCGGCTTGACGTTGGCCATCGATATGTGGGCGTTCTTGTCGAAGATCATCAACGGCCTGGTGTCGTTGCCCAGATGGCCGGAGGCGATCAGCGGGAGCAGGCCGAAGGTGGCGGTGCTGGCGGCGATGGAGCAGACGACCTGGGCGTCGAAGAGTTCGCCGAGCGAGATCTCCAGCTCCTGCATGGCGGGGATCTGGACCCGGCTGCGGGCGATGCAGTGGTCGAGGACGCCGTAGCGGCGCAGTGCGTCGACGGCCCCCTCGATCACCTTGGGGTGGGAGTCGAGGTCCAGGTAGGAGCAGCAGCTGAAGTTGATGAACTCGTGGCCCGCGGGGATGGCCTCGTGGCCTTCGGCGGCGCGCAGGACGCCCGTCCGCGCGTCGAGGTCGGCCACGATCCCGGCCAGGCCGTGCTGCTCCGACAGGTTCCAGAATTCGTTGCCGATACCGATGAGCTTGTCGTTGTTGCGGTACCGGTGGGTGGGAGTGATGGTCTGGCGATCGGTCATGACGTGGTACCCGCCGGTTCGTAGTTGTAGACGCCCTTGAGCTTCCGGTAGACCGCGGTGTAGATCGCCACGCCGAGCACGTACGGGCGGCGGAATATCTTCGGGTCGCGCAGCCAGAAGTTCATGTTGATGTTCATGTCGTCCAGCGATTCGGCCTGGTGCCACCAGCCGAGCGGCAGATAGAGCATCTCGCCCGGTTCCAGGACCAGTTCGCGCCGCTGGGCGAGCTTGGCGGCGAGTTTCGGATAACGCGCCCAGTCCACGTCGTCGAAGTCGAAGACCTGTGACTTGTCGCCGAACCCGTGCCTGAGCGACCTCGGGTAGTACTCCCGGAATCCAGGGGGAGCCAGCACGAACCGTTTGCTGCCCTCCAGGCAGACGTTGAAGTTCTCCAGCTCGTCGAAGTGGCTCTGGGTGAAGACGCCCTTGTGGCTGATCCACAGGTTGGCGGCGTTCATGGGGCCGCGGTAGTCGAAGAGCTTTCCGGCGTCGAAGCCGAGGATGGCGTTGACGTCGGCCGGGCTGTTGCGGAAGTTCGAGACGATGCGGTTCCACGTGCCGGGGTCGTGCATGTACCGCTCGTCCTCGAAGAACTCGCGGAGCCTGATCTCCTTGGTGGTCCACCGCTCCGGGTTCTGCTTGTCGCCCGGCTCGGTGAACAGGGTGACCATCATGTCGCCGAGCCGGGCGGCCACGCCGTCGCGGCCCAGGCCCTGGGTGCCTTTCGGCAGGGTGATGACCACCGGGACGTCGGCCCGGATGAGGGCTTCCCGCCCGAAGGCCAGGAACTCGTCGAACGAGATGCGGGGAACCGGCAGGCCCCCGATGCCGCCGCGCCCGGACAGGGATTGCGCCTTGCTCACACTCTTTCCCCCGTTTTCACTGTCCTGCTGTTGCTGTTGCTGTTGCCGTTTCCGGGGCCGGCCGCGCGGCCGACTCCCCCTTCCGTAGCACCGGCTGTCCGACGAGGCTCAGCACCAGGGCGACGAGTCCGCCGGCGGCCCCCGCCCACGCGGCGTGCGCGGACGTGCCCAGGTCGGCCAGTTGCCCGCCGACGGCCGTGCCCGACGCGATGCCGAGGGCGCCGAAGCTGTTGAGCCACGAGAACGCCTCGGACAGGGCACCCTTCGGAGCAACCGATTCCAGGAGCGTGCTGCCCGCTATCAGGGCGGGCGAGACCGCGACACCCGCGACGACCGCCAGGACGCCCATCACGGGAAGCGAGCCCGCGAAGGCCAGCGGGACCGCGCTGAGCGTCAGCACACAGGTGGTGACCGCGAGCATTCTGGTCTGCGGCACACGCCAGTCGACGGCGCCGTAGGCCATCCCCGCGACGAGGCTGCCCACCGCGATCAATGCCAGCAGCACACCGCTGAGGCCGGACGCCGACCGCTCCTCGGCGAACGCGATCATCGTGACGTCGACCGCCCCGAACAGAAAGCCCATACCGGCGTAAGTGATCATCAGCACCCAGACCCCGGGCACCGTGATCGCCCGCTGCCGGTGCTCCCCCGGCGTATGGGCGCTCGCCGGTTCCGACCGCCGGTGCAGCGCCACGGCGACCGAGCCCGTCACGGTCAGCACCGCGCAGACGACCAGCCCCGCGGCCGGGTGCACCGACGAGCTCAACACCGTGACCAGCAGCGGCCCGAGGAGGAAGATCGTGTCGTCGAGCACGGACTCCATGGCGTACGCGGTACGCAGCACACCCTGGTCGACGAACGCCGCCCAGCGCGCCCGCATGAAGCCGGTGAACGAGACGGAGGTGCACCCGGTGACCACGGCCGCGGCGACCATCGCCCACAGCGGGAGCTCCAGCCCGATCGACACCAGCAGCAGCGTCATGCCGACCGCGTGCCCCAGGCAGGTGACGAGCAGCACCGCGCGCTGGCTGCGCCGGTCGGCCAGGCGCCCGAGGAACGGGGCCGCCACTCCCTGGGAGACGAGCATCGCCGCCGCCACCGTGCCGGCGTCGCCCAGCGATCCGGTGACGGCCGAGACCAGCATCAGACAGCCGATGGAACGCATGGCGATCGGGAACCTGCCGACCACGCCCCAGAAGGCCAGCGCGCCGGCGCCGGGGGATTTCAGCAGTCGCAGATAGGACCCCAGCCCGGAATTCGACGGCGACGCGCTCTCGGACACAATTCTCCTGTCGACACGGAAAAATGAATCGAAATAACCCAGGAGTTCTCGGGCCGAGAAAAGTCGTCGAATCCGCAGCACGCGCAGCGACCAACTGCCGTGCACACAGCGGCACGAACCCCCGTTATGCCTGCTCTATGTGATCACTCGCCATGATCCTAGAGTCGGCCGTCGCGGGGTGTCAATGGGTGAATCCGCTGGTGCAGAACGCATCGGACGGACTTGCCGCCGACAGAAACGCCACCCCTCGATGTGCCGCGAATACCCACGGTGGAGTATTACTCGCGTCGCCCATACGATGGCGGCCGACCGCACACGACCAGAGGCGGTCGTGAGTGACATTCAGGAGGCGGCGTGACCGAGCGGAAGCTCGACGGCCAGGAGCTCGAGAGCCCGGAGACAGGCCAGGAAATACCGGTCCCGAAGACCTCGGAGGACAAGGAGAGCAAGGCCGTTGAACAACGCAAGAACGGCCTGGAGCGGGGCGTGAGCGAGCAGCTCGCCGAGAACATGAAGCAGGGCTGGGCCGACACCGAGCAGCACGACCTGCGGCCGATACCGCAGGCCGGGCACACCGCCCGCCGCCGTGCCGCGCTCTCCGCCCGATTCGCCGGTGAGCGCCTGGTGATCCCGGCCGGCAACCTGAAGGTCCGCGCCAACGACACGGTCTACCGGTTCCGCCCGTCCTCCGACTACACGTACCTGACGGGTGATCAGTCGGAGAACGGCGTACTGGTCCTGGAACCCCGCGCGGACGGCGGCCACGAGGCCACCGCCTACCTGCTGCCGCGCTCCGACCGGGAGAGCGGCGAGTTCTGGCTCTCCGACCGCGGCGAGCTGTGGGACGGCCGCCGCAACAGCCTCACCGAGAACGAGCGGCTCCTCGGCCTGCCCTGCGAGGACGTCCGTACGCTCACCGGCGCCCTCCGGGAGGGCACCGGCCCGGTCCGCCTGCTGCGCGGCTACGACGCCGGTGTCGAGGAGGCCCTCGCCGACAAGGTCACCGCCGAGCGCGACGAGGAGTTCCGCGTCTTCCTCTCCGAAATGCGCCGGGTCAAGGACGAGTTCGAGATCGGCGACCTGCGCTTCGCCTGTGACGCCACCGCCCGTGGCTTCGAGGACGTCGTCCGCTCGCTCGACCGGGCACAGGCCACGTCGGAGCGGTACATCGAGGGCACCTTCTTCCTGCGTGCCCGGGTCGAGGGCAACGACGTCGGCTACAGCACGATCGCCGCCGCCGGTCCCCACGCCACCACCATCCACTGGGTGCGCAACGACGGCGCGGTCCGTGACGGTGAACTGCTGCTGCTCGACGCCGGCGTGGAGACCCGCAACCTCTACACCGCGGACGTGACCCGCACCCTGCCGGTCAACGGCCGGTTCACCCCGCTCCAGCGCAAGATCTACGACGCGGTGTACGAGGCCCAGGAGGCCGGCATCGCGGCGGTGAAGCCGGGTGCCCCGTACCGCGCGTTCCACGAGGCGGCCCAGCGCGTGCTCGCCACCAAGCTCGTCGAGTGGGGCCTGTTCGGCGACATGGACGTGGAGAAGGTCCTGGAGCTGGGGCTGCACCGCCGCTGGACCATGCACGGCACCGGCCACATGCTCGGCCTGGACGTGCACGACTGCGCCGCGGCCCGGACCCGGATGTACGTCGAGGGCGCGCTGGAGCCGGGCATGTGCCTGACCGTGGAGCCGGGCCTCTACTTCCAGGAGGACGACCTGACGGCGCCGGAGGAGTACCGCGGCATCGGCGTCCGCATCGAGGACGACATCCTCGTCACCGAGGACGGCAACGAGAGCCTCTCGGCCGCGCTGCCGCGGCAGGCGGACGAGGTCGAGGCATGGATGGCCCGGCTCAAGGGCTGACGACCACCCGGGTGTTCCGCCCCGGCGCGGGGCGGAACACCGTCAGCGACGAAGTCTCCGTCAATCCGCATCGTTCCGGAGTCTTCGCACGGCGCCCCATGGCTACCGTACGGATCCGGCGGCCGCAGGGCCGCACCCCCACCACATACGAACCGGACAGGGCAGGGCTTTTCCTTAAATACCCCGGAATACCCCGGGCCCAGGAGGATCCATGGCAGGGAAGTCGAGAAGGACACAGCTGTCGGCCGTGCTCGGGCTGGCGTGTGCGGCGGTGTTCGCACTGCCCGCGGCGGCGCAGGCCGCGCCCGCCGCCGACCATGCCGACACACTGGCGGCGTTGAAGACGTTCCAGGCAGCCGCCGGTCCGGGCGCGGGCATCTACGCCGGTGACAGCACGGGTTCCTGGAACCTCTCCACCGGAACGGCCGTCATCAACACCAATACGCCCGTCACGCCGACCGACCGCTACCGTATCGGCAGCCAGACCAAGAGCTTCACCGCGGCGACGGTGCTCCGGCTGGTCGACGCGAAGAAGATATCCCTCGACGCACCGATCGAGCAGTACCTGCCGGGTGTCGTCGACGGCAACGGATACGACGGCAACGCCATCACGGTGCGCCAGCTCCTGCAGCACACCAGCGGCATCCCGGCGTACGAACCGCCGCTGCTCAACCCGCCCCCCGCCAACCCGGACGGGTCCTACGCGCTGGACGTGCTGGTACGGCAGGCGCTCAAGCAGCCCCCGGCCTCCAAGCCCGGTACGTGGCAGTACTCCAATGCCAACTACTTGATCCTCGGAATGCTCATCGAGAAGACGACCGGCAAGCCGGTGCACCAGGCCGTCACGGAGCAGATCATCCAGCCGCTCGGCCTGACCCGGACCAGCTTCCCGGCCCCCGGCGACCGCTCGCTGCCCGACCCGGCCGTGCACGGCTACCACGGTGTCCGCGTCGGCCCGTTGTACTTCTGGACCGACGTGATCGGCTACGACCCGTCGATCTTCAGCACCGCCGGAGCGATGATCTCGACGCAGCAGGACCTGACCGCCTTCTACCAGGCGCTGGCCGCCGGCAAGGTCGTCTCGCCGGCGACGCTGGCCGAGGCGGAGAAGACCGTCGCCGTCGGAGCGCCCGGCTCCCCGCTCGCCTACGGGCTCGGGCTGATCCGCCACACCCTGCCCTGCGGCGGCGTGGCCTGGGGACACGACGGCATGGTCCCGGGCTACTACACGGAAACCCTGGTCACCGAAGACGGCCGCCACGCCTCTGTGGTGACCAACGCCCACCTCACCACCAACCCCCCTGTCGCACAGATGTACAACCTGCTGGACAAGGCGTTGTGCGAGAAGTAGCAGAGGCGGCCGTCGGCCGGCGGACGTCCGCGCGGCGCCGGGGCGACGACGGGTGAACCACACGGGGCAGGGGGCGGCACCAGGAAAGCCCTCTCCCCCGTGGCTGACGCACGGGCGCCCCGCCCGTAGAGTGGGCCGGGCGCCATGGCAACCGCGACCCCGGCCGTCAGGAGGCACCGGTGACAACCACCCTCGAACACCGCTTCGTCGAGGTGAACGGCATCAGGTTGCACATCGCCGAACAGGGGCAGGGCCCGCTGGTCCTCCTGCTGCACGGCTTTCCCGAGTGCGGGTACTCCTGGCGTCATCAGTTCGGCCCACTGGCCGAGGCCGGTTACCGGGTGGTCGCCCCCGACCAGCGCGGCTACGCCCGCAGCGAGCGGCCCGAGGACCCGGCCGCCTACAGCATCATGCACCTGACCGGGGACGTCGTCGCCCTGATCCGGGCACTGGGCGCGGACAGCGCGGTGGTCGTCGGCCACGACTGGGGAGCACCGGTCGCCTGGACGACCGCCCGGCTCCGTCCCGACCTGGTGCGCGGGGTGGCCGGACTGAGCGTCCCGCCCACGCCGCGCGGTCCGGTCCGGCCGCTGCCGGTGCTGCGGGCCGCCCTGGGCGACGGCTTCTACCAGAACTACTTCCAGGAGCCGGGCGTCGCCGATACCGAGCTGGCCCGTGACCTGGAATCGACCTTCCGCCGTTTCCTGACCGCCGCTTCCGGCGACAGTCCGTTCACCGATCCGCCGCGGCCCGGCGTCGTGCCCGAGGGCGGCGGCATCCTGGATCTCATGCCGGAGCCCGGGGAACTGCCGCCCTGGCTGAGCCGGGCGGACATCGCCGCCTTCACCCGCGAATACGCCGGGCACGGGGAGCGGGCCTTCACCGGCGGCCTCAACTGGTACCGCAACATCGACCGCAACTGGGAACTGCTCGCCCCCTTCGAAGGGCTGGGCATCGACGTTCCCGCGCTCTTCATCACCGGGGACCGCGACCTGGTGACCGCCTTCCCCGGCATGGACAAGCTGCTGTCCGCGCTGCCCGGTATCCTCCCCGCCCTCCACCGCAGCATCACGCTTCCCGGCTGCGGCCACTGGATCCAGCAGGAACGGCCGGAAGAGGTCAACTCCGCCCTGCTGGACTTCCTGGGCGGCCTGCCCAAGCACTGAGCCTCCGGGAACACCGGCGCGACGACGCCGGACATTCACCCGTCGCCACGAACGCGCCCCTCAGGGAGAGGTCGCGTAGCGGGTGCCGACGTTCCCGGCGTGCCATTCGTGGTTGCCGCCGATCCAGTTCGACAGTCCGGCCATGAAGCGGCCGACGACCGGATTGGCGACGGAGAGCGCGGCCGCCTGTTCCTCGAAGAGGTGGACGATCTCGTTGTGGACCTCGATCGCCTTCTGGAAGGCGTCGTCGATGGAGCACTCCTCCTCGGCCGCGATCACGGTGGGCAGGCTGTAGTGGAAGCGCCCGCTGGCCTGTTCCTTGCGCAGCGAGTAGAGGTCGTTGCAGAGGGTCGTGGCGTTGGAGGACAGTGCGACGGCGCGCTGTACGGCGGGCTCCGCGAAGAGATGGGCGGGCAGCTCATAGGCGCCGATGGAGTCGGTGAGGGTCAGACACGGGCGGAAGCTGTTGAACTGCCTCTGCACCAGGTACTCCCACACGGCGGGCGTGCGGTGCTGGCTGATGCAGTCGCCTTCGGCGTTGTACCCGAGGTAGAGATTGACGATGTCGTGCCGGAAGCGGTGTGCCTGTGCCGGGGTGGCCAGGGCGTAGAAGTAGTCCATGGCCGACCGCATGGAACGCAGGGCCGGGTGGGCCTCGATCCCCGCCCGCCAGTCGGCTTCGTAGCGCGGGGTGTTGTGCGCGGGGTCGATCGCGGCCTGGGCGACGGCCAGCGCCGCGCCGCGCCGGTCCGCGCTGCCGCCGTACTCCGCTTCGCAGAAGTAGTCGTCCACGGCGTTCTCGGCGATGAGGAGGCGGGCGGCGGCCATGAGGTGGTCGATGCCGGGCGCGTCCGGGTGGCACAGGACCACGGACCGCCCCGCGTCGAAGCCGACGAGCGGTTCCCTCAGCTCGGTGCCCGGGTAGAGTTCCACTTCCTTCTCGGCCCACTCGACGAGCCGGGCGTTGACCTCGTCGGCCAGCCCGCGGTCGTCCCGTACGGCCGGCGGGCAGTAAAGGCCTTCGATCCGCTGCGACGCCGGCTGCGACACCGCCGGGGAGGTGACGGCGGCCGGCAGGGCTTCCGCGGCCGGGGCCGCGCCCTCCTCCAAGGTTGCCGCAAGACGCAGGGAGTTCGTCCCGATGCCGGTCGGTCCGGACAGCAGCCGGGCCAGGAGACGGGAAGAGCCGACGGCCGCCTCAGGCGCATCGACCTTGTGGGGGGTCGGCAATGTCATCCGCAACTCCGTTCACAGGCACGTGTCTTGGCTCCGTCGTCGCCGAAGGGATAGCACGGTCCGTGGAGCGGCAACAAGGGTCCTCCCCTTCGCTCATGGACCTGACGTGCGGCTCTGTCACATGCTCAACAACATCACTCACTCGTCGGAGTGAATCGGTCACGCCTGCCGGCTCGAGAGCCGCCGGTCCGTCGGCCGACTGTCCGGCGGCCAGGCAGCAGATGGCGCAATGACGTCGCCCGGACCCGCCTCCTCTCGCCCTACTGAACGGTAGCGGGACATCAGTTCGCGCAGATCAGGCCATCCTCAGCAGTGGCGGATTCCGCTGCCGCAGTGAGTCGATGACCTTCGGGCGCGGCTTCCGAGCGGCATCCGGTGGCGCAAACTGATAGTGCACGTTCCGCTACCCTCGACCAGCATTCTTGCCCGCTGCTTCACTGACGGCGCGCATCTGCGGCAGCGTGCCCGGCCCACCGCGGGAGCCGTGCGTGCCGTGCGCCCCCACGTTGATCGGAAGGGACCGGAATGACGAGTGCAGTGACGCCGAACCAATCTGAGCAGGGCGAAGGAGACGCAGGCCGGGCGCAGTTGAGCCTCGGCGTCGCGGCCGCGCGGAATCTGGCGACCACCACCAAGACCGTTCCGCAGATGCAGAACATCAGCTCGCGCTGGCTGCTGCGGACGCTGCCCTGGGTGGAGGTCGGCGGCGGTACGTACCGGGTCAACCGGCGTCTGGCCTACGCGGTCGGCGACGGGCGGGTGACCTTCGTCCAGGAAGGGGCGGACGTCAGGGTCGTACCGGCGGAGCTGGGAGAACTTCCGCTGCTGCGCGGTTTCGACGAGCCGGAGGTGCTGCAGGCCCTGGCCAGCCGGTTCGAGCAGCGCGAGTACGAGCCGGGCGAGGTCCTGGCGCAGGCCGGGCAGCCAGCGGACCAGGTCGTCCTGATCGCGCACGGCAAGGTGGAGAAGGCCGGTACCGGGAAATACGGCGCCGAGTCGCGTCAGGGGGTGCTCGCCGACGGCGGGTTCTTCGGTGGACAGGTGGTGTCGGACGAGCCCGGCGCGTGGGAGTTCACAGCGCGGGCGCTGACGGCGTGCACGGTGCTGGCGCTGCCCCGGCAGGCGTACGGAGAGGTCGCGAGGCGGAGCGAGCGGCTGCGCAAGCACGTACAGCGCCGCCAGGCCGAAAGGGAGCTCCCGCAGAACAAACGCGGCGAGGCCGACATCGTACTGGCCGCCGGCCACACCGGGGAGCCCGTCGTGCCGGGCACGTTCGCCGACTACGAGCTCGAACCGCGCGAGTACGAGCTGAGCGTGGCCCAGACGGTCCTGCGGGTGCACACACGGGTCGCCGATCTCTACAACGACCCGATGAACCAGGTCGAGCAGCAGCTGCGACTGACGATCGAGGCGCTGCGCGAGCGCCAGGAGTACGAGCTGGTCAACAACCGCACTTTCGGGCTGCTGCACAACGCCGACTACGCACAGCGCATCTCCACCCGGTCCGGGCCGCCCACTCCGGACGACTTCGACGAGCTGCTGAGCATGCGCCGCCAGACCAAGGCGTTCTTCGCACACCCGAAGGCGATCGCCGCCTTCGGCCGCGAGTGCAACAAGCGCGGCCTCTACTTCGGCGACGCCGATGTCAACGGCCACCGCATCCCCGCCTGGCGCGGCGTGCCGATCTATCCGCTGGGCAAGCTGCCGGTCTCCGAGCAGGGCACCACCTCGATCCTGGCGATGCGTACCGGCGAGGAGGCCTCGGGTGTGGTCGGGCTGCGGCAGTCCGGGATCCCGGACGAGTACGAGCCGGGCCTGAACGTGCGGTTCATGGGCATCAACGACCAGGCCGTCATCTCCTACCTGGTCAGCACGTACCACTCGGCCGCCGTCCTGGTGCCCGACGCGCTCGGGGTCCTGGAGAACGTCGAGGTCGCCCACGCCTCCGGCGCCTGAGCCCGGCCCCGCGGCAGACGGCCGGGCCGACCGGTGAACGTCCGCCCCGCCGTACGGGGCGTTCTCCGCCGCGCCCCCATGTGAACGCCCACGGTGCAGCGCCCTGCACCGGCGACACCCCCGAACGTCCTGCAGTCATCGGCACGTTGTAAGGAGTATCCATCATGACCATGACTCCGGAAGCCCCCGCCGCCGTCCTGCGTACCGCGTATCAGCAGGCGGTCGCCGACTACTGGAACAACGAGAAGGACCCGGTGAACCTGCGGCTGGGCGAGGTCGACGACCTCTACCACCACCACTACGGGCTCGGCGACTACGACCCCTCCGTGCTGGAGGGCCCCGAGGAGACCCGGGACGCGCGGATCACCGAGGAGCTGCACCGGCTGGAGTCGGCGCAGGCCGACGTGCTCCTGGACCACCTCGGCCCGATCGCGCCCGGGCAGCGGCTGCTGGACGCGGGCTGCGGGCGCGGCGGCACGAGCATCATGGCCAACGCCCGTTTCGGCTGCCGGGTCGACGGGGTGTCCATCTCGCAGACGCAGGTCGACTTCGCCAACGCC